>NZ_LT629758.1:4292500-4618750 GCF_900104725.1 Actinoplanes derwentensis
GTTTCCGGGGGTTATCCCAAAGTCTGGGGCAGGTTACTCACGTGTTACTCACCCGTTCGCCGCTCGAGTACCCCGAAGGGCCTTTCCGCTCGACTTGCATGTGTTAAGCACGCCGCCAGCGTTCGTCCTGAGCCAGGATCAAACTCTCCAACAAAATCTTTGGAAAAGCGTCTCGGCAACAAAATGTTGCCAAAGGAATCCCAAACCCACTCTAATCAAAGAGATAGGCCGGGGTATTGCCATAATTGGCACTGGCTTATCAAGCACCCTGTTGAGTTCTCAAAGAACAACCGCACACCATCTCCGCACCGCTTTCGCGGCCCGTTGCCCGGGGCACTCGCTCTACTTTACCCGCCGTTTCCGCCGTGTCAAATCCGTGTTTCGCAACCGAATTCCACACCACAAAAACAGCAGACACCCAAAACCAACACGACCCGAAGATCGCCTGACAAAGCTTAATGGGTTTCCCCCAGGACGGCCGCGCCGGGCCCTGGATCAGGTCCCGCTCGCTCGCCCGTCTCCCTGGCGGCTCGGTAAACATTACTCGCCCCGTCCAGCAACGCCAAATCGGGGTCCCGCGACGGCGATCACACGAATAAATCGTCCAATTTCCTCAGATTCCGTAAGTGCGGAGCCGGGGAGGGCAGAGAGGAGCCGGGGAGGGCAGTAGGTAGCGGCGAGAAGAGGGAAAGCAGGATCCAGCGACAGGCAAGGCGAAGGGAGCGGGCGGGGGCGAAAAGGATCAAGCGGCGGAGGCGGCTGGCGGGATTGCCGCGACGACCGGCGGAATCAGGCCTGTCGCAGGGCTGCGCGGGCGTGCGCCCAGGGCATATAACCGACGCATGCGCACTGATGAGCTCGCCGATCTGATCGCCGAGGTTCCCGGCACCGAGGTGACCGCGGTCCCGGGCATCGTCACGGTGCACGTGCCGGCGATCGGTGACACCGCCCGGCTGCTCTTCCGGGATGTGCTGGACGCCTATGAGGTCGCGGTGCCGACGGGTGCGCCGGCCGTCCAGGTGGATATCAAGCGCGGTCGCGAGTCCCTCCCTTTGATCATCACGGTGGATGACGTCGTCTTCTCCCCGGTCTACGCGGATTCGGTGGTGGATCCGGAAGACGAGTTGCTGGTGCCGGCCATGCCGGGAATGCTCGGCTATTCGGAGATGCACCGGGACGTACGCGCGCTGGGCAAGGCGATCGATGATCCCGCGGTGGAGTTGGACCCGGAGATACTGGCTGCCACGCTGCTGGCGCATCGTTGTTTCATCGCCGGGGCGGTGCGGGTCGGGTTGTGGCCGGTGCGGGTGGCGGCCTGGTGGGAGTACACGTCGGCACGGTCGGCCAAGCAGATCCGGATGGCGCGGTTCCGCCCCGACGAGGATTGGGACCGGCTGATGGCCGACGTGACGGAGGCCCGGCGGCAGACGGAACCCGCCGAGATCTGAGTTCAGCCGGGATCTGAGCGCACCGGCCCGGAGGCGCCCGTCGGATGCCGGGACACGACATCCTGAGTGCATGACGACAGAGCTGCGCCGGATCTTCGACACCGAGGCTGATCGGTACGACCGGGTCCGGCCCACGTACCCGCCGGAGATCTTCGAAGATCTCGCGGCCGCCGGTGCCCCGCCTCCGGCGAGTGTCCTGGAGATCGGCCCCGGCACCGGTAAGGCCACGGTGCCGTTGGCGGAGCGCGGTCACCGGGTCACGGCGGTCGAGTTGGGCCCGGCGCTGGCTGAGGTGGCCCGCCGTAATCTGGCGGCGTTTCCGCGCGTGTTGGTGGAGGTCTGCGCGTTCGAGGAGTGGCCGCTGCCGGTGGAGCCCTTCGACGTGGTGCTGGCGGCGACGGCGTTCCACTGGATCGACCCGCGGGTCCGGATCGAGAAGTCCGCGGACGCGCTGCGCCCCGGTGGTCTGCTGGCGACGGTGACGACGCATCACATCGCGGGCGGTACGGCCGGGTTCTTCGCGCGGGTGCAGGAGCACTACGAGCGGTGGGATCCGAAGACCGATCCGGATCAGCGGCTGCGCCCGGCTGCGGAGATCCCGGTCGACGACGCGGAGATCCTGGAGTCGGACCGCTTCCAGGCGCCGATCTTTCATCGGTACGAGTGGGACGCCACCTACTCCACCGGCGAGTACCTGGATCTGCTGCTGACCTACTCCCCCACCCGCTCGCTGTCACCGAGCCGGCGGGCGGCCCTGCTCGCGGCGATCGGACGGCAGATCGACGAGGACCACGGCGGCCGGATAGTCAAGCGTTACCTGTCTGAGCTACGGCTAGCCCGCCGCGGGTAGACCGCCGCGGGCCGGCCGGAGACAGGGGCGTCACTGCACCTGTGGGGTGTAGTGGGTGGCCTCGTCGCCTTCCAGGATCCAGCTCTTGGTGCCGTCGGTGCTGTAGGGGACGTCGCCGGCGACGGTCACCCGGTGCAGTTTGCGGGGCAGGTCGCCGTAGTCGTCGGCGGCGTAGTGCTGGGTGCTGCGGTTGTCCCAGACGACGATGTCGCCGACCTGCCACTTGTGGCGCAGCGTGTTCTCCGGCCGAGTCACGTAGTGCTGGAGCAGGCGCAGGAGGTCGCGGCCTTCGGTCTTGGACAGGCCGATGAGGCCGACGACGAAGTTGCCGATGAACAGGTTCGGCACGCCGGAGTCCGGGTTGACGCGGACCACCGGGTGGGCGGTGCGGTAGCGGGTCGAGGTGAAGACCTTCTGGTACGCCTCGACCTCGGCGGAGAGGAATTGGGGGTGCTCCGCGTAGTCGTACTCGTTGGAGTGCTCGGCGAACAGGCGGCCGGCCAGGATGCGCAGGTGGTCGGGCAGGTCGGAGTAGGCGGCGGTGTTGGAGAAGAGGGTGTCGCCACCGTAGGGCGGGATGACCAGGCTGCGCAGGGTGGTGGCTTTCGGCGGGGCGACCACGAAGGTGACGTCGGTGTGCCAGGCGTTGGCGCGGGCACCGGGGCCGGCGGCGACTTCGAGGACGTTGGCCTGGCCGTCGACGGACGGGACGGTCGGGTGGGCGAGCGTGAGGGTGCCGAAGATCGAGGCGAACCGCTGGTGCTGGTCGTCGTCGAGGTGCTGGCCCCGGAAGACGAGCACTTTGTGGGCGACCAGGGCGTCGTGGATCTCGCGGGCGCTGGTCTCGGTGATCTCCCGGGTCAGGTCGACTCCGGAGATCTCCGCTCCGATCCGGCCACCGATGCGGGTGATGTCGATGCTCATTACGGCTCCCTACGGTTGCTTCGCCTTGCCTGCAACGTAGGTCGCGCGCGTTACACCGTCACCCATTTCCCATAGAGTGAGGGGGAAATAACCACTGATGAGGGGCCCGTGCCCCTCATCAGTGGTTCAGAACGTCACTCGTCGTCGCCCTCGAAGGCGTCACCGATCTCGTCGAAGACCTCGCCGGCCACGTAACCGGCGGCCAGACCACCGGCGACGCCCATAGCCATGCCGCCCATGCCGGAGCCGTGGTGGCCGCCGCGACGGTAGTGGCCGTGGTGCCCGGGCTGGCCGTAACCGGGCTGCTGGTGCCCATAACCCGGCTGACCGTACGGCTGGCCGTAGCCCTGCTGGGGGTGGCTGTAACCCGGCTGCGGGTGACCGAAGCCGGGCGCCGACTTGCGCCGGTCGACCGCCTGGCGCACCCAGCCGTCGACGACCTGACGCCAGTCGGTGGTGTCCGCGTCGGCGTGCGACACCGTGTACCGCCCGTAGGTGTCGTGGCCCTGGGTGAACAGGCCGCCCCGCTTGTCGAATTCGAGCACGACCTCGACCTGGTGCGGGCTGGTCACGAAGGTCAGCTCGACCTCGTTGATGCCGGCGGACGAGAACTGCTGGGGCGGGAAATACTCGATCTCCTGGTAGAACGGGAGGGTCTGGTGGACGCCGTAGATCTGCCCGTACTCCAGGTCGGCGGACTTGAAGTGGAAACCGAGCTGCGCGAACGCGTCGAGGATGCGCTGCTGGATGGGCAGCGGGTGCACGTGGACCGGGTCCAGGTCGCCCTTGTCGATGGCCCGGGCGATCGCGACCTCGGTGCGGACGCCCATCACCATGCCACGGAGGTTCTGCCCGTACACCGCGGTGATCGGGGTCTCCCAGGGCATGTCGATGCGGAACGGCAGGGCGAGACGCTGGCCCTGGGCCAGGCGCATCGGGCCGGTGACCGGGATCCGGAGGAAGTCGCTGACGGCCGAGTAGTCACCGCCGCCGCCCTCCACCTCCATCCGGGTGACGAGGCCGAGGGTGATGTGCTCGATGTCGGCGTCCTGGGTGCCGCCGATCAGGTTGACGTTGCCGGTCAGTTGAGCGCCCGGGTAGGTGCTGGGGTTGGACAGCACAGTGTCCACACTCAGCCCGCCGACTCCGAGGGCGCCGAGCAACTTCTTGAAGACCACGTTGTTCTCCCGCTACAAACTCAATGTGCCTTGGAAAACTAGCAACGACCGCTGAGGGAACGCTGAGAAATCGCAGGTACCACACGATCTCGCCCCATGAGATTACGACGATCGTGCAAGGTCACGGCTTGCGGCCGACCGCCCCGTACATCGAGACCTCGGCGGGGGCCGGGCGGGTCTGCTGCTCGGGGCGCCACTCGCTCATCGCCACCACGCCGGGATCAATCAGGTCCAGGCCGTCGAAGAAGCCGCTGAAGACCGCGTGGTCGCGGGGCCAGGCGTCGACGGCGCCGGAGGCGAGCATCGCGTCGTAGCGGGCGCCGACCTCGGGTGGGACGAAGTCCTTGGTCGAGTTGGTGGCGACCAGGTAGCTGCCGGGGGCGGCCGCGTCGAGCAGCTCGCGGACCACCTCACGGGCCTTGCCGTCGTCCGGGATGAAGTGCAGGACCGAGATCAGCAGGATGCCGACCGGGCGGGACAGGTCGACGGTCTCCTTGAGGTCGGCCGAGCCGAGGATGTCGCCGGGATCGTTGAGGTCGCCGTCGACGTAGGTGGTGACGCCGCCGATCATCAGGGCCCGGGCGTGGGCGAGGACCATCGGGTCGTTGTCGACGTAGGCGACCTTGCACTCGGCGGCGATCCGCTGGGCCACCTCGTGGGTGTTGTCCGGGGCGGGCAGGCCGGTGCCGATGTCGATGAACTGCCGGATGCCGGCCTCGGCCAGGTGCCGAACCGCCCGGTTGTGGAAGGCCCGGCCCTGACGGGCGGTGGTGCGGACCGCCGGATAGGCGGCGGCGATCATCTCACCGGAGTCACGGTCGACCTGGAAATGGTCTTTGCCGCCGAGCCAGTAGTTCCACCGGCGGGCCGGTGACACGGTCTTGGTGTCCACCTTGGGCGGGGTGTCCTCGCTGGTCACGGCGGTTGTCCTCCGGTTCCGGGAGCGCTGTCGGGCCGGACCCATGGTAACCGTACGGGCACTGTCCGGCTGCCCTGCCTGTTCCACTTAGGACCACTGCTCTTCCGCCGGGCTCCCGGTCCGGCATATTCTGCGCGGGCCATGGCCACCATCGCGCCGCCTTACCGGCCCTTCTCCCCCAGTCTTCCGCCGATCGACACGCCGCACCGTCACGGCGGTTCAGCCGTGGCGGTGACGCTGCGGTACGCGCCGCTGGCGTTCCTGTTGCGCCGCCGTACGCCGGTGCTGGAGATCGACGGGCAGGGGGTTCCGGCGCACTGGGGGCGGGTGGTGCAGTCGGTGACGATCGGTGAGCATCACGTGCATGTCCACGTACCCCGCCCGGCGAAGGTGTCGGCTCGTGGCGGTGCTGCCGAGACCACGGTGATCGCGCTGTCCGGCCGGACCGTGGAGCTGGAGTACCGGGCTCCGCTGCTGTCGTTGCTGGGCGGGGCGATCGGTGTTCCCCCGCAGCGGCATCCGGGTGTGATCGGGGCGTGGATCCTGCTGGCCACGGTGGCGGTGCTGGTGGCGTGCGGCTGTGTGGGCCTGATTATGAACGCCGGTTGACGCCGGGTTCGGGTGGTCAGCGGAACCCGGGGCGAGGCACGATGGCCGCCCCGGGCCGACGCCGGCGGGCGATGGCGATTCCGGCGTCGGCGGGACGGTCGAAACCGTCACAGCTGTCCTCCGGTTCCATCTCGATCAGGTCGAGCAGGTCGGGCCCGGAATGCCCGGTGTCGACGGTGCCACCGATCAGCCCGAGAGCGGCGGCACAGTTGCGCCCGTAACCCTGGACCATGCGATCCACCCGTGTCGGGTGCCCGCATCGCCGGCACGGGCGCATCCTGTCCGGCAGCGCTGCTTGAACCATCCCCCGATTGTCCGGCATTCCCGGGCCCGCGGCACCCCGGTCAGCTCTCGCCGACCGCCTCGGCCAGTTCCTGCTTGTTCATCCGGGAACGACCGGGGACGTCCTGTTCCCGGGCCAGATCGTAGAGTTCGCGGCGGGTCGAGGCGTGTTCCGGCAGCCCGCCGGTGGTGGCCTCGGCGAAACGACGGCCCATCTCCTCGCGCTCGGCCGTGTCCAGCCGGCCGGCGAGGACCGGGAGAAGATCTTCTTCCTCTTCCTGCACGTGGTGGCGCAGCTCGCCGGCGATCGCCGCGATCGTCCCGTCGTAACCGGGGTCGTCGCTGTCGCCGCGCAGCAGTGCGGTGAGCATCTCCTCGACCTGGTGGTGTTCGGCGGTGCCGTCCCGGACCTCCTCGCCCGCTTCGGCGGCCAGGTCGCGGATCCGTGGATAGACGAACGCCTCCTCGGCCTCGGAGTGCGGTAACAGCAGCCGGGCCACCTCCTGCATGATGGCCGCCCGGTCGGCACCGTCCTGTTCGGCGCGGGTCAGCAGGTCGTCGACCTGGCGGTGCTGTTCCTTGATGATTTCCACGATGTCCGGCACGGTTCCCCCTCGATTGATCTGTTCAGGAGTGGGATACCCAATAAATCCGGATATAACGGGTCAACCGGCTGCCAGGAAACTTTCATCTTCCCGGCCGTAACCTTCTTGCTGACCAGGTGGAGAAGGAGTCAGAGTTGGAACCGTTCCGGATCTTCAGGATCACCGCGATCGCCGAGGCCTTCTCGTGGACCGGGCTGCTCGTCGGGATGTTCCTGAAATACGTCACGGAGACCACCGAGGCCGGGGTGTGGCTGTTCGGGAGGCTGCACGGGGGCCTGTTCATCGCCTACCTGATCGCGACTCTGTGGGTGGCGCGGGCCGAGCGATGGTCCCTGTGGCGGACCCTCTTCGGCCTGGCCGCGTCGATCCCACCGCTCACCACACTGATCTTCGAGCGCTGGGTGGCCAAGCGCCGCCCAGCTGCGGAACCGGCGGCCGCCACTGCCTGAGTTCCGCCGGTGGGGGCGTGTCTACCGACGCGCCCCCACCCCCTACCTCGCCGCGCGGGCCCGTGCCTGATCTCGGCGGCGGACCGGTGGGAGATCGCCGGTGGGCGGTGCGGTGACGACGCGGTTGGTGAGGCTGCCGATGCCTTCGACGGTCAGGGTCACCACGTCGCCGTCGCGCAGGGGCAGTGGGTCCGGGCGGCCGTTGCGGCCCCAGAGTTCGGCCAGGCAGCCGCCGTTGCCCACGGTGCCGGAGCCGAGTACGTCGCCGGGCACCACCACACTGTCCCGCGCCGCGTAATCGATCATGGTCTCGAAGGTCCAGCCCATGTTGCCGAGCAGGTCACGGCCGATCTCGGTGCCGTTGACCGTGGCGGTGCACCACAGGTCGAGGAAACCGTCGGTGTCCTTGCGGTCGTCCAGTTCGTCGGCGGTCACGATCCACGGGCCGAGGCTGCTGGCGAAATCCTTGCCCTTGGCTGGGCCCAGGTTCACCTGCATCTCGCGTTTCTGCAGGTCACGGGCAGACCAGTCGTTGAGGACCGTGTAGCCGAAGACCGAACCGCCGGGACCGGCGATCACCGCTACCTCGAGTTCGAAGTCGCGGGCCACCGAGCGGGCCGGGAACGCCACGTCGTCGTCCGGGCCGAGGATGCGGTGCGGGTTGGTGAAGTAGAAGGTCGGTGCGTCGTACCAGGCTTCGGGCACCCCGCCGGAGCCGTCGATGCTGCGCCGGACGCCGTCGACGTGCTCCTCGAACGCGACGAAGTCCCGCAGTGAGGCCGGCCGCAGCGGCGCGACGAGGCGCACATCGCTCAGCGACACCGGATCGGTGGTGTCCGGCAGTTCGCCGCTCTCGATGATCGCCCGCATGCCGGGGCCGCCCGCGAACGGCAGCACCCGGCGGTCCTCCAGGAGAACGATCCCGGTCCGCTCACGGCCGCCGTGCCGAAAGGTCGCCAACTTCATACCGGCAGCGCCGTACGGTGGGCGGGGACGGTGGTCGTACTGTGCCTCCGGCCTGGTGTTGATGTCGAGCCTCGTGCTGGCATCGCGGTCCCCTTCCGCAGCGGGTGTGGCTGGGGATCACTGTTCCGGCCGGACCGGCGTCAGGGAACGTCGCATCGGTGATCGCTGCCATCGGTGCGGCTAATGGTGGGCGCCGTCGTCACACCGGGCCGTCATCACACCGGGACTCCCGGCAGGGCGCGGCCGGAGCCGTACGACGAGCCGGCCCGGTCTCGTTCCAGCCAGCCGGACTCGACCAGCATGCGGCGCACCGCGGCCACGTCGTCGGCGGCCGCCGCGATCCGGGTGTTGACCTCGGTCTCGGTGAGGACGCCGTCGACGGCCACGAACCGGGCGAACAGCTCGGCCATCTGCCGGGCCTTCTCGCTCAGCGTCGGGGGCAGACTGCTCAGCCGGCCGTGCGAGAAGTAGGCGCGGAGCTTCGGGTACTCCGCCAGCAGCGGTGCGATCGGCTGTCCCCGGTCCAGGGCCTCGGCCGCCTCGCGCAGCACGCCGTCACGTGCCCGGTAGTAGCCGTTGCCGGTGCCGGTGGCCACGCCCGCGCCGACCAGGCGGCCGAGCAGCTCGGCGACCTCCGGTTTCGGCAGGTCCAGGTGGATCGACATCTCGAAGATGGTGCAGCCGTCCTTCGCGTGCCGGGCCAACTCGGCGAAGGCCCGCAGCCGGACCGGGTGGGACAGCAGCATCAGGAGGCCGGCGGCGTGCGCGGTGTCAACGGACATCCCCTCACCGTAGGCATCCGCCCGCCGCGGGGCACGCCAATTTCGCATTGACTTAGTTCGATCGATGGGTGAAGCTGTGGCCACAGCACTGCCTTCGGGGTCACGCGGTGCGCGCGAGCACGGGCAGCTTGCGCGCAGTCCACCGCAGCCGGCCGTCCATGTCGACGGCCTTCGCTCAGGAGTGCTGAGTTCATGCGCATCAAGTTTCTGATCTCCGCGGTGGTCGCCGCGCTCGCCGCGACCTTCGCACTCGTCTTCGTGCCGTCCGGCCCGGCCGCCGCGCACGGCAACGTCGTCAGTCCCGCCTCCCGCAACTACGGCTGTTTCGAGCGCTGGGGCTCCGACTTCCAGAACCCGGCCATGGCCACCCAGGACCCGATGTGCTGGCAGGCGTGGCAGGCCAACCCGAACGCCATGTGGAACTGGAACGGCCTCTACCGGGAAGGTGTCGCCGGCCAGCACGAGACAGTCATCCCCGACGGGCAGCTGTGCAGCGCGGGCCACACCGAGAGCGGCCGGTACAACGCCATGGACGCCATCGGCGACTGGAAGGCCACGTCGATCGGCAACTCGTTCACGGTGTCGCTGTTCGACGGGGCCCGGCACGGGGCCGACTACATCCGGGTGTACGTCAGCAAGGCCGGATACAACCCGGTGACCACGGCTCTGAAGTGGTCGGACCTGCAACTTCTCACCACGGTGCCGAACACCCCGGCGGCACAGTGGACCCAGCAGCTGGCCAACGGCGTGCAGCAGGACATCCCGGTGAGCACGAGCGGGCGGTCCGGGCGGGCCGTCGTCTACACGATCTGGCAGGCCAGCCACTCGGACCAGTCGTACTACTTCTGCAGCGACGTGAACTTCGGCGGCACCACCTCACCGTCGCCGAGCACGTCGACTTCCCCGTCGTCGTCGCCGTCCACGTCGCCCTCGGCGTCTGCGTCTGCGTCTGCGTCGCCGTCCACCTCCACTCCGCCGGTCAACGGCTCCTGCGCGGGCACCCACGCGGTGACGTCACAGTGGTCGGGCGGCTATCAGGGCGAAATCAAGATCACTGCGGGGAGTACGGCGATCAAGAGCTGGATCGTCACCCTCACCTACCCCGGCACGCCTTCGATCGCGCAGGCGTGGAACGCGACCATCACCACCAACGGGAACTCGGTCCAGGCGACGAATGTGTCGTACAACGGCAGTGTGGCGGCCGGGGCCAGTACCAGTTTCGGGTTCCTCGGCTCGGGAAGCCCGGTCGCGCCGACGGTGGCCTGCGCGGCCACCACGTAACTCTTCCCCCTCCCGGTTCATCTTTGTTACAGTGCGGTTAATGGGAGCGCTCCCAGGTCTAGCCGTCCCCCGAGTCCAGAACGGAGGCCAGCCACCACCCGCGTGACCACCCCCGAAGGCCACGCAGTGCTGAACCTCAACCGGGACCGAGGCAGCCCCACCTCGCCCCGTCTCTCCGGCGGCCCGCCAACGCCCGCCGGAGACCCCGGCCATGGTCCCCGCCGTGACCGAGCGCATGCAGCGGCACCGGCAGCCCGGTGCCGCTGCACCGCGTTCCCCGCACCGGACCCACCGCGGTCACCGGATTCGCGTCACTGACACTCCGGGGACAGGGTCCCGCCGCGGCCGGGGATTCATGACAATGCATCTGTGCACATTCACGGGGAACTCCGGAACACCCTTGATGTCATCGCCGAACCCCGGGAGCGGCTGCCTGCCCGGCGAGCCGTCACGGCCGGGTGGGTGGCGGCGCTGGCGGCCGGCGGGTTCCTGCCGTTGCATCTGGTGTGGGCCGCCGGGATTCCGTTGTTCGCTGACCCGGAACGATTCGCGCGGTGGTACGCGAACGGCGGCGCGGCCTACCTGTGGGTGCTGAACGGGCTCGCCGTGCTGCCGGTGATTCTGGCGTTCGCACTGATTCAGCCGCGGGGGCTGGTGTTTCCGGGATGGGTTCCGGGGGTGGCAGGGCGGCGGGTGCCACGGTTGTTGCTCATCGTTGCGGGATACGCGCTGGTGGCTGCACTGAGCGGATACACGCTGTTCGCGTTCGTGCTCACCTTCGTTCAGCTGGGCGCGCCGGAGGAGATCTTCAACCCGTGGACCGGGGTCTACGAGTTCGTCCAGTTCACGGTGTGGATCGTCGCTCTGACGGTGGCCGTCCACTCCTACGACATCCGGACACGCTGCGACAGCCGGTGACGGGCGGCCCGGCAGCGGGCGTGGGAGACGGGGCGGGGCTATCTCAGTGCCAGGGTGCTGGTTCGGGGTAGCAGGCCGGAGTTGGCGACCCGGGCCGCCAAGGGGCCGGCCAACTGGGCGAACCGGGCGGCGGCCGGACCCAGGGACAGCCATGGGGCGACGGCCAGTTCGTCGGTTCGGGTTTCCAAGGCGGCTCGGGCCTCCGCGCCGGCGGGCGTCGCGGTGCCGCCAGAGGTCGTCCAGCCCCGGGCGGTCAGGCGGTCCAGGGCGGCCTGCCATTCGTCGGCGGTCCAGCCCCGGCTCGCGAGGACCTCGGGGGCGACGGCGCCTATCGAGGCGAACGACACCAGCAACTCGCAGGGGTCGAAACCCGCGGTCAGGGCGGCGGCCATGTGGCCGTCGCCGCGGTGCTCGCGCAGGATGGTCGCCGCCTGCCAGAGGATCAGGTGCGGTTCGTCGGGCCAACCCAGGTCCAGGTTCGCGGCGGCTAACTGCAGTGGCTCGATCACACGCCACATCGAACGAGATGGATTCATGGTCGCGATCCGACCATGTGCCGGGTCAGGATGTGATCCACCCTCGCTCAGGCGCTCTCCAGGACCACGGCCAAGGCCTGGCCGACGCCGATGCAGATGGCGGCCACGCCCCAGCGCTGGTCGCGTTCGCGCAGGACGTGGGCGAGGGTGCCGAGGATGCGGGCGCCGGACGCGCCGAGCGGGTGGCCGATGGCCAGGGCGCCGCCGCGGGTGTTGACGATCTCCGGGTCGATGCCCCAGGCGTCGATGCAGGCCAGGGACTGTACGGCGAACGCCTCGTTGAGTTCGACGGCGCCGACGTCGGACCAGGTGATACCGGCCCGCTGCAGGGCCTTCTCGGCCGCCTGGACCGGGGCGAACCCGAAGTCCTGCGGGTCGAGGGCGTGCGCGGCCCGGCCGGCGATCCGCGCGATCGGGTCGTAGCCGATCTGGAACGCCGCCGCGGCGGTGCCGAGCAGGACGGCCGCCGCGCCGTCGTTCAAGGGCGACGCGTTACCGGCGGTGATCGTGCCGTCGGGACGGAACGACGGTTTCAAGCCGGCCAGCTTCGCGGTGCTGCTGTCGGCCCGGATGCTCTCGTCCCGGTCGCCGAGGTCGCCGGCCGGCACCGTCAGATCCTGGTAGAAGCCGTCGGTCCAGGCCTTGTCGGCGAGGACATGCGATCGTACGGCGAACTCGTCCTGTCGTTCCCGCGAGATCCCGTACCGGTCGGCGAGCTGCTCGTTGCACTCCCCCAGCGACACCGTCCACTCGGCCGGCATCCGCGGGTTGACCATCCGCCAGCCGAGGGTGCTGGAGACCGCTTCGAGGTTGCCGGCCGGGAATCCGCCCGACGGTTTCGGCAGCACCCACGGGGCCCGGCTCATCGACTCGGAACCGCCGATCACCACGATCTCGGCCTCCCCGGCGGCGATGGCACGGGAACCGATGATCGCGGCGTCGAGGCTGGAGCCGCAGAGCCGGTTGACGGTGTTCGCGGGCACGCTGGTCGGCAGCCCGGCGAGCAGGACCGCCATCCGGCCGACGTTGCGGTTGTCCTCGCCGGCTCCGTTGGCGGTGCCCCAGTGCACGTCGTCGATGTTGGCGGGGTCGAGTTCGGAGGCCTTCGCGAGCAGGCCGGTCAGGGCGGTGGCGGCCAGGTCGTCGGGGCGCACACCGGCGAGCGCGCCGGAGTAGCGGCCGAACGGGGTACGGGCGGCGGCGTAGACGAACGAGTCGGTCACGGTGATTCCCCCAGAACCCGTTGAGCGATACGGAAAGCGGTGTTGGCGGCCGGTACACCGCAGTAGATCGCGGTCTGCAGGATCAGCTCCTTGATCTCGTCGTCGGAGAGCCCGTTGGTGCGGGCGGCCCGGACGTGCATCGCCAGCTCCTCATCATGCCCGAGAGCGATCAGGGCCGTCAGGGTGATCAGCGAACGGTCCCGGCGCTGCAGGCCGGGGCGGGTCCAGATCTCGTTCCAGGCGTACCGGGTGATCATGTCCTGGAAGTCGCGGGTGAACGGCGTGGTCGCGGCGGTGGCCCGGTCCACGTGCGCCGGGCCGAGCACCTCCCGGCGGACCGTGATACCGGCCGCCCGCTGCTCGTCGAAGTGCTGGTCCAGCAGGAACGCGACGACCTCGGGGCTCTCCGCCGGGGCCAGGTGGGCGACATCGTCGAGCACCACCAGGCGCCCGGTCAGAACACCATCGGCGATCTCCCGGAGGCTGTCCGGCGGGGTCGGCTTGTCGTGCGCCCCGGCAACGGCCAGCACCGGGGCGGCGATCTCGGCGAGCCGGTCCCGCACGTCGAACCCGGCGAGGGCCTCGCAGGCGCGCGCGTAGCTCTCGGCATCGGTCGCGCGCAGCGCCGCGATCAGCGGTTCCGTGCCGTTGAACCCCGGAGCGAACCAGCGCTCCCGCGATCCGGCGACCACCGCCTCGATGCCTTCGGCCCGTACCAGTTCCGCCCGGTCGTGCCAGGCGGGCGCCGCGCCGATCTTCGCGCCGGTACAGAGCAGCACCGCACCGGTGACCCGCTCGGGCGCGTCGAGCAGCAACTGCAGGCCGACCGCGCCGCTCAGCGAGTCCCCGGCGAAGCCGAACGACTCCCCCGGCCGGATCCGATCGGCCAGGGCGAGCACCTCGCGGGCCAGGTCGGCGACGGTGAACGCCCCGGTCGCCGGGGCGCTGCGCCCGTGGCCGGGCAGGTCCCAGCCGACCACGTGGTAGCGCCCGTAGAGCCGCCCGGCAGCGGCTGACCAGAGCGTTTGCGCGGTGGTCCCGATCGAGGGCCCGAGCAGCAGCAACGGGCGCCCTGGGGCGTCGGTGAAGGTGGTCGCGGTCAGCAAATCGGTCCCTCTCGGCGGGTTTTCCCGGCTCGGGCCAGGGCGGCGTCGATGATCTCGTCGGTCGCGCCCCGGTAGGGCTCGCCGGGGTCGGTGCCGACCGACCGTTGTTCGGCGTCGATTCCGGGGCGGGCGGCGGCCAGGTTGGCGGTCATCCAGGACTTCTCCACCTGGAGACCGGCCAGTAGTTCGGCGGTCTGCGAGCCGGCCGT
Source organism: Actinoplanes derwentensis (assembly GCF_900104725.1). Classification (NCBI taxonomy): domain Bacteria; kingdom Bacillati; phylum Actinomycetota; class Actinomycetes; order Micromonosporales; family Micromonosporaceae; genus Actinoplanes; species Actinoplanes derwentensis. The sequence continues at coordinate 4,306,786 of NZ_LT629758.1, forward strand.
GACGGTACGGCGGGCCACCGTCCGCAGAGTGGCCCACTCGATGTGCCAGCCGCCGTCGGGACGTTCGTCGACGGCCGCCGCCGCCCCCGCGTGCATGGTCGCGGCCAGGAACGGGGCGGCCAGGGCGGCCCGGCGGATCAGGATCGACAGGACCGGGTTCTGCTTGTTCGGCATCGCCGACGAGCCACCCCGCCCGGCGACGGTTCCCTCGGCCAGTTCGTGCACCTCGGGACGGGCGCCGACGAGCACGTCGTTGGCGATCCGGCCCCACGCGTCGGTGCAGGTCACCAGGGCGTCGGTGACGCCGGTCAGCGGGGCCCGGGCAGTGTGCCACGGGTCGCGGACCGGCAGGCCGAGAGTGCCGGCGGCGGTCTCGATCAGGCCGCGGACCGCGATCGGGGTGCCGGCCAGCGCGACCGGCGCGGCCAGGCTGCCGGCCGCACCGCCGACCTGCACGGGCAGGTGATCGGCGAGGGCGAGGCGGTCCCGGGCGTCCAGGATGCTGTTGAGCCAGGTCGCTGCTTTAAGACCGAAACTGATCGGTACGGCGTACTGGGTCAGAGTCCGGCCCGGCATCAGGGTGTGACGGTGCTCGGCGGCCAGACGTACCAAAGCCTCGATCTGGATCTTGCAGTCGTCCTGGATCTTCGCCACCGCGTCGCGCACACACAGGACCAGCCCGGTGTCGATGACGTCCTGGCTGGTCAGGCCCTTGTGCAGCCAGGACGCGGCGGCCGGGTTGCGGGCCTTCAGGCGTTCCCGGAGCAACCTGAGCAGCGGGATCAGCGGGTTGCCGCCGGCTTCGGCACCGGCGGCCACCAGCGGGACGTCGTCCGGGCCGATCAGGCCGGACAGGTCGTCGTGGGCGGCCGGTTCGGCGACCCCGTGCCGTACGAGCGCGTCCAGCCAGGCGGCCTCGGCCCGGACCATGGCCGCCAGCACTGCCGCGTCGGTGAAGATGTCACCGGCGCGGTCGTCGCCGGGCCACAGGAGGTCGGTCACCACACACCCCGTCGTCAGGCCCAGGCGTCGCGCAGGCGCGGATAGGTCAGGAAGACCGTCTCATCCTCACCCTGCAGGCGCACGTCGAAGACCAGGCCGCCGGGCTCACGGCTGGTGATCAGCGTCTGGCGGCGGTCCGGTTCGACCGCGCCGAGCAGCGGATCGGACAGCAGTTCCGGCAGGTCCGGCAGGTAGGCGCGGGTGAACAACCGGTCCATCAGTCCGCGGGCGAAGACGGTGACCGCGAAGAACGGGGCGGTGCCGGGTTCGGTGGCGCCCGGTTCCAGGGTGAAGAACTGGTAGTGGCCGTCCCGGTCGGTGGCGGCCCGCCCCCAGCCGGTGAAGGTCCAGCCGTCGCGGCGCATCGAACCGGGCTGCCGCAGGATGGCGCCCTGCGGGTCGGCCTGCCAGATCTCCAGGACCGCGTCCGGAACCGGATCACCGTTGCCGTCGCGGACGTGGCCGTGCAGCCGGACCGCCTTCGGGTTGCCCGGCGGCACCAGCTCGTTCATCGCGTCGTATTCCAGGCCCAGGTGGAAGAAGGGGCCGACCGTCTGACCAGGGACCGCGCTCATCAGTTGATTTCCTCGGTGTCGGATTCCAGCGGGGTGCGGTGGGTGCCGGTGAGCACCACGTCCCAGCGGTAACCGGTGCTCCACTCCGGTGTGGTCACCTCGTGGTCGTACTGGGCGACCAGCAGTTCCCGGGCTTTCGGGTCGGTGATCGACTGGTAGATCGGGTCCAGCGCGAAGAGCGGGTCGCCGGGGAAGTACATCTGGGTGACCAGGCGCTGGGTGAAGTCGGTGCCGAACAGCGAGAAGTGGATGTGCGCCGGGCGCCACGCGTTGAGGTGGTTGCGCCACGGGTACGGTCCCGGCTTGATCGTCTGGAACCGGTAGGTGCCGTCCGGGCCGGTCAGCATCCGCCCGACACCGGTGAAGTTCGGGTCGTGCGGGGCCGGATGCTGGTCCCGCTGATGCCGGTACCGGCCGGCGGCGTTGGCCTGCCACACCTCGACCAGCTGGTTCACGACCGGATGACCGTCGCCGTCCAGGACCCGGCCGGTGACCACGATGCGCTCGCCGATCGGGGTGCCGGCGTGCTGGATGGTCAGGTCGGCCTCGTCGACGGCGACGTCCCGGTGACCGAAGGCGGGCGCCCACAATTCGACCGACTCCGGGTCGATCAGGTACGCCGGCTGCTTGGGGTGCCGCAGGACGCTGCTGCGGTAGGACGGGTAGTCGAGTCGCGGCTGCGGTCCGCCCGGCTGCTGGGCCGCCGCCTCGATCTCCCGGTTGATGTCAGCTTGTGACGACTCCATGTTCACGCTCCGGACGCTAGGCGGTCGCCGGGAACTCGGCGATAAAGTTCTTCCGTTGAACGGAAGGAGGCCGGGTTGGGTGTCACCGTGACCTCCCGTGCGCTGGATCTGCTGGGCGCCTTCGACGGCGAGCACCGCAGCCTCAGTCTGACCGATCTGGCGCGCCGTGCCGGCCTGCCGCTCGCCACCGCGCATCGCCTGGTCGCTGAGCTGCACCGGTGGGGTGCGCTGGCCCGCGAGCCGAACGGTGAATACGTGATCGGCCGCCGGATCTGGCAACTCGGCCTGCTGGCGCCGGTGCAGAGCGGTCTCCGCCAGGCGGCTTCGCCATTTTTGCATGATTTGTACGGGACCACCCTCGCCACCGTGCACCTGGCCGTCCGCGACGGTCTCGAAGTGCTGTACGTGGAACGACTCGCCGGGCACGTGTCGGTGCCGGTGGTCAGCCGGGTCGGGTCACGGCTGCCGATGCACGCCACCGGAGTCGGCAAGGTGCTGCTGGCACACGCGCCCGAGGAGGTCCGCGCGGAGGCGCTCCGGCATCTGACCAGGGTCACCGCGTACACCGTCACCCAGCCGGCCCGTCTGCTCGAACAGTTGCGCCGGGTCCGGGCCGAGGGTTACGCCACCACCGGTGAGGAGATGAGCCTCGGCGCGTGTTCGGTGGCGGTTCCGGTGCGCAACGGTGACGTCGTGGTCGCCGCCCTGGGCATGGTGGTGCCGGATCTGCGCCGTCAACTACCCCGTCTGGTGTCGGCTCTGCAGGTGGCGGCGCACGGGATCGGCCGGACGCTGGCTTCCGTTCAATGGAATCAGGGTCTTGTGCCCCGGCCTTCCGGTGACCAACGCTGAGGGCATGCGAACCCAGGTCGCCATCATCGGCGCCGGCCCGGCCGGACTGCTCCTCGCCCATCTCCTCGCCCAGGGCGGCGTCGAGTCGGTGGTCGTCGAGACACGCTCGGAGGAGTACGTCTCGGCGCGGATCCGGGCCGGGATCCTGGAGCACTCCAGTGTCGAACTGCTGGAGTCGGTGGGGCTGGGCGCTCGGCTGCGGGCCGAAGGTGATCAGCATCGGGGCATCTACCTGCAGTGGCCCGGCGAGCGTCACCATCTGGACTTCGTCGACCTGACCGGCCGGAGCGTGTGGGTCTACGGTCAGACCGAGCTGCAGAAGGATCTGGTCGCGGCGCGGACCGCCGAGGTCTACTACGAAGTCTCGGACGTCGAACTGGATGCCGCGACCGGGCGGGTGCAGTTCACCGACAAAGCTGGACACGACATCGTCCTGGATGCTTTGCATATCGCCGGCTGCGATGGTTCGTTCGGGCCGAGCCGGAACGCCGTACCGGCGGCTCAGAGGTTCGAAAAGGTCTATCCCTACTCCTGGTTCGGGATCCTCGCCGATGTCGCGCCGTCGACCGATGAACTGATCTACGCCTGGCATCCGGAGGGGTTCGCGCTGCATTCGATGCGGTCGTCATCGGTCAGCCGGTTCTATCTGCAGGTCCCGAACGGAACCGATCCGGCGTCGTGGTCGGACGACCGGATCTGGTCCGCACTGGCGACCCGGCTGGGGCACGGGCAGGACGGGTGGAAACTCAATCCGGGGCCGATCACCGACAAGAGTGTGCTGCCGATGCGCAGTTACGTGCAGACGCCGATGCGGCACGACAAGCTCTTCCTCGCCGGGGACGCCGCGCACATCGTGCCGCCGACCGGAGCGAAAGGGCTCAATCTGGCGATCGCCGATGTGGCGCTGCTCAGTAGAGCGCTGATCTCCGGTGATGAACGGCTTCTCGCCAGCTATTCCGACGACGCGCAGCGCCGGGTCTGGCGGTGCACGCATTTCTCCTGGTGGATGACGACGATGCTGCACACCTCCGGGGATCCGTTCGACGCGGAACTCCAGCTATCGCAGCTACGCTGGGTCACCGGAAGCCGGGCGGGGTCCACCGGGCTCGCCGAGAACTACGCCGGTCTGCCCATCGGCTACTGACCTTTCCACTGCTTCCCGGTACGTACCCAGCGGCAGCGTGGACGGGCTGGCACCGGGCGGGACCTGACCGTTCGCCACCGCCGGTTCGCGAGCCAGCAGCCCCTTGCCCAAGGCGGCGACGGTCGCCAGGAGCGCCACGTTCAGGGCGCTCTCCCAGTCGAACGTGGTCACGTCGAAGACGCCCGCCACCATCGACCCGGCCAGCGACGCCAGGAACGTCTTCGCCAGCCGGGCCAGCAGATCCGGCCAGAACGCCAGATCCGTCACCCGCGACAGGTACTGCACCGCGGTCAGCACCAGTGAGAAGACGAACGCGCTCACCGCCAGCGTCAGCGAATACCGCCACGGCAGGTCGATGACCGTACCGACCCCGCCGGCCAGGAGCGTCGCGAAGAACACCTGACCGGCCGACCATCCGGCCCGCTCCACAAAATCAAGGACAACAGCACGCCATCGGGGTACGACCTCAGTCACCGCATCGACATTCCTCGCTCCGGCGAGCGTCAAACATCAGCCGATCGGATCAGTTCCCGGATCGCGTCCCCGATCCCCGCCGCAACCGCGTACCGCTGCGCCAGCCAGTCCAGAGTGAACCGGGCCGCCGCCACGTTCCCGCCGTACCCCGGCACCATCAGGTCCAGCGGCAGGTTGCGCGGCGAATAGGCCCGCTCCACACGGCGCGACGGGTCGAACGGATCCCGGTACGGAAAATCACCGCCGTCCAGCCGCAACAGGGCGATCACGTCGTCGACCGCCCGCCCCTGAATCAGCCGCGACGCCGCCAGCCGTTCCCCGCGCCGCTCCCAGTGCAGTCCGACGTAGAGGCTGACCAGCGCGTTGTTGAGGTGGAACTCCTCGGTGTGGAACGGCTCCCGCGGCACCGCGTGCCCCGACTCGGCGAGATCCTTCGGCGCGTCGTCACGCCGCCACACCACCCGTGCCCCGGAGAACGCCGTCTTCGCCAGCTCGGCGAGGGTGAAGACCCGGAAGTCGGCGAGCATGCCGTCCTCGAACAGCGCTTTGCGGCCGTTGCGGTCGTGCGAGAACAGGTAGGTGACCGGCGCCGGCAGCCAGTCCACCCGGTCCAGGTAACGCCACTTCGCCCCGTCGTCGACGACCACGAAGAAGTCCAGCCCGGAATGCTCGTCCAGCCGCCCCCGCTGCGCCCCACACGACCCGAGCCCCAACAGCCCGACCACATCCGTCCGAGCCGCGAGCGTGCCGGCGACCTCATCGAGCCTGCGCAGAACCGGTCCCATGAAACCTCCGCCGTCGATGTCGGTGAATCCCTGACGAGCATCACCGATCCACGGCCCCCACCCAAGCCCTGATGTCAGCGGGGACCCGGGAACCGCCCTCCCCGATCGGTACCACCCGATCTTGGCGACGCTCCGCTATGTTGCGGTGATGTCACTGTGACCGGAGGGTGTGGACGTGCGGCAACCTGGCGACACCACGATCGACATCGCGCTGGGCGTTCTGCTGGAGGAGAGCGCACTGCCCGAGCCGGATGATCTCGACGAGCCCGACGAGACCGGGCACGTTCCGGCGGCCGGCTACCGCGGGCGGCACACCATCTCCACCGGCCGGCAGGTCGCGCAGATCGGCAACGACGTGCTGCGCGCCGCCGCCGAAGCGGTCGGCTCCGAGGTGGCGCTCGTCGTCGGGGGCATCGTGGCCGGCATCGAGAGCCGTGTCCCGGCCGGAGCCATCGGGACCGATCCACAGTCGTACGAGATCGGCGATGTGGAACTGAAATTCGGCGTCAAGGCCACCCTCGGAGCGGGCAAGGCGGTGCAGGCCTTCTTGACGGCGACCGGCGAGGCCACGGTCGAGGTGACACTCAAGCTCCGACGACCACAGCCGAACCCCGGGTGAGCACCGTCGAGTGGGGGGTCGGCCGGCTGCTGACCCCGGCGGAACGGGCCACCTGGCCGGACGGGGTGCTGCGCAGCGCGTTCGCCGTCGGCGGTGGGCGGGTGCTCACCGCCTGGCACTGCGTCCGCGACATCGGCGGGACCGACGCGCGAATCTGGGTACGCCTCCAGCCCCAAGCCTCGGACCAGCGGTTCCTCGACGTCCCGGTCCGCTACCTCCGACACCACGCGGCGCTGGACGCGGCACTGCTCGTGCTGGACGAGACACGTGCCGCCGAACCCGGCCTCCGCGCCCGCCTCGACCGGGTCGCGTTGCCACTGGGCGCCGAGCCACCCGCGTACGCACCGGTCCGGGTCGTCGGATTCCCGGAACTCGACCCCTCACTGCACGCGGTGGCGATGACCGGGACGGTGGAATCCGGGGACCAACTGGTCGGCAGCCATCGGGTGATCCGGGTGTTCGTGGCGGCGCTCGGCGCCCGATTCGCCGAAAAACCCGCCGGGATGTCCGGCGGGCCGTTGATGTGGCAGGTCGACGGGGCCGAGCGGGTGGCCGGATATGTGACCGCCTACCCCAGCACGGCGGACCGGAAAGGGGCCCTCGGCGGGGCGGTGCTCTGCCGGCACGTCAGCGACCTCCGGGCCGTCTTCCCCGAACTGGCGGCCTCCCTCCCCGCACTGGCCACCCCGGCCGCCGAAAAGCCGATGCCACGTACGCGGATGTCGAAGCCGGACGAGATCACGTTCCGGGACGCGGCGATCGACGCGTTCCGTGGGGAACGAGACCTGGAACTGATGCTCTCCGACCTGGGCCTGCATCGAAAGGACTGGCCGGATCGCGGGCTGGGGCCGGTGGAAGCCTGGGATCGCGCGTTGCACGCGCTCGCGGACAGTGCGGTTGACGGGGGTCAGCTCGCGTTGTTGCGGCGGGCGCTCGATGCACGGCCGCGCAATCCGGGCTTCCGGGAGTTGGCCGCTCGATACTTCGAGCTGGTGTGACGGGGCATCCGGGTGACTGCTGTGGGAAATTCGACCGTCAAGAGGTGGGCCGCTGCCCACTTGGCCACGATCCGGGGCGGTCTACGGGGTGACCCCCAGGCCGTCGAGGCGGGAAGAAGCACGTCAGGCGAGATCGGCGCGGCCACGCTCACCCCGAGCAGCGGCACGAACGTGCTGGTCGGCCACACCGACTACGTGAACTCCATCGACTGGACCACCACCGGCACCGGGCAGGTTCTCCTCGCCACCGGAAGCGACGACACGACGGCCAGGGTCTGGGACCCCGACACCGGCGAAACTCTCACCACACTCACCGGGCACGCCAATATCGTCTGGTCTGTTGCCTGGGCAACCACCGGCACCGGACAACTCCTCCTCGCCACCGCCAGCGGAGACCGCACCGCCCGAATCTGGAACCCACACACGGGCGAAACCATCACCACCCTCGACGGGCACACCGGCACGGTCTGGTCCGCCGCGTGGGCGACCACCGACACCGGACAGCTCCTCCTCGCCACCGGAAGCGACGACGGCACAGCACGGATCTGGAACCCACACACGGGCGAAACCATCACCACCCTCGACGGGCACACCGGCACGGTCTGGTCCGCCGCGTGGGCGACCACCGACGCCAGAGAACTCCTCCTCGCCACCGCCAGCGGAGACAACACCGCCCGAATCTGGAACCCACACACCGGCGACACCATCACCACACTCACCGGACACACCAGCGCGGTGAACTCCGTCGCGTGGGCAACCACCGACACCGGACAACCCCTCCTCGCCACCGCCAGCGAAGACAACACCGCCCGAATCTGGAACCCACACACCGGCGACACCATCACCACACTCACCGGACACACCAGCGCGGTGAACTCCGTCGCGTGGGCAACCACCGACACCGGACAACCCCTCCTCGCCACCGCCAGCAGCGACGACACCGCACGCATCTGGAGCCCCCACACCGGAAACGTTCTGGCCACGGCTGAGCATCTGACGGCTGTCTGGAGCGTCGCGCCGCAACCCGGTAGAGGGGGCATGATCCGGCTCGCCACCGGCACTCAGGACGGCCAGGTATGCCTATTCGACCTGACATATGAGTTGAGCGCTTCGGTCCGCGGCGAAGAGGGCGGCCGCACGGCAGGCCCGATGGCAGTCATGCCCTACGGGCGACTCGGCCCGGTGCCGGCATCGAGCATTCGCGTCGGTGCGGGTGCAGAGAGCGTCCTGACCGGTCACACCAGCTTTGTGAACTCCGTCGCCTGGACCACCACCGACTCCGGACAACCCCTCCTCGCCACCGCCAGCAGCGACGGCACCACACGGATCTGGAACCCCCACACCGGCGAAACCATCACCACACTCACCGGACACACCGGCCGCGTCTGGTGCGTCGCCTGGGCCACCACCGACACCGGACAACTCCTCATCGCCACCGCCAGCGACGACAACACCGCACGGATCTGGAACCCCCACACCGGCGAAACCATCACCACACTCACCGAACACACCGACCCCGTCTGGTCCGTCGCCTGGGCCACCACCGACACCGGACAACTCCTCATCGCCACCGCCAGTGGTGACGACACCGCACGGATCTGGAACCCCCACACCGGCCACACCATCACCACACTCACCGGACACACCAACATCGTGCGGTCCGTCGCCTGGGCCACCACCGACACCGGACAACCCCTCATCGCCACCGGAAGCGAAGACCACACCGCACGCATCTGGAACCCCCACACCGGCCACACCATCACCACACTCACCGGACACACCAACACTGTGCGGTCCGTCGCCTGGGCCACCACCGACACCGGACAACCCCTCATCGCCACCGCCAGCGACGACCACACGGCACGCATCTGGAACCCACACACCGGCCACACCATCACCACACTCACCGAACACACCGGCCTCGTGCGGTCCGTCGCCTGGGCCACCACCAACACCGGACAACTCCTCATCGCCACCGCAAGCAGAGATAACACCGCACGCATCTGGAACCCACACACCGGCCACACCATCACCACACTCACCGAACACACCAACAGCTTTTGGTCCGTTGCATGGGCCACCCGGCCTGGTAGAAGCGATCAACGCCACCTGGCTGAGAGGGGCACCTTCCTAGCGGTCGGGTGTAGAGACGGCACCGTCTACCTTCACGAGATCATCGGGGTCGCCCCGGTCGCCGTTCGGCCGTTCGACGTCATGTCCGAAGCCCACGCCGATCGGGCACCAGCTCCCAGGGACGCGATCGCCGGTCTTGTCGGGCTGGGGCGTGGTGGGCTCTGGCCTCCGTTGGGGCTGGTGGCGGATCTGCTCGCGATGACCGGTGATCCGTCGTCGCGTGGGATGCTCAACGACTCCGGGCTGGCGGAGCTGGACGGGCATCCGTTCCTGCGCCGGGCCGCCGGCCTGAAGTGGCCGCCGGCCGCGCGGGCCGCTGTCGTCGGCCTGATCACCGCCCAGTTCGAGCACCCGGAGCGGTTTGCCCTGCCGGCAGCACATCTCGATGCCGCGGCCCCGGCGTTGCGGGCGGGTCGCGCGGTCGGTGGAGACCCGGGCCGGAAGCCGCGTATGGGGTCGGCCGAGGTGCGGGCGGCGCTCGACGCGATGCCGGAGCGGATTCTCGACCTGCTGATCATTCTCGGTCCGGAGGCGCTCTCGGCGGATCCGGCCATGGCGTTGCGGCTGTCGTCGCTCAGTGATCGGCTGCCCGAGCTGCCGCCGGAGGCGCTCACGGTGCTGGGTGGCGCCGCCGCCGGCGCGAATCCGGCGACGAACCGTGCGGTGCTCGCCGTCGCCGGGCGGCCCGCGGCCGGGGATGTCGCGCGCACCGATCCGCTGCTGGACCGGCACGGGCCGCCGCACCGGCTGATCCACTCGCATCTCGGCCTGCCCGGCCCGGTGCATCAGGCGCTCGCGGTCACCGAAGGGCTGTTGTACCGGCGGATTCCCGGGATCCCGCCGTCGGAGTGCGAGCCGACGGCGCTGGTCCTGGACGTGTCGCCGGCCACCTACGGACCGGTGGAGGTGGTGCTGCGGTCCCTCGTACACCTGGTGGTCAATGCTCTGTGGAAGGCCGGGGCCGAGCCGCTCTTCCTGACCGCGGATCCGTCGCTCCCGGCCGTCGTGCTGACGCGCCCGGGTCAGCTGGCTCATGTCTGGACGGCGCGTTCGCTCGCTCCGCCGGATCTGCACGCGGCCACGGCCGAGGCGCACGCCACCGGCCGGTCCGTGGTGCTGCTCACGCACCTGCAGACGGCGCTGGCCCAGCGGCTCCCGGGGACGGCCGAGCCGCACCTGACCGTTGTCACCACCCAGACACCGGGGATGCCGGTCACGCCGGTGCCGACCCATCCCCGGCACCACCATCTCGGTGCTCTCCCCACGGCGGACGAGCTGGTGGCGCTGGCGGCCGTCCTGCTGACCGGCGACCGGGGGACGACATGAGCGCCGCCGGGCCGACCTGGACTCCCGCGCTGCTCGCCGCGCCCGCCGGTAGCGGTGTGGTGTGCCGGCTGTGCCCGTTCCGTTGTGTCCTGCCGGACGGGCGTACCGGCGTCTGCGGGGTCCGCCGCAACCACGGCGGCCAGCTGCAGACCGCCACCCGGTCGGTCGCGGTGGCACATGTCGACGCGGTCGAGCGCAAACCGTTCTTCCACGTTCTGCCGGGCAGCCCGGTGCTGACCGTGGCCGGGCCCGGTTGCACCTTCCGGTGCACCTACTGCATCAACCACCGGCTCTCCCAGTACGGCCGGGACGACGCGAGTGGATGGCGCGGCGAGCCGGCGGATCCGGTGGCCATCGTGGCACGGGCGCGTTCGGCCGGAGCGGTGATCGGTATGTCGTACACGGAACCGTCTCTCGCTCTGGAATTGGCCTTGGAACTGGTCGAGGCGGCGGGGCCAGAGGGGATCCGGCTGCTGTGGAAGAGCAACGGGTTCCTCACGCCGGAGGCGGCGGACCTGGTCGCGCCGATCCTGACGGCGGTGAACATCGACGTGAAGGCGGACGACGAGCAGGCGCACCGCCGGCTCACCGGGGCGTCGCTCGGGCCGGTGCTCGACACCGTCGAACGGCTGCACGCGGCGGGTGTGTGGATCGAGGTCACCACCCCGTTGATCCCGGGCACGTCGGACAGCGCGGACCAGCTGGCCGGGATCGCCCGCCGGATCGCCCGGATCGACCGTGACATCCCGTGGCATCTGGCCCGGTTCTCCCCCGACTACCGGCTGACCGGACAGCCGCCCACCTCGCCGGAGGCGCTGGCCCGGGCCGTGGACGTCGGCCGGGACGCCGGTCTACGGTACGTCTACGTGGAACGCGCCCTGGGCGCGCCCGGACGGCACACGTCGTGCCTCACCTGTGGACACGTGCTCATCGAACGGGACGTCTGGGCGCTGGCCGGCATGACCTTGACCGACGGCGCCTGCCCGGAGTGCGGGGCGGGCGTCCCAGGCATCTGGAGATGATCATGTCCAACGAGGAACCGGAGTTCGTCTTCGTCCCGCATCTGCCCGATCTCATCGACGCGTCCGAGTACCCGGACCACCCCGACGGCCGGCTGGTCCGGATCGAGATCCGCAGCGACGGGACCGGGGTCGAGGTGCTCGCCGACGGGTTCCGCCCGGCCTGGGTGGAGCAACTGCTGGCCGAGGTCGGCGGCGGTCCCATCGACGAGATGCTCTGCGGATGACCGACGACGAGGTGCTCGCCTTCGAACTGGGGCACGAGGTCGGGATGCATCCGCTGTTCGGCGACGGGCGGACGGCCGGCGCCGGCATCACCACCACGCTGTCCCGGTGGCTGGGGCTGACCTGCACCACCTGCCGGCACACGTTCCGGGTCGGTGACCGGGTCGAGACGTCCGGCTGGGACGTGCGGCACCTGGATCCGGTGCTGAACTGCGGCACGCCCGCGGACCACGGTACCGGGGACGGCGAGAACGCCGCCGCGTTCGCTCGCGGGCTGCTGGAGGCATGGCCTGCCGCCTCGGGTGAGCCGGTCCGGCTGTCGGACGGGGACTGGCGGCTGCCGCGACGTGGCCCGGGCGGGGCCGGACCCACCTGCCCGGTCTGCGCGCATACCTTCCGCCCCGGCGACATGGTGATCGTCTGCCCGTGTGCCCGCCCGGTCGGCGCGTCCGGCCTGCCACCCTGCGAGCTCGCCGTCCACCGTGACCCGGTGAGCGGGCTGACCTGCTGGGACGACTGGCGACCGGACGGCCGGCTGGTCCGGTGCCCGATCACGCACGAGGTACCCGGGTGACCGACCGCTTCGCCCGGCACGCCGGTTTGCCCGGCTGGCGCCAGGATCTGCTCGGCGACGCAACCGCCGTGGTGTGCGGTGCCGGTGCGCTCGGCAACGAGGTCGCGAAGAATCTCGGCATGGCCGGAATCGGCCGGTTGATCATCTGCGATCCGGACACCGTGAGCCGTTCCAACCTCAGCCGCACCGTGCTGTTCCGGGAGAAGGACGTCGGCCGGCCCAAGGTCGAGGCCGCCGCCGAGGCTCTCGCCGGGCTCGCCCCGCAGTGTGCGGTGCAACCCCGGGCCGCCGGTCTCACCGCCGGGGTGGGGCTGGCCGAACTTCGGGACAGCTCGATCGTCCTGGGCTGTCTGGACTCCCGGCGGGCCCGGCTGGAGCTGCTCGGCCGGTGTGCTCTCGCCGACGCCCGGCTGGTCGACGGGGGCACCGGGCCGTGGAGCGGCGAGGTGCGGATGCGCGTCGACGCCGCCGAGCCGTGTTACGGGTGCACCCTGACCGCGCGGGAGCGGGCCGTGGGTGATCTGCCCACCGCGTACACCGATCTCTATCCAGAACGGGAGATGGCCGCGTCGATCGCTCTCACCGCGCTCGTCGGCGCCTGGATGACGACGGCGGCTCTGCAGATCGTTTTCGGGCAACCGCCGGACTATCGCATGCTCCGGATCGAAGGGCTGACCGGAACCACCGGGCCCGTCGCGCCACGGCTCGCGCCGGACTGCCCGCACCATCGTCCACTGGGGCCGGTTGATCTTCGCGTCCCGATCTCACCGGACGACACGGTCGAGGACCTGCTCAGCCACTTGCCGGACGGGTACACCCTGAACGTGTGGGCAGCATTCCCCGTCCGAACGACCTGTAGCGTCCGCGATGGCCAAACCCGTTACCATCGTGCCGCGAACGGGACACAAAGGAGGCACTGCATGCAGTGTGGAGCCGTGATCCGACCGGCATCGAGCTACCGGTTGTCCGACGCCGACCGCTCCGATCGGCTGTCCGGCCTCGGCGTCGCCCCGGGTGAGATCCTGCCCGCCCGGGGGCCGGACGGCGCCGTCCTCCTCGTGGAACTGGGCTCCGGCCGTGACGCTGAGTCCTAAGGAGCAGGGTCAGCTCCGTGGGGCGCTCATCAACGCCTACGGGTCACCACCGGCTGTCGTCCTGGCCGACATCGGCCTGCCCCCGGCAGTCATTCCGGCCGGCAACCTCGATCCGGTCACCGCCTGGCTGCAGATCATCCAGAACATCGCCGCGGGCGGCCCCGTCGACTTCCCGACGCTGATCGGCCGCGCCCTCGAGGACTTCCCGGTGAATCCGGTCCTGGTGGAGCTGCAGGGCCGATGCGCACCGCCGACGCCACCGCCCGAACCCGCCGCTGGGCCCGGTGAACCCCGCCGCGATCCCTACGGCGTCAGCACCAACGTCCAAGCGTTCTTCCTGGCCAGTGGCGAGGAGGAACGTCACGTCATCATGGCCAAACTCGGGGACCTGGAACCACGGTTACGGTCCGGAACCAACTCCACGATTCTGCTGGAGTTCGCCTCCACCGATGTGGAACGCGTGATGGCCATCCTGGATCCGCTCCCCCTGGAGTGGACCTTGGTGGCGCCCGGGGAGCCAGCATACCTGATCTCCCATCTGATCGGTGTCGGACCCGACGGCCGCCGTTTCCGGCTCGGGGACCTGCCCGCGGCGATGCGGGTCGAGGACGTCACGGCGTCGGTGCTGTCGGAGTACCCGTCGGCGGGTGGCTCCCGCCGGGCGGTGGCCGACCGGGTGTTGTCGAACGGACAGGGCGAACGGATGCGGCCGGATCAGACCCTGCACGAGGCCGGTGTCCGCGACGGCGAGCAGGTCCGGGTGGGTTACGAGACCAACGCCGGCGCGGTGAACCCGGCGCTGCGGTTCGAGGCACTGACCCGGGCCCGCAATCAGCTGCTGGAGTTCACCGCGGCCAACGGCTGGGGTCTGGCCGCGGAGTCCGCCGAGGCCGCCACCGCGTACGAGGTGACCTTCACCAGGGCCAGCTTCGGGCCGCCGCCACCGCCCGCCGGGCCGGTGCTCGTGCACGAGCACCACGTGCTGATCGAATTCGGGCCGGACTTCCCGCAGTCGGCGCCCACGGTGTTCTGGCTGTCCCCGATCTTCCATCCCAACGTCTTCCCGAACTACGACAGCGACCGCGCCCAGGCACGCCCGCAACTGCGGGGTTACGTGTGCCTCGGCGAGCTGGAGGAGGCCTATCAGCCCGGCTTCGATCTCGGGGACCTGTGCCTGACCCTGCTGGACATCGCCGGGTTCGGCAACTACAGCCTCCAGGTCCCGACCGGTGACGTGGTCCGCACCGATTCGGGACTGGTCGTGATGGGTTCCGGCAACGCCCTGGACGTGGCGGCGGCGGCGTGGGTCCGGGACAACCAGGGCGAGCTCGCGGCGATCGGCGGGCGGCTTCTCGATCCACCCGGGCCGGATCCGGCCCGGCGAGGGTACCGACCACGGATGGAGCCGTTCCACGGATGAGCGTCGAGGTGGAGCTGTTCACCGCTCCGGACTACACCTACGGGGAGCGGCACGCCCTCGTGCCACTGCTCCGCGATGCGCTGCGGCCCGTGCTCGGGGCGGTCGTCGACCGGGCCGGCTTCCGCCTCAGTCTCCAGCCGGTGGACGACGAGGGAACCCTCGACGGCACGCCCAGCCTGGTCAATCTCCGGCCCGGGCACGGCTACGTGATCGTGACCGCCGTCGCGGACGGCCGGATCGTCTACCGCCATCCGCACACCGTCCGCGAACTCGTCGGGCGGCCTCTGCAGCGGCACCTGGCCCGTTCCCACCCGGACGTGGCGCACTGGGGTTACGGCCTGGCCGGTCCCGGGCTGGAGAAGCTGGCCTTCGTGAAGCCGGTTCCGGCGGTCGAGGGCCAGGTGGAGATCACCGCGGGCCGCCGCCGGGGCATCACCCGGCTGGAGGAACTGCCCGAGCCCGAACCCGATCCGATCGATCTGGCCGGCCTGGGGCTGTCCGGCGTCCAGGAGGACGGGCCGGTGGTGCTCATCGGGCCGGACACCCTGGATCAGTTCCTGACCCAGGGTTTCTCGATGGACGTCGAGGAGGGCGGCTTCGTGATCGGGCACCGGCGCCGTGACCCGGCCGGTCCCGGGCGGGACGTCCTGGAGATCACCGACGTGGTGCCGGCCCGCAGCACCGGTGCCTCGCTGCTGCGGTTCACCTTCACCGGAGAGAGCTTCCTGGAGCTGGCCAATCTCCTGGCCAGTCGCGGCCGGCAGGAGGAGGTCCTCGGCTGGTACCACACGCATCTGTTCGCCGCCACCGACGAGTTCGGGTTGTCCAGCATCGACGTGACCCTGCACTGCTCGACCTTCCGGCGGCCCTGGCAGGTCGCGGCCCTGGTCAATCTGGGCCGCTCGGGCCGGACGCTGCGCTTCTACCACGCGCTCCCCACCGGCAAGGGGGCCGACGGGACGATGGCGCCGGTGCCCTACCGGGTCACCGGCGGCCGGCCGGGCGCGGACGGGACCTCCGAGTGACCGCGGCCGGACCGATCCCGGGCCTGGCCACCACCAGCCGGTGGGGCGAGACCGCCGCGGCGACCACCGTTCAGGTGCTGACGTGGGCGGCGGCACCGTCCGGCCCACCGCCGCTGGGCACCCTGCGCCGGGTGGGCGACCTGGTGTCCGTGCCCGCCGTCGGGGAGCGGTTGCGGGCCCTGACCCGGGTCACCGCGGCCCGCTCCGGCGCCGGGAACCCGCCGCTCGGCGACGCCTCGGCGGTCGGCGCTGGGGCGGTACTGCTGGCGGCCTCGATCGGCGGGCGGACCCGGCCGGATCTGTCGACCAGGCTGGCGGCCGCCCTGCCGGCTCCGCGACTGGACCAGGCGGCGGCCACCGGCTGGGCCGACGCCCTGGCCCGGCACGCGGTGGCCGGGGCGGCCCTGTCCGCTCCGGACCACGGCCCGGACGACCTGGCCGGTGCCTGGCTGGACGCTTCGCCGTTGACGGCGGTGCTGCTGGCCCCGCATCCGTCGGGCCGGCAGACCGCGGTACGGACGGCGCTGGCCCTGGCCCGGCGCCCGGGCGGTCCCGGTGTGCTCACCCATGTGCTGGCCGGCTGCCATCCGGACGTCGCGGTCCTCCAGTGGCGCGGCGACGTCCTGCTGCGGCTCGCCGCCGAGCATCCCGGTCTGGTGCTGGACGTCTACCTGGCCGCGCGGAACTGGCACGCGGCGGCCTGGGACGCCCGGATGGCCTCGGCCACACGGCGGATCGCCGCGTCCGCCGCCGCTGGGAGACCGGATGCCGACGCGCTTCGGGTGGTGCGCTTCTGGGCCGGTCTCACCGCCCGGCCGGTGGCCGCTCTCCTCGCCCGGGGACGGTTCCCGGCCGCGCTGCGGGACCTGTACCTGCTGGTCCGCCGGCACCCCGCCGCGGGGGTGAGCGACCTGTGACCAGACGCCGGCTGACGTTCATGACCGACAACGACGACGTGCAGTCGTTCGAGGATCGTGTGCTCCTCGACGAGGGCGATCCCACTCTGGGTGATCTGCTGGCCGATTTCCCCGTCCTGTGCACTGTTCCGCTCAGCGCCGACCATCTCCAGATGCGGCTCGCGGAGCTGCGGATCGACGTGATCCCGATCCGGCCGGACCAGCCCGGTTACCTGCCGCCCGGAGCCCGGCTCGGCAGCGCGCCCGGCGGGGATCCGGCCACCGCGGGCACGGACGGTGCGACGGCCGGCCCGGCTGTCCCGGCCGGTGATCAGGATCGGCCGGGAGAGGTCACGGCCGACGGGCAGCACCCGCGGCGGATCAACGATCGGGAAGCGGTCCTCCTGGCGCATCAGCTGGACATCGAACGTGCCGCCTCCTATCTGGAGAGTGGGCTGTCGGTACTCGTACGCGCGGAGAAGATCCTGGTCAGTCATCTGGCCGAGGAGATCGCCGCGCGCAGCGGACGGGTCACCAGGACGATCCGCCTGGACCGCGCGAACGGCCAGGACGCTCCGGCGGCCGGACTGCCCGGTCTGCCGTCGAGCCGGCGCAGCGAACTGCTGGACGTGCTGATCGAGGGGCTGAGCACGGCCCGTCCGGGTGACCTGGTGGTGGTTCCGCACCTGGACCTGCTCGCCGGCGGCAACGACGCGACGCTGAACGCCGAGGCACGCGAGCTGGCGGACGCCGTCTACGAGGCGGCGGACTGCGTACTGCTGGCGTTCTTCGATCCTTCGCTCATTCTGCCGGAGGTGCTGGCCAGCCGTTTCGCGGTCCGGCTGCCGGTCGACATCCTCCCCCGGCAGGTGATCACCCTGGCCGGCCCGGTGCCGACCGGCCGGGCGCTGGTCACCCGGGACGAGGCGGACCTGTTCGTGGGCTTCGACGAGATCGGCCTGTACAAACACGTCGCCGGCCTGAACGCGGTCCGGCTGCGGCACGCCCTGCGATACGCGGCCCACCAGCACCGTACGCCGCCCGGACCGGACGCCGAGCGGCCCACCTTCGGCAAACTGGTGGCCGAACTGCAGACCTTCAAAGCGAAGACGTCGAGCTCGTTCGAGGTGCCGAACGTGGACTTCGACGACATCGGCGGCTACCAGCTGGTCAAGGACGAGCTGCGGGACGCCCTGGACATCGTCGGTGGCGCCGCCCACATCCCGGAAGGGCTGCGCACCGAACTGGTCCCGGCGGGATTCATCTTCCATGGGCCACCCGGCACCGGAAAGACGCTGTTCGCCAAGGCGGCGGCCACCGCGATGGGCGCGACCATCCTGGTCGTGTCCGGGCCGGAGATCACCGACAAGTACGTGGGCGAGAGCGAGCGCAAGCTCCGTGACATCTTCGCCGAGGCCCGGCGCAACGCCCCGAGTGTCATCGTCTTCGACGAGTTCGACTCGATAGCGGCCCGGCGCACCGGCCAGCCGGACGGCGGCAACCGCGCCGGGAACGCCGTCGTCGCTCAGCTGCTCACCGAGCTGGACGGCTTCCGCCCGGAGGTTCCGGTCCTGATCATCGGGACCACGAACCGGCTGGACATCATCGACGAGGCCCTGCTGCGGCCCAGCCGGTTCCGGCCGATCGAGATCGGACAACCTGATCTCGGCGCCCGGCGGCAGATCGCGAAGTATCACGCCGGCCACTTCGGCGTCGAGGCGAGCGAGCGGCTGCTGGACCACATCGCCGCCAGCACCGAGGGGTGCAGCGGCGACGACATCCGGTCGCTGTTCCGGGACGCGCGAGCCGGTGAACTGGTCGGCAGCCGCCGGCCCGCCGACGCGTACCGGCTGGGCCAGATCCTCGGCGAACTGCGCCGGTCACGCCGGCAACGAGAGGCGGGGCGCACCGGCGCCGGCACCACCGCCGCCGACGGCTCCCGCCGGGCGATGACGACACCGGTGGTCCTGACCACCCGAACCCGATCCATCACCCCAGCCGACACAGGAGAGGGGAACCGGTGACCGACCCCGCCGCCCGTGCCCGCAGGATCCGCATGCAGGCCCGCGCCTTCCGGACCCGGCTGGACAGCGTGGCCGACGACTTCGTGGGCCGGGACGAGGTGGTCCGCGTGGTCGGGCTGGCCCTGCTGAGCCAGGAGCACGTGCTGCTCGTCGGCCCGCCGGGCACCGCCAAGACGTCCCTGCTGGACAGCTTCGCCCGGATACTCGACGTGCGGTACTTCCCGTATCTGCTGACCCGGTTCACCGAGCCCGCCGAGTTGTTCGGGCCGATGGACGTGCACGCCTTCCAGGAGGAGCGCCGGTTCCGCCTGAACACCGAGGGCATGCTGCCGCAGGCACACCTGGCGTTTCTGGACGAGGTCTTCCAGGGCAGCTCCGCGATCCTGAACAGCCTGCTCATGCTGATGAACGAGCGGCGGTTCCACAACGGGTCACTGACCGAGCCGGCCGACCTGCTCAGCCTGCTCGGCTCCACCAACGACCTGCCCGACGACCCGGTCCTGGCCGGGTTCAGCGACCGGTTCCTGCTCCGCGTCGCCGTCGGCTACGTCGACCCGGACCAGATCGACGACCTGCTGATCACCGGATGGCGCCGGGAGCAACACGCGATGACCGGAACGAGCGTGCCGGATGACGCCGGCCCGGCCCGCTTCTCGCTGGACGAACTGCGGAAACTGCAGACCGAGGTCGCGCACGTCGACGTCGCGGCCGTCCGTGGCGAGTTCGGCGACATCGTCCGGACCCTGCGGCGGGAAGGGGTGGCCTTCTCCGACCGGCGCGCCGTCAAGGCCCAGCGCCTCATCGCCGCGTCCGCGCTGCTCGACGCCCGTGCCGTGGCCGAGACGAAGGACTTGGGAGTGCTCGCGCACCTGTGGACCAGGCCGGGTGACGACAGCACGATCCGGCGGATCCTCGGCGACCACGACATCGCCGCACCCGACGGGCTGTCCCGCGCGCGGTCGGCCGCCGCCCTGCGCCTGGACCTGACCGAACTCACCGCCCCGGACGACGGCCGGCCGTCCCGGGAACAGCTGCGCGAGCGGGTCCGCCTGCTGCACCGGCTCGGCCGGGAAGCCCATGAGGACCACCCGGACGACACCGAACTGCACGCCCGGATCGACGCCGCCCACACCACCGCCATCGACACGTTGCGCCACCATGAACAGCAGGAGAGCTGACATGTGCAACCCGCGCCGTATCCGCGTACAGGCCAGCCGCCGACTGGCGGAATCGTGGAACCATGAGGTCCGCCGGCAGGTGACGTTGCACGGCGAGGCGGTCGGCCGGGCCGAGAGCCGCCAGGAGCTCGGTTCCCTGCTCGGCAGGCCGGTGCTGGCCGCCTTGGAACGCATCCTCTCGGCCCACGACGGGTGGCGCGAGATCCCGGAGGGCTTCCGGTACGACGTCGACGGCGGCTACGTCGTCTACCACCTCGACTCCCGCTCGCTGCAGACCGTCGCCGAGGCGCGCACCGAGGTCTCCGCGGGCCGGGAGGCCGCCGCCCGGGTCAGCGGCGTCGTCGAGGAGGAGGTCCAGGTCGAGGGCGAGGGCCGCTACTACGACGACGGCTGGGGCGGCCTGACCGAGGAGACTGCCCGCCGGGACGCCGGCCTCGACGCCGACCGTCTCCTCGACCGGGCCGCGGCCGCCCGGATCGACGCCGCCCGGGCCGCAGCCGAAGCGAACACCCAGGCGGAGATCGAGGCCCGGGCACACGCCGAGGCGCAGGCAGCGCTGGCCGAGGCGACGGCGGCCGCCGAGGCGGACCTCGAACGCACCGCGGGCGGACAGTTGGCGGCGGTCGGGGCACGGGTTCAGGAGGCGTTCAACGTCGTCTTGGCATCGGCCTATCGGGACGCCATCCTGGCCTACGCCCGCAGCCGCCGGGCACAGGGCCTGCGGGTCTCGGAAGGCGACGGCGTCGTGCGGATCGAGTTCGAGATGGAGCGGTGAGATGCGCTTCCAGGTCCGGTTCGAGTACGACGAGGCCACCGGTGAGGTGTCGGTCTTCCAGGTCGACGCCGTCCCCGAGAGCGGGCGCGCGGGCGACCACGATCGCCTCCACGACCAGGTCAGCGCCGAACTGGCGGGACTGCTGGAGGTCAACGCCGAGGTCGTCGAGCAGGAGGAGCCGGGCATTCCCGGCAGGCGGCGCGGCTGGCACACCGACCCCGGCGAGACCTCCCGCGAGCAGCGGCCCGAAGCCCAGGAGGAGTCCGGTGGCTGACCGCGATCTGCTGCAGCGGGCGGCCACCTGTTACCGGCGGGCGGGCCGGCTCGACGACGCGGCCCGCTGCTACCGCGGCGCCGCCCTGCATCGTGAGGCCGCGGCCGTCTGGGAATCCCTCGGCGCCCTCGCGGAGGCCGCTGTCGACCTGGCCCGGGCCGGCCGGCCGGAACAGGCGGCCTGGCTGCTCGTGCACCGTCTCGGCGCGCCCGGCCCGGCCCGGGAACTGATGGAGTCCCACCGGCCGGAACCGGAGAGCGACGACGGCCACCGCCGGGGGCTGCTACGGAGCCTGGTGCTGGCCCGCTGCGATGTCGCCGACGACACCGGCGCCGCCTCCCCGGCCACGCTCGCGGTGCTGGACACCATGCTGGCGGAGCTCGAACGGCCGGTTCCGGCCGCTCTGGAACACGACGTCGAGGAATGGGCGGTCGCGCTCGCTGAGACGGTGCACCGCCCGGACCTGGTGGCCCTGCTGTTCGCGGCGGCCCTCCGCGGTGGCCGGCACGGTGCCGCCCAGCGCTGGAACTCCTGGTCGGTCCGGGTACTGGGGGTTCCGTTGGTGCTCCCGGCGGGTAGCCCGGCCGGTGGTCGATGAGATCACCGCAGCAGCCGCCGGGCCGCCGGGCCTACGTCGGCACCCGCCAGGAACTCGGCCCCGAACCCGTCGCCCCGGCCGGCGACCCCGCGCCGTCTCCACCGGCCGATCCTTCCCGGCCGGACGGCGACTGGCTGCGGCCGGACGGCGCAGGCAACCCCGTCGTGGTCGTGGCGGGGCGGTTCGCCGAGCCGAACGCCGCCGCCGGATACCTCGGCCACCTGCTGGACGTGTCCGCTGTCCGGCCCAGTGTGCGCCGCGGGGACGCCGCCTGGTGGGTGCTCGGCGACATGCCCCTGACCACGGCCCGAGAACTGGTCGAACTGTCCGGCGGGGACCCGTACGTCGTCGACGGCGACCGGCTCCGGCTCGACCACGGCTGGGGTCCGCCGCCCGCCGGCCCGCCCCGGCCCGAGGACCCGCACCTACCGGAACTCGCCGAGACGCCGATCGCGGATCTCGTCATGGCGGCCGGCCTGCGCCGCCGGCCCGCCGCACCGCACCCGTCCGTCGTCGTGCTGACCCGCGCCGCCCGGGCGTCGGCCCTGCTGCATCGAGCCGCCGACCTGCGGCTCTCCGCGGCCTTCCGGGTGGTTCGGTTACGCCCGCTGTTCGCCGGCGGGCCCGATGACGGCACCGCCGGCGGAAGCCTCGTCCAGATCCGGATACGAGGCGGCGGCACGGATCACGGGCAGGTGCCGTCCCACCTGCTCAGCGCCCTCGACGGCGATGGCCAGACACTGGTGCTCCGGGAGATCGGCGAAGAGCTGCTGATCCAGTACGACCGGCAGGCCCCGCTCAGTGACCGGCAGATCAGCGCCGTCGTGACCGGTGGCACCCTGGTGATCGCCGACCGGCCGTTCGGATGCTGGTCGCTGGAGCCGCTCGGCGAGTTCACCGACGCCGCCTCGTTGATGACGCTCGGCCCGGCCCATCGGCTGGAACCCGGCGACCCGGCCGTCACCGACACCGGGCCGGCCGGGGCCCTGCCGAAGCCGATCCCGGTCACCGTGGTGCGCGCGCCGCGCCGGAACGCTCCCGTCGACGCGCTGCTGCTACGGGATCGCGACCTGGACGCCGTACGGCTGATCCTGGAAGGGCATCCTCTCGCCGACGTGGCCTTCATCGTCCCCGGACGGGACCATCACCTGCTGATCGCCGGCGGGGGCGTGGTGGACCGGATCCCGCTGGGACGTTACCTGGCGAGCGCAGCGCCCCAGCCGGTCTATCTGCCGCACGGGTGGCGTACCGATCCGGTGCTGCCGCCGTCGGTCTACGCCGAACTGGCCGCCCGTGTCCCCGGGCACGCCCTCGTCCTGGAGGCCGACCGCACCCTCGTCTTCGACCTGCAGTTGCGACGGCCGGTGTGGGAACTGTGGGCCGGGGCGCTGCCTGCCCTGGACCTGCAGCTCCCGGACGAGGCCGGTGCGGTGCTCGCCGAGGTGGACAAGGCCGCCGACCCGTGGGGGCAGAACGGCCCGCGGCCGCTGGTTCCGGCACAGCCCGCGCCGGCTGACGGTGGCCGCCTCCGCAACATCCTGAACCGGCTCCGAAATATCGGCGACCCCGCGGCGCGCCGGCCGGTGACCTGGCAGCAACGGGCGCTCGACGCGGAGATCGCCGGCGAACTGCGGCAGGCCGCCCGCCTGCACGAGGACAACGGAAGCCCACTGAAGGCCGCCCGCCTGTACGAACGTGCGGCCTTCGGCGAAGCGGACGAGCCGAGCCGCTGAAAGGGGGGACCGGCATGACGAACGTTCGCCCTGACACGATGGCCGTCCCCGGTCCACGACGGCTGGCGGTGACGGTCTCCCTCACCGGGGCGGCGGTGCACGGCGCCCCGGCTCGCCCGCTCCTGGAACCGCACCGGCCGCTGCCGTTCGGGGTGGCGCGCTGTGATGAATTCGCCGGCGTCATGCGGGCCCTCGGGTTCACCGTCAACGACCGTCGCTGGCTCGACGGCCCGGACGAGCCGGACGGGCAGCCGGCCTGGTTCGGCCCGGCCCTGCTGACTGCGGTCCAGGTCAACGCTGTCGTGGAGGGTGCGTTCGACAGTCTGAAAGAGGCGGACGACCTGCTCGTCGTACATGTCCTCGGCGACTGCGAGGTCGAGGGCGGCACGCACGAGCCGCTGCGGCGGGTGTGGTTGCGAGGGCCGGACGGGCACCGGCTCCCCGCGGATGTGGCCTCCTGGCGGGAACGGGCCGCGCAGGCGCCCGGGCGTACCCTCCTGATCCTGGACGTCGGGGCGGCCGTCGACACCGTCGCCCCGGAGGCCTATCGCAACTTCACCCCGCACCTCGGGTACTGGATCATCGGGGCGGCGGACGGTGACGGCCAGACCCGGGGCGGGGAGCTCACCGGCGCCGTCACCGCGGAACTGGCCGCCCTGAACCAGGAGCACGACGCGACGGTCGGCCCGTTCGCCCTGGATGTCGCGACGCTGCTGGAACGGGTGCACCGTCGGGTACCGAACACGTGCTGGGAGCCGCGCACACGGCCGGTTCCCGCCGGGACCGCGCGGACCGACGCCGGACCGGCCCGGACGGCCACGGCCGACGTGCGGGCTCATCTGCAGCACTTCCTCACCACCGAGGCGATCGAACCGACCAGCGGTCAGCTCCTGGTGGCCTCCGCCGTCAAGGAGTTCCTCCAGGGTGACACGATGAATCTCCTGGTGGTGACCGGCAAGCCGGGATCCGGCAAGTCCGCCTTGATCAACAATGCCGTCCGGCCGCATCTGCCCCGTGTGGTCATCGTGGACTCGCGCAACCAGTCCTTACTGGACCTCATCCGGATCATCAGCGGTCAGCTCGACCCCGGTGGCGACTTCGACTATTCCCAGATGGCTCCGGTGCGCCCGGTCCTCGACGCGATCATGCGGAGGCGGCTACGGGACGGCGACCCGGCAGCGGTACCGATCATCGTGGTCGACGGTTTCGACCGGGCCATGAACCGGCGGCAGCTCGTGGACCAGCTGCTCCACCCGCTCGCCTGGTGGGAGGAGGACGGCCTGCGGTGGTGCCGGCTGCTGGTACTCGCCCGCCCCGACGTAACCGAACTCGATGATCTTCGGCCTCGTGACAGACGACACGAGGCCTGGATCGATCTCGGCGCCGTTCGCCCACCGATGGCCAAGCTCAACGGGGAACTTCGGGCCCACCTGCGCGAACAGTTCCATCGGCGGCCACTGGCCGGCCGGCACGGTCCGGCCGTGGCCGACGCGCTGGCAGCTGGCATGGCCGACCTGCTGGCCCCGGCCGGTGACACGGCCGCCGTCGAGCCACTGCCCTGGGGCGAACATCTGGTGGCCGAGCTGTGGCTGCACGAACTGCACCGGGCCGGTGCGGGACCGCGCGACATCGCGGCGGCGAAGGCCTTCGTGGCCGGGCTTCCCCGGGACGTGAGTGGCCTCGTACGGCTTGATCTCCGGCGCCTGAACCCGCGGTCCCTCGCCATCGCCTGGACGATGGCGTTCGCTCAGGGGGAAGGCTGGTCGCTCGATCACATCGACCTCATCGTCGCCATCGCTCAACGGATGGCGCCGCGAGCGGGTTGCGACCGCACGGCCATCACCGAGGAATCGCTGCGAGCCGCGCTCGACGGCGACCTCGCCTTTTATGTCCGCCGCTATCCACAACGCGGTGGCGGCGTCGTGGTCCGGCTGTTCCACGACGCCGTGGCCGAGGAGATCCAGCGCGACAGCCGTCGGAGCTGGACCGCCACTCCCGAGGAGGCGCCATGACCGGCGACCCGGCAGGGACTCCCGATCAGGCCGTCTGGGAGGAACTACGACGGCTGGTATACGGCAGCGGCACGGCCCACGGGCGGACCCCCGACGGCAAGAGTCGCTGGGCGGGCGCCCCGGACTACCTGAAACGACACGCCGCGCGGCACGCCATGCTCGCCGGAGACCTCACCGGACTCCTCGGCGACCCGGAATTCCTCGTCCATGCGGACGCCGGCGCTCTCGGCGGTGTCCTCGCCCAGATGACCGAGGCGAGTGACGAACAGTCGCCCGAACTGGTGTACCGCGCCTGCTTCCCGGCCCACCGGGGCGCCGAGCCGGAGGTGCGGCGACAGATCCTGCTCATCGACGCCGCCCGGCACGGGCAGCGTGACCTGGCGGACCGGCTCCACCACGACGGAACCCGCGCCGTTCGCTGGGCGACCGGCGTCGGTCGCTCGGCCCGGCTGCGGCACTGCCTGATGCCCCAGGAGAACGAGGGCGGGCCGGTCACGATCCGTGCCGCCGGCACCGTGAACGGCCGGACCGTGGTGGTCACGACGTACTCGGGCCCAGGGCACGGCCCCGAGGCCGTGCTCTGGGACCTGACCAGTGGCCGCATCCTGACCGAGGTCGGCAGAACCACCCGCCAGGAGACCCCTGCTCCGGGATCCGCGCGGTCCGAACCCACCTGCGCCGCCATCACCACGGTGGCAGACGGCACGCTGCTGATCATGGGTTACGACGATGGCACCGTGCATGCCTGGGACGCCGCCACCGGCCGGTCCCGCGACGGCTACACGTTCCGGGCACACCCGGCGGGCGCCGGCCGGGTCGCCGGAGTCACCGCTCTGACCGTGCTGTCCGGCGCCCGCGGGCCGCTGCTGGTCACCGGGGGCCGCGACGGCGCCGTCCGGATCTGGGAGGCTGGCGACCCGTCCACGACAGGGATGATGAGCAGCTACGAAGAGGCCCACATCGGTGGGGTGTCGGTGCTCTCGGCCGCGCCGGACGGCGGCTCCCCCTGGCACATCGTCTCGGCCGGTGTCGACGGCACGGTCCGCACCTGGAGTCTGTCGCCTGACGATGGCATCAGTCCGCTGCAGAAGATCCGGGGCGTGCCGGGTGTGACCGCGCTGGGGATTTCCCGGACGCCCGAGATGCACGAGCCGCTCTGCCTTGCCGGTGGCGAGGACGGCTCGGTGACCGTGGTCGACCTCGGGCAGGGCCGCATCCACTCAGCGATCATGACCGACGGCCACGGCGCCGTCGACGTCGTGTCGTGGCGCGGACAACCACACGCCGTGACCGGAAACCGGGACGGCATGGTCACCGTGTGGGACCTCCGGACCGGCGAGGCTGTCTGCCGGCTCGCCGGCCACGGCGAAGGACTGACCACCGTCGTCGCCGTCGATCTCGGCGGACGGCCACACATGGTGAGCGGTTCCTCCGACGGCGCCGTCCGGGTCTGGGATCCCTCGGCGAGCTCAGCCGGTGCGGACGACCCCGGCGGCCTCGGCCGGATCCAGGCGACCGTGATCTCCCCGGACGGCCGGCTGGTCGCGGCCGCCGATCCCCGGGGCACCGTCGTCGTCCGCCACATGACTGACGGAACACCGTCCGAGACCCCGGTCTCCATTCCCACCGCCGGCGACGGCTGTCCGCCGGCACTCGGCTGGACGGCGGGCGAAGGCCCGCTTCTCGCCACCGCAGACCATCGGACGCTCGCCGTCCACGGCCCGTTCACCGCCGATCGGATCGGGCCCGAACAGCGGTTTCCGATGGATGGCCTGAACGCCATCGCCGTGAACGACACAGCCGGGCATCGCCTTCTGGCCGCGAGCCGGGCCGCCGAGCCGCTGCAGATCTGGAGCGCCGGTGACCGCCGGCAGTCCTGGACGGCTCCCGGCGATCTGATCGGCCCCGGTGACCAACTGTGCGCGCTCGCACTCGCTCCCTCTCACCGGCGTCTGGTCGCCGGCGCCACCCTGGGCGGCCAGTTGCTCCTGTGGGACTACTCCCGCGAATGGGCGGTCCGGTTCCGTGGCGAGTTGACCGGGATCATCTCGCTCGGCTTCGGGCAGGTCCCCTACCACAACGGGGGCAGCGACGTCGCCTGGTGCCTCGCGGCCGGGCTGGACAGCGGCGACGTCGTGCTGTGGTTCCTCGACGATCAACGGCTCGACGACAGCTTCCTCTACGGCAGCGGGTCAGGACAGACCGGCGACATCCCGGACACCCCGCATGTCGAGGTCATTCGCTGCCCTGATCCGGTCCACGCGCTGGCCGTGGCGCCGGACGGCTCGATCGTCGTGGCGCAGGGCCCGGACCTCGTCATCCTGGAGCGCCGGTGACCGGCAGATTCGAAGCCAGAGTCCTGGGCGTCCACGGCATCCGCAACCGGCCGGACAGCCTGACGACGGTCGAGGCTGCGGACAACTGGCTGGCGGAAGCGTGGTACCAACAGCTCTGTTTCACCATCGGTGACCGGCCGCTCGGCCGAGGCCTGACAGTCGAGGTCCCCTACTTCGCGCATCTGCTCAACGAGGACCGGACCATCGAACACGGTCGGCAGCCGCTCGAGGGGCAATGGCTCAAACCGGACCGGGACACCTGGGACTTCTTCCACGACCTGGCGGTCACCTGGCGGAGGGGAGAACCCACATCGGACGCCCAGGCCGTCGCCGTCATACAGGACAAGTGCGGCATCGGCCTGCGCGAGCTGTCGCTTCTGGCCCGGCGCCACTGGCGCGAACTCACCACCTATCTGGTGGACGCGCCGATACGGGACGCGGTGACCGACCTGGTCCGGGAGCGGATGATCCGGTTCGAGCCCGAGGTGGTGATCGGCCATGATCTCGGTGCTCTGGTCGCCTACGAGGCGCTCGCCAGGGCCGGGACACCCGCTACGAAGCTGATCACCCTCGGTGCGCCGTGGGGCTCGCACTGGGTGCGCAGGCGTCTGTCGGCGGACAACCGCTCGCTGCCACGCCCGCCGGGCGCGGCCACCTGGACCGACCTTTACTGCCGCGGCGACGTCTTCTGCGCGGGACGGCCCGGAAGCGGCGTGGTCAGCGGCCCGTGGCGGCAGCACTCCACGTCCGACCCCGGTATCGTCCGGCACGGCACCGACGAGACCCGGTACCTGGCTGATCCTCACCTGGGCGAGCAACTGCTGGATCACCTGGAGCACGAGCCGGACCCGAAGAGCAGACCGACCTTCTTCATCTCGTACGCCGAGACTCAGCTCGATCGGAGCTGGGCGGAATGGATCGCCTGGGAGCTGGAGGCCGCCAAGTACCAGGTGATGCTCAAATCCTGGGATCTCGTCCCGGGCATGAATCCGGTCAATCACACTCATAACGGATTACAGACGGCGGAGCGGATGATTCTCGTCCTGTCCCGGGCCTACCTGCGGTCCACTCCCCAGACGGCCGATTGGCAGGCCATGTTCCGCCGTGACGTGCCCGGCGAGGAACGCCGGCTGATCCCGGTACGCATCGAGGACTGCGACGCCCCCGGACTCCTCGATCGTCGCGGGATCGACCTGTTCGGGCTGAACGAGGACACCGCACGACACACACTGCGGAAAGGTGTCGCTGCGGCGGTGACCGGTGACAACCGGCCGGACGGCGGCAACCGGCCGCCCTTCCCCGGCGGGGCGGGGCAACGATGACGGGAGGACTCTCGCGACGATGAAGATGTCCAAACAGGACGAGACGAGGTTTCGGGACGCGGCGATCGACGCGTTCCGTGGTGACGGGGACCTGGAGCTGATGCTCTCGGACATCGGCCTGCACCCGAGACACTGGCCGGCTCGCCGCGGCCTGTCGCCGGCGGAAGGGTGGAACCAGGCGCTGCACGTGCTGGCGGACAGTGACGTCGACGGCGGGCAACTGGCGCTGGTCCGGCGCGCCTACCAGGACCGGCCACGTAACCCGGTCTTCAGCTCTCTGATCACCCGGTACGACAGCCCGGATCCGGTGGACCCGGCGGACCCGGTGGGTTCGTCGGAACCGGCGGCCGCGGCCGGTGGCGTGAAGTGGGACTTCTTCATCTCCTACACCCAGAAGGACCGGTCCTGGGCCGAGTGGGCCGCCTGGACGCTGGAGAAGAACGGGTACCGGGTGCTGATCCAGGCATGGGACTTCGTCGCCGGGAGCAGCTGGACCAACAAGATGCAGGACGGGGTGGTGCACGCGACCCGGATGATCGCCGTGCTCTCGGCCGCCTACATCGAGTCCGCGTACGGGACCGCCGAATGGCAGGCCATGTTCCGCCGCGACCCGCTCGGTGCGGAACGCCGGCTGATCCCGGTCCGAGTCGAGGAATGCGAGCGGCCGGGACTGCTCGACGCCACCGGGTGCGATCTGTTCGGGGTCGAGGAGCAGATCGCCGTACGCCGCCTGCTGAGGTGTGCCGAAGGGGCGGTCCGCGGGCGGCTCAAGCCGGACCTCCCACCGCCGTTTCCCACGACGTCCGCGGTGCCCGCGCCGGTCGGGTTCCCGGGCGGGACCTAGGCGAGGGGCCACCGATGAGCGAACCGGTTGAGGAACTGCGGCGGTGGGCGATGGCCCATGCCGGGTCGGTCCGGAACCGGCGGGTGCCGCCCCCTGCCGGGGCGGTCTCGGCCGGCCCGAAGACACCGATCCGGCTCGACGTCAGTGAACGGGCGACGCGGATCCGGGTGGCGGAACCGGGAGTATATGCGGCAGCGGCCGTCGCTTGGGCCACCACCGACACCGGACAACCCCTCCTCGCCACCGCCAGCAACGACGGCACCGCACGCATCTGGAACCCCCACACCGGCCACACCATCACCACACTCACCGGACACACCAACACCGTGCGGTCCGTCGCCTGGGCCACCACCAACACCGGACAACTCCTCCTCGCCACCGGCAGTAGTGACCGCACAGCACGGATCTGGAACCCCCACACCGGCGACACCATCACCACACTCACCGGACACACCGGCCTCGTCTGGTCCGTCGCCTGGGCCACCACCGACACCGGACAACTCCTCCTCGCCACCGCCAGCAGCGACAACACCGCACGCATCTGGAACCCCCACACCGGCCACACCATCACCACACTCACCGGACACACCGACACCGTGCTGTCCGTCGCCTGGGCCACCACCGACACCGGACAACTCCTCCTCGCCACCGCCAGCTGGGACGGGACTGTCCGCATCTGGAACCCCCACACCGGCCACACCATCACCACACTCACTGAACACACCGACACCGTGCTGTCCGTCGCCTGGGCCACCACCAACACCGGACAACCCCTCCTCGCCACCGCCAGCAACGACGGCACCGCACGCATCTGGAACCCCCACACCGGCCACACCATCACCACACTCACCGGACACACCAACACCGTGCAGTCCGTCGCCTGGGCCACCACCAACACCGGACAACTCCTCCTCGCCACCGCCAGCTGGGACGGGACTGTCCGCATCTGGGATCACGGGACGGGCGAATCGCTGGCGGTCGTCGAACGACCCCAACAGGCTTCCCTGAGGGACATCAACGGCTTGGCCTGGCATGTGCCGAGTGTGCGCGAACTCGTAGCCAGCTCGTCCGGCGACGGTCGACTCGTCGAGACGTTGCTCCTGGCTACAGCCGGGGACGACGGGGGGGTCTGGATCCACGAGATCTCCCACACGCTGCCGGCTCCTCCCGCTGGAGCCGTGGCAGCCGCTTCCCTGGACCCACCTGCGGGTGCCCTCGCTGCCATCGCCCCGGGCACGATCCACGTCCCCGAAGCAGATCCCGTCGAGCTGGCAGGACACACCGGGCTCGTCTGGTCCTTAGCGTGGGCCACCACCAACACCGGACAACCCCTCCTCGCCACCGCCAGCAGCGACAACACCGCACGCATCTGGAACCCCTACACCGGCGACACCATCACCACACTCACCGGACACACCGACACCGTGCGGTCCGTCGCCTGGGGCACCACCGACACCGGACAACTCCTCCTCGCCACCGCCAGTGGTGACAACACCGCACGCATCTGGAACCCACACACCGGCGACACCATCACCACACTCACCGGACACACCGGCCTCGTGCAGTCCGTCGCCTGGGCAACCACCGACACCGGACAACCCCTCATCGCCACCACCAGCCACGACAACACCACACGCATCTGGAACCCACACACCGGCCACACCATCACCACACTCACCGAACACACCAACACCGTCTGGTCCGTCGCCTGGGCCACCACCGACACCGGACAACTCCTCATCGCCACCGCAAGCACCGACGGCACCACACGCATCTGGAACCCACACACCGGCCACACCATCACCACACTCACCGAACACACCGGCGCGGTGCTGTCCGTTGCCTGGGCCACCACCGACACCGGACAACTCCTCATCGCCACCACAAGCAACGACAACACAGCACGCATCTGGAACCCACACACCGGCCACACCATCACCACACTCACCGGACACACCGACACCGTCTGGTCCGTCGCCTGGTCCACCACCGGCGGGCGCCTCCTCCTGGCCACCGCGAGCGAGGACGGCAGCGCCCGGGTCTGGGACCCCTACACCGGCACCACCCTCGCCGACATGGTTCACCCCTCACCTGTCAACGCGGTGGCGTGGCGGACCACCCCGACCGGCGCGCTGACCCTGACTACCGGCTGTGATGACTCCAAGATCCGTGAGTTCGTCGTGGTCCCGGCGTCCGTCCACATCGCCTCTCGACCCGTACCGCGTACCCCGGCGGGAAAGCCGCCCAAGTCGGTTCCGGGGCTGCTCGCCCTGGGCCGCCGAGGCCTGTGGCCGCCGTTGGGGCTGGTCGAGGATCTGGTTGAGCTCACCGGAGCCGACCGGAACGGCGAGCTCAACGATCCGGAACTGGACTGGCTGACCCGGCACCCATTAGTGCTGGCGATGCGGGAACTGGGCTGGCCGGCCGCTTCCCGGGTGGCGATGGCCGCACTGCTGACGGCCGACCACAAGCACAATCCGGGATACGCCGCGCCCGTCGCAGCGGATCCGGTGGCGCTCACGAACGCCCTGTCCGGCGCTCTCGCGGCTCGGCACGCCACACCGCCGCCACCGGCGATGCCGGCCGCCGCCGTGCACGCCGCGGCGGATGCCGTCCCACCGGCCGCCGTCGACCTGCTGGCGATTCTGGGCCCGGAGGTGTCCGCGGAGGATCCGAGCCTGGTGTTACGCCTGGCCGGTTCGATGGCCCGGCTCCCGGCCCTCGACTCGCGGATCCGCGGCCTGCTGTGTGTCAGCGCCGCGGACGGTTCGGTGACCGAGACCGCGTCCACCGTGCCGGTCGACGCGCGGGTGGAACGGCTCGGGGATCCGCTGCTGGCCCGGCACGGCGACCCGCATCGGATGGTCGCCACCCACCTGGCGCTTCCGGAGCGGCCGCGCGCGGTCCTGGCGGCGGGCGGGAACCTGCTGTATCGGCGCAGGTCCGCCGAGCCGCACCGGCGCCCCACCGACCGGGTGCTGGTCCTCGACACGTCGCCGCCGACCTACGGTCCGGTCGAGTCGGTGCTGCGCCTGGTCGCGCACCTGGTCACGACGGCACTCTGGCGGGCGGGCGCCGCCACGACCCTGCTGACGGCGGAACGTCCCGACAGTCTGATCCCGCTGACCCGTCCCCGGGATCTGCTGCATCTGTGGACCGGCCGCACCCTGGTCCGGCCGGACCTGGCCGCGCTCGCCGGGACGGCCGGCGGACATGGCCAACCGGTCATCGTGCTGACCCACTACGAGACGGCCCGGTGGGCGGGCCTGATCCGCGACACGGACCACCGTGTCGTTCTGCTGACCAGCCACACACCGACGACGGCCGAACCGCGCCCCACCGCCGCCAATCACCACCACCTCGCCGCCACGGCCACCGCCGAGCAGATCGACGCGACGGTCCGCGCGCTTCTCGGAGACCCGGCCTGACGGGTGAGGTGATCCGGGCCCTTCCGTCTCCCTGATTCAGGACGCAAACTCAGGATGCTATCCACCGGTAACAATAAATTCACGACGTTCTTTTTCTCACCCCTGAGTTCTAGCCTCCGGTATCCCCCAGCTACTCCCCCGGAGGCCCTCGGTGAGCAAGGCAACCGTCCTCGCCAGTCTCGTCAGCACGTCCGTTCTCTCTCTTGGGCTCGCCGGTCCGGCCCAAGCCGTCAGCGCCGTCGACTACGCCGCACTCGGTGACTCCTACTCGTCCGGTGTCGGTGCCAGCGGGCAGTCCGGTTCCTGCCTGCGCAGCACCAACGCCTACGGGCCGCTGTGGGCCGCGCAGAACAGTCCGGCGTCCTTCCAGTTCCTGGCATGCAGCGGCGCCACCACCGACGACGTCCGCAACACGCAGATCCCGGCGCTGAACAGTGGTGCCGATCTGATCAGCATCACCATCGGCGGCAACGACGCCGGGTTCGCGTCCACCCTGATCACCTGCTGGACCACCACCGACGCGAACTGCGCCGCCAAGGTCAACACGGGGAAGGCATACGTGGCGAACACGCTGCCGGGGAGACTAGACGCCACCTATGCCGCGATCAAGGCGAAGGCGCCGGGGGCACGGGTCGTGGTGCTGTCGTACCCGCTGATCTACGCCTCTCCGGCGACCGGGTGTGCGCTGAGCACGGCCAAGCAGGTCGCGATCAACGATGGGGCGCGGGTGCTGGACGAGAAGATCAAGGAGCGGGCGCAGGCGGCCGGGTTCGTCTACTCCGAGGTGCGGGACGACTTCTCGGGGCACGAGATCTGCTCGCCGGATCCCTACCTCAACGGGGTGACCCTGATTCCGGCGCAGAACTCCTACCACCCGAACAACAAGGGTTACGCCAACGGCTATCTCCCGGCGTTCCGCGGCTCGGCGGGATAGAACGTGGTGATCTTTCCACTGTAGAGTCGCCTTCCACGTCACGGGGAAGGCGGCTTGCCGTGGGAGAGATCTCGGTTCGGTTCCTTGAGGGAGAGTCGGACACCGGCATCCTGCGCAGGCTGTACGACACGGTGTTCACGCCGAGTTTCGTGGCCGCCGAGCGGGAGCCCTTCGAGCGGCTGACACGGGTGCTGTCCGCCGGTGAGCTGCGCGGCGCGGTGGCGGTGACGCCGGACGGCGAGCCGGTGGGCGCGCTGTTCCTGGAGTGGTTCTCCGACATCCGGGCCGCCCTGCTCTGCTACTTCGCCGTCCGGCCCGATCTTCGCGACCAGGGCATCGGCCGCCGTCTCGTCGCCGAGGCTGCGCCGCACTGGCGGACCGGACTCCGGCCACACGTCGTGTTCGCCGAGGCTGGCGACCCGCTCGTGCACGGCGGTGACGACGATCAGACCGGTGACGGCGACGCGCGGTTGCGGATGTACGCCGGGTTCGGCGCCCGCCGCCTGCCGATCCGCTACCTGATGCCCGAGCTGTCACCGGGCACCGGTCGCGCCTCCGACCTGCTGCTCCTGGTCGTCGAGTCGGACACCGAGGTGAGCCCGGCACCGGACCGGATCCGCGGCGGAGTCGTCGAGGGCTTCCTGGTGCGCTACTTCGCCCGGCAGGAGGGCCACGTCGCCCCCGGTGACGACAGCCGGCTCGCACAGCTCCTCGCGGAGTGCCGGGAAACCGAGTTCCTGCCGTTGCTGCCACTCGCCAGCCGATGACCAGCTAGCCGAGGCTATCGATGTTCTTCTATCATCGGAAAGCGCTTACCCACAGGTCGCATCCCCCTTGTCGCGACCTCGCGCTCTCCGAGAGGAAGTCCCCCATGGTGCGAACCGCTGCCGCCGCCGTGCTGGTCACGGCCGGACTGCTCGCCGTCCCCGAACCGGCGTTCGCCGCCACCTCGTTCACCGTGGCCACCGACGGGTCCGGGAACTACACCACCATCCAGGCCGCCGTCGCCGCGTCGTCGGCCAGCGGGGTGATCACCATCAAGGCCGGCACCTACTACGGGCAGGTGCAGATCCCGGCCAGCAAGTCCGGCATCACCCTGCAGGGCGCGACCGGCACCTCCGGCGACGTGATCATCACCGGGAACGTGCCGCAGTCGACCGGCGGGGTCACCGGCAGCGCCACCGTCTACAACCTGGCGCCGAACAGCACGATCAAAGGCTTGACCATGCAAAATACGTACGGCGCGGGCAGTCAGGCTCTTGCTCTCTACGCCGCCGGCGACCGGCAGGTCTACCGCAACGTCCAGATGAAGGGCTATCAGGACACCTTCCTGTCCTGGGGCGGCACCGGAACGTCGCAGATCCGGCAGTACGTCTACAAGTCCTATATCTCCGGCGCGGTCGACTTCATCTACGGCAACGGCGCGGTGGTCATCGACAGCACCACCATCGAATCGCTGAACATCGGCAGCAGCTCCAACAACGGCTACGTCACGGCGGCCGCCACCGACGACAGCAACCCCTACGGTTTCCTGATCACCCGTTCGGTGTTGAAGAGTGCGGCCGCCGCGCAGACCGTCGCCCTGGGCCGCTGCTGGCACGCCGGTAACGCCGCCGACGCCATCGGCCAGGTCCTGGTCCGTGACTCGACGATCGGCGGGCACATCCGGCAGGCCGGCGCCTGGCAGGACATGAGCGGCTGGTCGTGGCGTACCTGCCGGTTCAACGAGTACAACAACACCGGGGCCGGCGCGACCACCGGCACCTCGGACCGCCCGCAGATGAGCGCGTCGACGGCCGCGAACTACACCGCTCAGAAGTACCTGGCCGGCTCGGACGGATGGAATCCGGTGCAGTGACGCGATGATTTCCCGGGCCTCGGCTGGTCCATAAGCAGAGGAGGCATCATGGGACTGATTCACATCGATCTTTTCAGCACGCTCGACCTGGTCGCTCAGGCGCCGGGCAGGCCCGGTGAGGATCCGGAGGGCGGCTTCACCTTCGGCGGCTGGCAGGCGCCCCTGATGGACGAGGCGGTCGGCCGGTCCGTCATGGAGGGCATGCAGGGGCTGGACGCACTGTTGCTGGGCCGTAAGACGTACGACATCTGGGCCGCCTACTGGCCTCATCAGAACGACTCGATCGGGAAGCTCTTCAACAGTGTTCCGAAGTATGTGGCCTCGCGCGGCAACCCCGAGCTGAACTGGGCCGGTTCGACACTGCTCAAGGATGTGCGCGAGGTCCGGGACAGTCACGAGAACGTGCACGTGATCGGCAGTCTCGACTTCGCGCAGACGCTTCTCCGGGAGCGGCTCTTCGACCGGCTCACGCTGTGGCTCTACCCGATCATGCTCGGGGCCGGGAAGAAGGTGTTCGACGGTGGCGCGGTGCCGTCGAACCTGAGGCTGCTGGAGCCGCCGGTCGCCGGGTCCACCGGCGCGGTGATCCTGAAGTACGCGCTGGCCGACGGCGTGCCGGGCACCGGTGACATGACGGAGCAGTAGACCGCGGTGGTGCCCCGGGCCGTGCGGACGGCTCGGGGCACCGTACTCACCTGCGCGTCTTGGGCAGGTCGAACTGGTCGGCGGCGCGACAGTCCTTCTGGTTGCCGATCGACCCCGGCGGCAGCTTCGCCAGGGCGTCGCGGGCCTGCTGACGGCCGAGGTTCCACGCGTACCACGGGTCGGGGTCCTTGAGGTCCGCGGCGATCCAGCTCAGTGTGCACCGGCGTACCGGATCGGGCAGGTCGGCCAGTGCCGGGGTCGCGTCCGCGGACAGGGCCCGCAGGTACCAGGCGTCGATCTTGCCGGAACCCTGGTAACGGAGCGCGTTGCGACTGGCCACGTAGCCCTCCGGGTTGAGGACGGCGAGGCCGAGCAGCATCAGCACGGCGAGGCCCACGGTGGTTCCGGGGATCCATCTGCCCTGCCACTTGAGCCCGGCGAGCGCGATCATCACGAAGATCACGCCGAGCAGCAACTCCGAGGCCATCACGAAGATCCGCTCGCCGGTGAAGCTGTACACCCGCTGGTACGTCCACATCCGGGACAGCGCGGACGCCACGATGACGACACTCAGACCGCAGAGCAGACCCAGCAGTACACGCAGCAGCACCCGGTCTACCGGCTGATCCCGCTTCGCCCAGCGGGCCAGCCCGGCGATCAGCGCCAGCGACAGCAGCGTGACCGCCACCAACTGCCAGAAGCCGCTGCGGGCGTACTCCGCGTAGCTGAGCTTGGCTGTCTCCAGCACGTGCGTGCGGCCACCGAACAGCACGGTGAACTGCACCGCCACGAAACCGGCGAACAGCAGCACCAGGGCCGCTCCGGCCGGCGCCCATTCGAGCAGGCCGAACCGGCCCTTACCTTCGGTGTCCATGCTGGACAGTCTCGGCGGCGCGGTGAGTGTGTAGATGCCGGAGACGGCGAGCAGGCCACCGGTCACCGCCAGGAAGATCCACTGGAAGATCGAGCCGACCGCGAAATCGGGTACGGCGTCGTCCAGCAGCTTCGAGAACGCGACGTCGGCCGACGACAGCAGCGCGCCGAAGACCAGCAGCACCACGGCCGTCAATCCGGCCGAGAAGAGGATCCGGCCGGCGATACCCGGGGTGCGGCCCGCCTTCAAGTGCCTGCGGATCCACGGGATCCCGGCGAGCGCCGCCCACGGGGCCGCGAACAGGCTGAACAGGATCGACCTGACCCGGCGGCCGCCGACGATGGCCAGCGCGGTACAGCCGATCGCCCCGATCACACTGAACGTGACCAGCCACCACGCGTTCCGGAACGCCGGAATCAGCAGCAGTGCGAGCGCCGCCGTGGCCCAGCCGGCCCGGAACAGCCGCTCAGACCGTGGCAGGTCCGCAGACTTGCCGACACCGAACACGACACCGAGAGTCACCGTCAGCCAGGCGAGGAACCAGCCGATACCCACCCGGTCCAGCGGCAGGAAGACCAGGAAGCCGAGGGCGGCGGCCAGTACACCGGCCGGTGCCGCCCAGCCCTTGGCCTCTTTCGGGCCGGGCCAGTGCTTCTTGCGGAACGTCTGCCAGGTGGTGGGCGGTTGCTCGTAGGTGCCGAACGGGCGCGCCGGGTACTGCGGCGGCCCCTGTTGCGGCCCCTGCGGTTTCAAGGCCTGCGGGTTCAGCGGCGGGACGGCCGTGGCCGGTGCGGGCTTCGGGGTCGCGGCGACCGGAGCCGGAGTGGGGTCGGCCGGGACCGGCTCGGGATCGGCCGAAGCCGGCGGCTTGGCAACGGCGGCGGCCGGGTTGGCGACGGCGGC
Source organism: Actinoplanes derwentensis (assembly GCF_900104725.1). NCBI lineage: Bacteria > Bacillati > Actinomycetota > Actinomycetes > Micromonosporales > Micromonosporaceae > Actinoplanes > Actinoplanes derwentensis. The sequence continues at coordinate 4,345,431 of NZ_LT629758.1, forward strand.
GGCCGACTTGGATTCGGCGGCGGCCGGCGTCGCGGTGGCCGGCTTGGGGTCGGCGGCCGGCTGGGTGACCGCCGGGACCATCGGTACGAACAGGGCGTATCCCCGCGTACCGGATGGGATCTGGACCGGGATCGCCCATGCCGTCTCACCGTCGGTGCCCGGCCAGACCATCGACGGGATCGCGTCGGTGGGCGGCATGACCAGCAGTTGGGGCACCGGCACGGGGATGTCTTTGTTCGTGTCCGGCGTGGTCTCCGCCGGCTCAGGCCGCTCGGGTGGCTGGTCAGCCACTGCACCCTCCTAGGTTGCTCGGTCCGCACACTGTAGGGCGTGCGCACGGCAATTTCTACGCTGGAACGGGTCCGTATCGCCGCGACGGCCGGAGGGATTGGCACGGATGCGGGAGGTCACCCCGACCGGCATCTCCTACCGATTTCCAAGAGATAGTGGGATTTGAGACCTGGGTCACCAGCGAAAACGCCTCGCGGTCCCTAAGCTCGCCTTCACTGTATGCAGCAGAAGCCGCCTCGGACTGGATCACCAGTTCCCGGCCCGGGCCAGCGCGGTGTGGATCAGCACGGCCGCGCTGATGAGCAGTGACGAGGAGTCGATCCGCACCGTCGCCCGGACCGCGCACGAGGCCGGCACGCCCTGGGTACTCGACCCGGTCGCGGTCGGCGCCGGAGCTTCCGGTTATGACGACTTCGTGCGCTCACTGCTGGAGTTCCGGCCGGCCGCGATCCGGGGCAACGCCAGTGAGCTGATCGCCCTGGCCGGTGGCGAGGCGACCGGCACGGGCGTGGAGACCACCGTCGACTCGTCCGAGGCGGTCGCCGGGTTCGCCGCCCGGATCGGCACGGTCGTCGCGGTCAGCGGGCCGGTCGACTACATCTCGGACGGGCAGCGGACCGTCGAGGTGCCGGGTGGGGACGTGCGGCTGACGCAGGTCACCGGTGCCGGTTGCGCCCTCGGTTCGCTCACCGCCGCCGTGATCTTCGCGGCGAGCACTTCCGGGTGCGGGGACCGCTCAGTGTGCCCCGGCCGCCGCAGGGCTATCCGGTGATCATCCAGGCCGGGGCCAGCGAGTCCGGCCGGAGTTTCGCCGGCCGCTGGGCCGACGTCGTCTTCTGCAGTCACGCGTCCCTCGAATCGGCGGTCGCGTTCTACACCGACGTGAAGGCCCGCGCCGCCGCCCACGGCCGCGACCCGGACCAGCTGAAGATCCTGCCGGCCGCGACCCCGGTGATCGGCCGGGACACCGCCGACGCGCTCGCCAAGCACGAGGCGTTCGCCGATCTGGTGTCGGTGGAGGCGGGACTGTCACGTCTTGCGTACCACGTCAATGTTGATCTGACTCAATACGACCTGGACGGGCCGTTGCCCCCGCTGGAGGAGGTCGGCGTCGAGGGCCATTATCGGGAGGTGGTCGAATACGCCGAGAAACATGACCTGACGGTCGGGCAGATCGGCCGGTGGTACGGCGCCCGCACCGAAGGCAGCATGGTCGGCTCGGCGAGCGGCATCGCCGACACCATCGAGCACTGGGTCGACGCCGGAGCCGCCGACGGTTTCGTCATCCAGGCCACCCACGTGCCCGGCTCGTTCGACGAGTTCGTCGCCGCAGTGGTGCCCGAACTGCAGCGGCGCGGCCGGTTCCGCACCGACTACGAGGGCACGACACTGCGCGACAACCTCGGACTGAAACGTCCCGGACGCGGCGAGCGGAAGGCCCGGCGCGCATGACCGGCCCGCTGGTCAGCGTGGCGTGGCTGCGGGACCACCGCGGTGAGGTGGTGCTGCTGGACGCTTCGATCGATCGTACGGCCGACGGCTTTGGCTCTGGATTTGCGGTCTTCACCGGGTCGCACCTGCCCGGAGCCCGCTTCGCGGACCTCTTCACCGGGTTCTCCGACCCGGACGCGCCGTTTCCCTTCACCATGCCGGCGGTGGGCGCGCTCCGGAAAACCGCAAGATCATTGGGGGTACGGGACGGCGCGCACGTGGTCGTCTACGACCGCAACGGCGGCGCGTGGGCGGCCCGGGTCTGGTGGCTTTTGCGGGTCCACGGCTTCGCGAGCGTCAGCGTGCTCGACGGCGGCCTGGCCGCGTGGACCGGTCCGATCGAAACCGGACTCCCGGCGGCACCGGCGGTCACCGGGGACTTGACTCTGCACGCGCCCGGACCGGTCACCGCCGACCTCACCGAAGTGGAACGGACCCCCGGCGACCGGCTGGTCTGCGCGCTGCGTACCGAACGGTTCGACGCCGGCCACATCCCCGGCAGTGTCAGCCTTCCGTACAACGGCCTGTTGTCCCCCGACGGCACCCTCGACCTGGACGCGGTCCGGTCCCGGGCCGCCGCGCTGTCGGTGGACGCCACCACCGTCGTCTACTGCGGCGGCGGCATCAACGCGGCCGGGCTGATCCTGGCCCTGGACACGGCGGGGCTGCCACTGCCCCGCCTCTACGACGGATCCCTCAGCGAATGGCGCGCCCACCGAGACATAGCATCCAGCTGATGAACGCACGGGACACCGTCTACCGGGAGCTGCTGGAACGGCTGACGCACGGCCGCTACCAGGGCGGTGAGCCGCTCATCCCGCAGGCACTGAGTGGGGAGTTCGACTTCTCGCGGACCCCGGTCCGCGAGACGCTCGCCCTGCTCGAACAGGACGGGCCGCTGGTCTCCGGCCGCCGCGGTTTCGAGATCCGGCGGCGCAGCGACGAGGAGATCATGGAGATCTTCGAGACGCGCGCCATCCTGGAGTCGTCCGCCGCCTACGCCGCCGCGACCCGCGCCACCCCCATCGACCTGGCCCGCCTGCAGGACCTGCACGACCGATCGCAGGCCACCACGGATCCGGCCGAGGTCCGCCGTCTCTTCAACCACTTCCACGAAGCGGTCCGCAACGCCGCCCACAACCGGACCATCAACACCCTGCTGCGTACGATCGAAGCCCAGGTCAAAGTGTCCGCCCCGTGGACCACACCGGGCGGCCCGCGAGAGTTCGGCCCCAGCTACCTCGAACACGCCGCGATCCTGCACGCCATCCGCACCGGCGACGCCCCCGCCGCCCGAACCGCGACCCTGACCCACAGCGCCCACGACCGCGACGTCCGGGTGAGCCAGCTGATCGTCCGGATGGCCGAGGACTTGAAGTCCCCCGACGCCACCGCCGCCGGCTGGCACTGACCCCGGCCCCTCGGCCGCTGGCCGTCTGCTTCTGCTTCTGCTTCTGCTTCTGCTTCTGCTTCTGCTTCTGCTTCTGCTTCTGCTTCTGCTTCTGCTTCTGCTTCTGCTTCTTGACATGATTGTTTCGGCAGGGCCTGGCTGCTTTCGTGATTGGCGGGTTCGGCATTTTGGCATGATCAGGTACTTACACTTTTCTGCCGGGGTTCGGGAGAATTCATGTATGAGCCAGCCAGCGCTTTTCAGCGTTGCCGGAATGCGCGACCGGACCAAGTCGCGGAACTATTCTCCGGAGCGCGATGAGTTTCGTCGTGATCATGAGAGGCGGCGCGCGTGGGGGCTTCAGCGCCGCCACGCGGAGAAACTTCGCCAGATCCGGGAACGTGACTCCATGCCCCTCTCCCGCGAGGATCGGGAGTGGCTGGCCTCTCTCACGCCACGAACTCCACCCGCATCTGAGCCGCCACAGAATCCGCCCGCAACCGCACCACCGCCACCGCCGGCTTCACCGGAACCTGAGCCCGCGCCGCTGGAGCCGGGACCAGCACCGGAGCCGGGACCAGAAGCGGAGCCGGGACCGGGACCTGAGCCGCTGGAGCCCGGACCGGGACCGGGACCCGCACCGCTGGAGCCCAGGCCAGGACCCTCGCCGCTGAAGCCGGGATCGGAGCCTTCGGCCTATGAAGCGGCAGGTTGTCCGCCGGTGACTGTGCTGCCGGTCTCGGTGCCTCAGTCCGAGGATGCCGATCGGGGACCGGCCGGCGCGGATCGGTGGGCACGGCTCATGCTCGCGCCGAGCGGGCCGCCGCCGGGACCGTTACTGCTTCGATCGGGCCGGGGTGGGTTTTCATTGAATGATTGTGGTGCCGGTCGCGGTGACACTCGGCGAGGTTCCCGGGGGCCGTGTCTGTGGTGGTCACCGTGCGATGGCCGAGGAACAAACCTGCCGTACTTTCTTGGATTCCAGATGCCCTGTGCGGGGATTCTCCAAAATGGTATTCCCGAAAGGAACCGGACGCTGCGGCAACCGCCATGAGATGACTCGCGGTCGGGGAATCGGCGTCGCCAGTGTTCCGGATCGCATCGTCAGAATTCGTCTCCCGGCGCCAGTGAGCCGAACAAATCGTCCCCATGGCGGTCGACCTTGGGAAGTCCTGCGCCGCGCCGAAACCGAAGCCGGACCGAGGGGAAACCGATCGCCCATGCCGGTGCCAACGTCGGGCGAAGGGCCTTGACCACACGCCATTGCGCCTGGCGGTGCAGCGGGTCAGGCGGCAACGGCAGCGGGCTGGTGGGATGGGTCCGGCAACCGACGAACCCATCCCACCAGCCATGGCCGTGCCGGGAGAGCGTTGCTGTCAGGCGGCCCAGGGCGGCGGAGCGGATCAGACTGCCAGCAGGCGGCGGACCGGGTGGGCCTCGCCGACCTCGCCGGAGGCGAGCGAATAGAACGTGGGGACCACGCTGACTCGGCCGGCGGTGATGGCGCGGTCGATCAGGACTGAGCGTTCGCGCAGCAGTTCGGCCGTGTAGCTGGCGTGCTGTTCGATGGTCTCGGCCAGGGTTTCGGCGCCGGCGATGCGGGCCCGGACGACGTCGGGGGCGATGTGCTCGACGATCTCCCGGATGGAGCCGGGCGGCACCTTACCCTCGTCGACCATGGCGATGGAGGCGGCTACCGCGCCGCAGCTGTCGTGGCCGAGGACCACGATGAGCGGCACGCCGAGGACTTCGACCGCGTATTCGATCGAACCGAGCACCGAGCCGTCGACCACGTGACCGGCGGTCCGGACCACGAACAGGTCACCCAGGCCCTGGTCGAAGAGGATCTCCGCCGGGACCCGGGAGTCAGCGCAGCCGAACACGATCGCGGAGGGGGCCTGCGAACCGATCAGTTCGGCCCGGCGGTGCGGGCCCCGGCGCAGGTCTGCGGAGGTCATGCCGGCGATGAACCGCGCGTTGCCTTCGCGGAGGACGGCCCAGGACGTGCTGGCGGCGGAACCGTTGATGTTCGACATATCTCTCCCGATCAGCTGATGATCGCGCCGGTGACTGCGACCTGCTCTTTGAGGACCACGTTGATGAGGCCCTGGGTTTCGTTGATCTTCTCGACGGCATGGTGGATCTGGGCCAGGGAGGCGACGACCGCGTCGACCCGCGACTGGATGGTGCTGACCCGCTCGCTGACTTCGGCGGTGGCGCGTTCGGTTTCGCCGGACAGTTCCTTGACCTCGCCGGCGACCACGGCGAAGCCCTTTCCGGCCTCGCCCGCGCGGGCCGCCTCGATGGTGGCGTTGAGGGCGAGCAGGTTGGTCTGGGCGGCGATCGACTGGATCGCCTTGACCACCTGGTTGATCTCCGCGCTCGCCTGGCCGAGCGCGGCCACCTGTTCGTTGGCCTCGACGGTCAGACGTTCGCCGGTCTGCGCGACGGCCGACGCGTCGGCGACGTTGCGCTCCACCTCACCGATGGATTCGAGGAGGGTGCGTCCTGCGGTGTTGAGTTGAGCCGCTGCGGTGAAGCGTTCGAGTGCCTGGCCGACAAGGAACGCGGTGTTGCGTAGTGCCGCCTCCCGGCCGGGGTACATGATCAGGGTCCGGGTGGCGAAGAAGTCCATCGTGCCGACGATCTGTCCAGCGACACGTATCGGCAGGCAGACGCCGGACTTAACCCCGGCGGCCTGTGCGGCTGGTCTCCGTACACAGTCGGTCAGTTCGCCGAGGTCTTCGACGAAGACCAGGTCGCCGCGCGCCCAGGCACGACCGGACAGACCGACGCCTTTGGCGAACGAGGCGGACATGGTGACGCGGCGGAACTCGGCGCCGGCGTCGCCGGATTCGAGGGCGAACCGGAGCACGTTGTCCTGTTCGTCCAGGGACCAGAACGATCCGTACTGCCAGTCGAAGTCGGCACGGATCGTCTCCAGCGCGGACCGCAGCGCGGCGTCGCGGCTCTTGGCCTCGGTCATCTGCCGGATCACGGTGGAGACGGCTTCGACGTCCTGTTCGGCCTTCTCCTGCTGGACGGCCTCGTGCAGGCGCACCAGGGCGGCCGACACCAGGACACCGACGGCGCGCAGGACGCCGAGCCGGCTCTCGGTCGGTTCCAGCTCCTCGAGGGAGAAGAAGTCCATCGTGCCGACGACCTGGTTCTTCTCGACGACCGGGAAACAGACGCCGCTCTTGACTCCGGCCTGCGTGGCCGAGGGTGCCCGTACACAATCGGTCAGGTCCGCAAGGTTCTTGACGAAGACCAGGTCCCGGCTGCGCCAGGCGCGACCGGACAGACCGACTCCTTCAGCGAACGAGGCCTCCAGGGTGACCCGGCGGAACTGGTCGGTGACGGTGCCGCTCTCCTGGGCGAACCGGAGCACTTTCGCGCCGGCGTCGAGCTGCCAGTAGGAGCCGTAGGCCCAGTGGAAACGGTCCCGGACCTGGGCGAGCGCGGTGCCGATGGCCTCCTCGGGCGACTTGCACGTCTCCATGGCGCGCACGATCGCGGTGACCGCTTCGACGTCCTCCCGAGCCTCGATCAACTGAGCGTTGAGCTGCTCTGACTCTCGCTTCCTACTGCCGAACACGCTGCTCCTTCTCATCGAGCAGCGGGGGGGTTGCCGCTCGTCTTGACCGCAGAAGTCGGCACGGCGCCCGTCGAGTTGAGGAAACCGGCGTGATGAAAACGCGCACCTTGCCGACCGCGACGACGGCCGCTATGTTAATGGAAAATCACACATCGATGAACGTGGAAATCTCCTCGCAACGCCGGAAAGAGCACTGGAAAGAGCCGACCGGGAAGCAGGTAAGCGAATGCCGAATCTCAGTAGGAGAAGCGTTCTGACCCTCGGTGCCGCGCTGGGGCTGGCGGGCGTGGCCGCCGACCCGGGGCGGGCGTGGGCGTGGTCGTCGGCCGGTTCGATAGCCGGCACCGACACGATCACCGACCCGTGGCAGGTCTGGGACGACGCCACCGACCCGCTGCTCGTCGCGATGCTGCGCGACGGGCAGATCCCGGCCGTCAACACCGCCTTCGACGGGTGGGTCGACAACGGTGATCCGCTGCCGTCCGGGGTGCCGGCCGCGCTCACCTCCTGGCTCCAGCAGCACAATCGGCTTCCGTCGTGGGCCGACCAGACCAAACTGAACCGGGCCGCCCAGTTCAACAAGCGCATGAGTCTCTACCTCTTCCTTCTGTACGGGCTGGGCAGCGGCATCATGAGCACCGTGATCCCGCGGGAGGCCCGCAACGTCTACTGGTCCGAGGGCGGCGCCGTGATGAAGTCACGCGCGGCCAAGACCTTCACCTATGGTTACGACCTGAGCGCCCTGGACGCCTTCCAGCCGACCGGGCACTTCGTGGTCACGTCCAACAAGACCCGCCTGACCCACGCGGCCGTGCGGCATCTGCTGCCCCAGTCGGCGCACTGGCGGGCGGTCACCGACGACCAGGACTTCATCCCGATCAGCAACGGCGACATCCTGATCACGTTCCACAGCCTGGGGACGTTCGTGCACGGCAAGCTGAAGTCCTGGGGCATCCGGATGTCGGCCGCCGAGGAGGAGGCGTTCCTGCACATGTGGCAGGTCGCGCTGCACCTGCTCGGGGTGCGCGACGACTTCATCCCGGCGACGTGGTCGGCCGCGCGGGAACAGTCCGCGTACGCGCTGACGCCGCTGCTCGCGCCCACCCCCGAGGGCATCGACCTGGCCGGTGTCCTGCTGAACCTGACGTCCGCGGTCGATCTGGGCGTGACCCGGGGGTTCCAGCGCGAGTTCGCCCGCTACCTGCTCGGCGACCAGGTCGGCGACTGGCTGCGACTGCCGCGCGACCTGGCGTCCCGGACGGTGATCGAGGTGGGCTGGCCGGCCTACGTCGCCTTCCGGGAGGGGCTGTCCCCGATCATCCCGACCACGTTCTCGCTGTTCGACCGGTTCATCCGCGGCCTGGCGATGCTGTTCCTGAACAACGGGACCTCGGCGACGTACACCCCGATCACCATCCCCACCGGTAACCGCGCCGGGACCTAGAAGTTCAAGGCGCCGACCGCCAAGGCGGTCACGGTGTCGCGGTGGCCAGGGGTGTCCTGCCAGCGCAGGGCTCGCCCGGCTTCCACCACCACCCCGAAATTCGCGTGTACGAGCAACCGCGCCTGGCGGGGGTCAAGTTCTGGGCGGGCCGCCCGGAGCTGCTGTTCCCAGACCGCGATGTACTCCCGCTGGGCCAGGATCAGCGGGCGCCGCAGACCGGCCGGCAGGCCACGGATCTCCGCTTCGGCGACACTGTTCAGCGCGTTGTGCTCGAAGCTGTAGGCGACGTACGCCGCGGTCAGCGTGGTGAGGGACGGATGCCGGTCGACGGCCTGGGACAACAGGCCCGCCGCCTGCAGACACGCGGCCACCAGGATGTCGATCTTGCCAGGGTAGTGCCGGTAGAGCGCCGACGGGGCCAGCCCCACCGCCTGCGCGATCTGGCCGTTGGTGACGGTGGCGAACCCGTCCCGGGCGAACAGCGGGATCGCCGCCGCCAGGATCTCAGCCCGCCGGGTCCGCGGCACCGGCGGGGCGGGCAACTCCACCAGGGCGGCACTGCCGTCCGCCGACGACGGATCGGTGGCCGCCACCCGCAGCGCCGACGCCAGCAGCATCTCCTCCAGACGGCGCTGGGCGATCGAGGTGTGGTGCATGGTGACCGAGCCGATCACGCCGAGCGCCGCCACCGCGCGCAGTCGCTCGCCGGGCGGCTGCAGCGTCGCGGCGACCCGGGACACCACCTGGTCGAACTTGGCCCGCAGCCGGCGCCGGTCGTCGCGTTCCAGGTAACGGGCCTCCCAGCGGTAGAGTCCACCGGACGCGCGATGGGCGACGGTGACCCGGGTCAGGGCGGCGAGCACACCGGCGGGCCCAGGGTCGGCGGTCGCCGCGACGAGACGGTCCACCATGACGTCGGCACAGCCGGCGAACAGCGCGTACTTGTTCGGGAAGTGCCGGTACAGCGCGGCGGCGCTGATGCCCACCGCGGCGGCGATCTCCTCCATCGAGGCCGCGTGGTAACCACGCTCGCTGAACACCTGGCCGGCCGCCTCGACGATGAGCTGCTTACGGTTGTGTGGTCGGGTGGCCGCGGTCGGCCCGGCAGTCATGCCGCCCAGTCAATCACAAGGTTTCCGGCGACCCGCCGACCGTGATCGACATCGCTCTCAGCGAATATTCAGATACATAAGCTTTAGATAGCTTTCCCTCAGCGAACTGCCATGGTCCACATTGAATCTCATCGACCATGACAGCTACCCGCAACAAACGGCTGAGCCGACGGCACGTGCTCGCCGGAGTGTTCGGTGCCGGCGCCATCGCGGCGCTGGCCCGGATCGGCAGCGGCACCTCCTTCGCCGAGGAGACCGCGACACCCCTGGTCGCCGCCACCGGCACCCTGCCGATCCCCGAGCAGTTGGTCGCCACCGAACAGGACGGTGTCTCGGTCTTCACCCTGGCCGCCGGCACCGGCACCAACACCACCCTGATCAGCGGTAAGGAGATCGAGATCGCCGGCTACAACGGCACCTTCCTCGGCCCCACCATGATCGTCAGCGACGGCGAGAAGGTCCGCTGGGACATCACCAACAACCTCGGCGACGAGACCACCGTGCACTGGCACGGCCTGCACATCGCCCCGTCGGCTGACGGCGGCCCGCAGAACATCATCGAGGACGGCGCCACCTGGTCCCCGGAGACCACCATCAACCAGGGTGAGGCCTGCACCCTCTGGTACCACCCGCACGGCCTCGGCACCACCGCCGAGCAGGTCACCCTCGGCCTCGCCGGGATGCTGATCGTCGACGACGGCTCCGCCGAGAACGCCGCCCTGCCGAACGACTACGGCGCCGACGACATCCCGATCATCATGCAGTCGGCCGCGATCACCAGCGCCGGGGCGTTCGCCACCACCAACAACAACTTCACCGCCGCAACGTCCACACTGAAGTTCCTGGTCAACGGGCACAGTGCGACAGACTCAACCCCCACCCTCACCATTTCGTACGGCCGGGCAAGGCTCCGTCTGCTCAACGCGTCGCTCACCGACAGCATCACACTGGCCCGCTCCGACGGCGGCACCCTCACGCAGGTGGCAAGCGACGCCGGCCTGCTATCCGTACCCCTCTCGGTGTCGACCTTGCGGTTGAGCCCCGGCGAACGAGCCGAGATCGTCGTCGACCTGACCGCCGCCGACACCGCCGTCACCTTGCGGGCCACGGTCCGCAACACCACCAACGGCACCCGCTACACCGTGTCGATGCTGGAGGTGACCAGCACCGCGACGACCGTGGCCGACACCCTGCCGACCGTCCTGAACACGATCCCCGCCCTCGACACGACGGGCGCGACCACCCGAACCTTCACCCTCAGCAACAGCGGCGCGTCCATGCTGATCAACGGCATCGCCGGCACCACGATGGACATCATGGACGCCAATGCGGTGATGACCACCCTTGGCGCCGTCGAACAGTGGACGATCACCAACAGCAGCACGAACATCTACCACAACTTCCACCTGCACGACGTGCCGTTCCAGGTGGTCTCGGTAGCCGGAGCGGCCCCCACCGGCGCCAACCTGGGCTGGCGCGACACCATCGAGATCGTCCCCGGAACCACGGTGGTGATCAGGATGCAGTTCACCGACTACGCCGACAACGAGTACATGTACATGCTGCACTGCCACAACATCATCCACGAGGACGACGGCATGATGCTGGGCCTGATGGTCATGTCCTGACCCCGGACAGACCGGCGGGGCGGTGCGGCGATCTTCCTGCCCCGCCCCGCCGCACTCCTCGTCGAGGCCGGCCCGCCGCCCCGAGACGTCGACGTCCTCGTCGTCGGGGACGCGGACGACGACGAACTGGCGGAGATAGCGACGAAGGCCGAGCGGCTGCTGGGCCGCGAAGTCAACATGCACCGTCTCTCCGCGGCGGCGTGGAACTCCACCACCACCGAGGATCCGTTCGTCATCTCAGTCCGAAGCCGCCCCCGCTTCCCGCTCGGAAATCCGGCGATCCGGTCATGAGGTGGCAACAGGGCCGCGCGACCATCGACGCGATGATCGCGCGGCGAGCTGGAACGTATCCCCTCCTCGACCAGTTGAGCCCTCTTCAACGGCGCCCGCCCCGCCAGCGCGCGGTCTCCCCTGCGGGTCCGCCAACCGGGGCAGCCTGTCGACGAGCCGGGTCAGGAAGTGGGGTTCTCGTACCCCCGCGGCGGCGTCGGTGCTGATCAGTTTCGGCCACTGAACCTGCTGGGCCTCGGCCACGACCGACTCCCCCGGTGGCGGGCTCCCGGCCCGCCGGAGGTAGCGCGTGAGCCACTCGGCGGGCAGCAGTGACTCGATCTTGTCGAGGGCCTCAGTGGCTGACTGTTCGGTCCCGTCGATCAGGCAGCACCCGCGCACCATGGTTGTGGAAGGTCAGGGCGGGGTGATGCCGAGGCGGGTGAGGACCCAGTCGTGGAAGGCGCCGATGTGGTGTTCGGAGGGGACCAGGACTCCGCCTCGGGCGTAGGCGCGGGAGTTCATCGCGGGCTGGCAGCGTTCGCACGCGTCGAAGTCCTGCACGTTGACGCGGTGGAACAGTTCGACCGAGCGGGACACGTCGCGGCCCGAGGTGACCACCTCGTTGGTGTAGAGCCAGTCGCATTCGACGATGGTGCGGTCGGCGGCGACCGGGTACATCCGGTGCAGGATGATGTGGTCGGGCACCAGGTTGACGAAGACCTGCGGTTTGATGGTGATCGCGTAATAGCGCCGGTCCTGGTCCTCGCTGAGGCCGGGGAGGGTGTCGAAACCAACGGATCCGTCGACGGTGAAGCCCTGGATCTCGGTGCCGAACTCGGCGCCGTGGCCGACGTAGTACTGGGCGGCATAACCGTCGGCGAACTCCGGCAGCACCTCGGTCAGCTCGGGATGGATCGTCGCGCAGTGGTAGCACTCCATGAAGTTCTCGACGATCAACTTCCAGTTCGCCTTCACGTCGTACGTGATCCGCCGGCCCACCTGGAGCGTGTCGATCTCGTACGAGTCGATCGCCGCGAGGGTGCCGAGTCGTTCGGTGACCGCGCCCATCACGTCGTCCTCGAACGATGGCGGCTCGTCGGCCAGGCACACCCACACGTAGCCGATCCATTCACGCAGATGCACATTGACGAGCCCGTACTCAACACGATCAACATCAGGCATCTTGGTCAAGTTTGGCGCCGCGATGAGCTTGCCGTCCAGACCATAGGTCCAGGCGTGGTACGGACATTGGAAAGCCCGTTTGGTCTCGCCGCTCTCCTCGGTGCACAGTTTCGCGCCCCGATGCCGGCAGATGTTCAGGAACGCCCGGAGCGAGCCGCCCTTGCCGCGGACGATGAGGACGCTCTCCCGGCCGACCTCGACCGACTTGAAGCTTCCGGGGTTCGGCAGCTCTGACGCGCGCACCGCGCAGAACCACATGTTCTCGAAGATCCGCGACTGTTCGAGGGCGAAGACCGCGGGATCGGTGTAGTAGTGGCCGGGCAGAGTGGGGATGAGGCTCGCGGGGAGGCTGGTGGTCACGACAGCACCTCTATCGGCGGATTCGTTCCATCTTGGGGTCGAACAGCGGCTCCGCCGCGACGGTGGCCGGCAGCCGGGTACCGAAGTACTCGACGGCGACCGGGGTACCGGGCACGGCGAGCGAGGCGGGCAGCCAGGCGTAGGCGACGGTGCGCCCGATGGTGTAGCCGTAAGCGGCACTGGTCACGTAGCCGACCGGTTTCCCGTCGGCGAACACCGGCTCCTTGCCCAGCACCACGTGGGCGGGATCGTCCAGGGTGAGGCAGGTGAGCATCCGCGCGGCCGGCGAGGAAGCGGACGGCAAGGAAGCGGACGGCAAGGACGACAGCGCGCTACGACCGATGAAGTCGCCCTTGTCCATCCGCACGGCGAACCCCAGACCAGCTGAGTACGGGTCGTGTTCGGTCGTCATGTCAGTGCCCCAGGCGCGGTAGCCCTTCTCCAGCCGCAGACTGTTGAAGGCGCTGCGCCCGGCCGCGATGATCCCGTGTTCCTGGCCGGCTTCCCAGAGCGTGTCCCACAGTTTCAATCCCAGGTCGGCTGAGGTGTAGAGCTCCCACCCCAGTTCTCCGACGTAGGACAGCCGCATCGCGGTGACCGGTACCTGGCCGATGAAGGCCCGTTGGGCGCGGAAGTACTTGAGGCCCTCGTGTGAGAAGTCGGAGCTGGTCAGCGGCTGGAGCACGTCGCGGGCGAGCGGTCCCCACAGGCCGATGCAGCAGGTCCCGCCGGTGATGTCGCGGATCTGCACCGTGTCGGGGGCGTGCTGCCGCATCCAGTCCTCGTCGAGCGGCCCGTTGGCGCCGACCTGGAAGAGCTGCGGCCCCAGACGTGCGACGGTGAGGTCGCTGCGGATACCGCCGTCAAAACCGAGCATCAATGTGTACGTCACCGAGCCGACCGACTTGTCGACATTGTTGGTCGTCAAGTATTGAAGAAACTCCAGTACACCCGGTCCACTCAACTCAAGTCGTTTGAGCGGAGTCATGTCATACATGGCGACACGTTGCCGGGTGATCGCGGCTTCCACGGCGACGATCGGCGACCAGTACCGCGCCGACCACTCGTCCCGAACAGGAGGCGCGAGCAGGCCGGATTCAAGCAGGGACGGGTCGGCGGGGGTGGCTGCGGACTGGTTCGCGGAGTACCAGTGCGGCCGTTCCCAGCCTGCCCCTTCCAGGAACTCCGCGCCCAGCGCGAGCTGCCGGGGGTGGAAGGGGCTGGTTCGTAGCGGGCGGGGCCAGTCCATCGGCTGCAGCGGGTGGATGATGTCGTACACCTCGACGAAGTTCTGTTTTCCCCGCTCCTCGATGTAGGAAGGGGCCAGCTGCACCTCCTCGAAGCGGTGCAGGTCGGCCTCGTGCAGGTCGATGCGGGGCTGGCCCTCGATCAGCCACTCGGCCACGGCTCGGGCCACGCCTGCCGAATGGGTCACCCAGACCGCTTCGGCTACCCAGAAGCCGGCCAGTTCGCGGTGCTCGCCGAGTAGTGGGGCACCGTCGGGGGTGAACGAGAAGATGCCGTTCATCCCCTCCTCGACCTCGGTGGAAGACAGGTCGGGAAGCAGGGCGACGCTCTCCTGCCAGGCGGGGGCGAAATCCTCCTCGGTGAACGGAAGGACGCTCGGCATGACCGGGGCTTCAGCCGGGGACAGGAAGGAGGAGACCGGCATCGGGCGGTGGCCGTAGTAGCCGATGCCCAAGCGGTCGCCGTGTTCCCGGTAGTACAGGTCCTGGTCCTGGTGCCGCAGGATGGGCCGGCTCGCCTCCAGGACCGGATCGTTGAGTCCGGCCATGGCGGGGACGGGACCGGTTTTCGCGTACTGATGGGCCAGGGGTTGAAGTGGCAGTGCCAAGCCGACCATCCGGCCGATCTCGGGTCCCCAGAAACCGGCGGCGCAGACCACCACGTCGGCCGCGATGAATCCACGGTCGGTCTCGACGCCGGTGACCCGGCCGTCGGCCTGACCAATTCCGGTCACGGTGTGCTCGCCCAGGAAGCGGGCGCCGCGCTCGATCGCCCGGCGGGCCTGGGCCTCCACCGCCCGGGTCGCCTTGGCCAGGCCGTCGGTGGGCACGTGGAACCCGCCGATGATCTTGTCTGAAGCGAGCATCGGGTGCAGGGCCACGCACTGTTCGGCGCTGAGCAGCGAACCCTGGACGCCCCATGAGGTGGCCAGGCCGTGTTTGCGTTTCAGGTCGTGCCAGCGGGCCTCGGTGGTGGCCACTTCGAGGCCGCCGACCTGCTGGAAACACCACTGGCCGTCGAGGGTGAGGCCGCTGAGTTTCCGGACCGTGTACGTGGCCAGCTCGGTCATGGTCTTCGACGTGTTCGTCTGGAAGACCAGGCCGGGGGCGTGGGAGCTGGAGCCGCCGGGGGTGAACAGCGGCCCCTGGTCGACCACGGTGACGTCGGTCCAGCCGCGTTCGGTCAGTTCGTCGGCCAGAGCGCTGCCGACTACTCCGGCGCCGATGATTACAACACGTGGGGATGTGGCCATTGAGTGTCCTTGCGTTTCACGAAGCGCAACTCGACCTGGAATACGCAACAGCTTCAACGACTGAAGCGACCCCCGTCAAGACACTCAGATTTCGGGGAGGTGAAGCTTCCTCCGGGTTTCTAACCGACCCAGCCCATCCGGTTGCTCACCTCGTCGGCGGCGGCCAGAACCTGCTTGGCAACCTCTGGGAAAGCGGCTCTGATCAGGCGATACGCCGGGCCGGAGACACTGAGGGCGGCTACCACCGAGCCGTCAGCGCCGCGGATCGGCGCGGCGATCGCGTTGAGGCCCACCTCGTACTCCTCGGCGGTGAACGCCCAGCCCGTGGACCGGGCCCGGTCCAGTTCGGCGGCCAGTTCGGCCGCGCCGGTGACGGTGGCGACGGTGAAGCGTTCCAGCGGCTGGCCGAGCACCGACTCGCGGACCGCGGCCGGGGCGAACGCGAGCAGGACCTTGCCGCTGGACGTGGCGTGCAGCGGGGTCTGTTTGCCGATCCAGTCGTGGCTGGCCACCGAGGCGGCGCCCCGGCTCTGCGAGACGTTGACGGCGCGGTCGCTGTCCAGGATCGCGATGTTGACGGTCTCGCCGAGTTCGGCGGCGAGTTGTTCGCACGCGGCGTGGCCCTGCCGGCTGACGTCGAGCTGGGCGGCGACCGAGCCGGCGAGCCGGACGATCCCGAGGCCGAGACGGTACGTGCCGCGGTCCTGCGCCTGTTCGACGAAACCACGGTTCTCCAGGGCTGCGAGCAGGCGAAACGCGGTGGATTTGTGCACACCGAGCTCCTTGCCGATCTCGGTCACTCCGGCGGCGCGCCGGTGGGCCAGGATCTCCAGGATGCTCAGGGCACGGTCGACGGACTGCACGAGGGCCGGACCGGGCTCGCGTTCGTTGCTCATGGCGCAACGATAGGGCAGGAAATTTCCGGGAGGTTGCAAGACGTGACCGCTCGTTGACGGAGTCTTGACTATCGATCAAATCCCCGGGCAGTCTGTTGCGGATCTCGGGAGCTGTTTCGTTTTGCACAACGAATGGCGGTTTGCTGCGTGCGGAAAGTCGTGATTGTCGGGGCCGCCCTGGCGGGGCTGAGCGCCGCGCGCGCTCTGCGCCGGCAGTCCTTCCCCGGCGAGATCGTGGTCGTCGGATCCGAACGGCACCAACCGTACGATCGCCCGCCGCTCTCCAAGGATTTTCTGACCGGCGCCGTCACGGCCGCCGACATCGCTCTCGGTGGTGACGACGACTTCGGTGCACAGTGGCGGCTCGGCGTCACAGCCGTCCGCCTCGATCCGGCCGACCGCAGTGTCCACCTCGACGACGGCGACCGGATCCGGGCCGACGCGGTGGTCATCGCCACCGGCGCACGGGCCCGGGAGCTGGGCAATCCCGGCGGCCTGGCGGGAGTCCACACACTGCGCACACTGGACGACGCGGTCGCCCTGCGCGACGAACTGATGCCCGGCGCCCGGCTGGTAGTGATCGGTGCCGGTTTCATCGGCGCGGAGGTCGCCTCCAGCGCCCGGTCGCTGGGCCTGGACGTCACCGTCGTCGAGACCCTGCCGACGCCGCTGGCCGGACCGCTCGGCCCGGAGATGGGCGGCATCTGCGCACAGCTGCACGGCGACCACGGGGTGCGGCTGCTGACCGGGGTGCCGGTGAGCGCGCTGTCCGGAACGGATCGGGTCGAGGCGGTCGAGTTGGCCGACGGGACCCGGTTGCCGGCCGACGTGGTGGTGGCCGGGATCGGCGCGCTGCCCAACGTGGAGTGGCTGGCGGGTTCCGGCCTGACCATCGCCGGTGGCGTCGTGACCGATTCCGCCGGGGCGACGAACCTGCCCGGTGTATTCGCGACCGGCGACTGCGCGGTGGCCGCCGGCGGGCGCCGCTCCGAGCACTGGACCCACGCCGTGGAGCATCCCGCCATCGCGGTGGCCACGCTGCTCGGCGGCACCGCGCCGGCTCTGAAGGCGCCGTATTTCTGGTCCGATCAGTACGGCGTACGCCTCCAGTTCGCCGGGCACCACGAGCCGGGCGACAGTGTCCGGGTCGTCGAGGGTGACCCGGCGGACCGCAGCTTCCTGGCCCTGTACGAGCGGGACGGCCACCCGGTCGCCGTGCTCGGCATGAACCAGCCGAAACAGTTCACCCGGTGGCGGCGCCAGTTGCGCGCCGCGCCTCAGGAGGCTTGATGTCGCAGCCCGTCTGCCCACTCAGTTCGATACCGCCCGGTGAGGCGTACCGGTGGGAGGTGGATCCGCCGGTGGCGATCTTCCACACCGAGGACGGTGAGGTCTTCGCGATCGACGACACCTGCACCCACCAGGACGCGTCACTGGCCGACGGCTGGCTGGAGGGCTGCGAGGTGGAGTGCCCGTTGCACGCGTCCAAATTCGATCTGCGCACCGGGCGGGTGGACGCGCCCCCGGCGAAGAGACCGGTCCGGGTCCACCGGGTCGAGGTGACCGGCGGCATGGTGCACGTCGAACTCTCCCGGGAAGCGCCCAATCTGCCACCGGGGGTGAAGCCATGACTCGGTACGACTTCGTGATCGTCGGTGGCGGATCGGCCGGATCGGCGCTGGCCAACCGGCTGTCGGCCGACCCCTCGAACAAGGTCCTCGTCCTGGAGGCGGGCCGCCCGGACTATCCGTGGGACGTGTTCGTGCACATGCCGGCGGCGCTGCCGTTCCCGATCGGCAGCCGGTTCTACGACTGGAAGTACGAGTCGGAACCCGAGCCGCACATGAACGATCGCCGCATCTATCACGCTCGCGGCAAGGTTCTCGGTGGCTCCAGCAGCATCAACGGGATGATCTTCCAGCGGGGCAATCCCCTGGACTACGAGCGCTGGGCCGCCGACCCGGGCATGGAGTCGTGGGACTACGCGCACTGCCTGCCGTACTTCAACAAGATGGAGAACTGCCTGGCCGCCGACCCGGACGACCCGTTCCGCGGGCATGACGGGCCGCTGGTGCTGGAACGCGGGCCGGGCACGAATCCGCTGTTCGGGGCGATGCTGGAAGCCAGCCGGCAGGCCGGTTACCCGGCCACCGGCGACGTCAACGGGGAACGGCAGGAAGGCTTCGCCCTCTTCGATCGCAACATCAGCCGGGGTCGCCGTCTCTCCGCGGCGGGCGCTTACCTGCACCCGGCGATGAGCAGGCCCAACGTGACGGTACGGACCAGGGCGCTGGTGTCCCGCGTGCTGTTCCAGGGCGATCGCGCGGTCGGGGTCGAATACTTCAAAGGCAACAGCAGGACCCCACTCCGGGCGTACGCCGACGAAGTGATCCTTTGCGGTGGGGCCGTCAACACGCCGCAACTGTTGCAGTTGTCCGGGGTGGGCAACACCGCCGAACTGGCGGCCCTCGGCATCGACCCGGTGCACCACCTGCCGGGGGTCGGCGAGAACATGCAGGACCATCTCGAGGTCTACATCCAGTACAAATGCACCCAGCCGGTGTCGGTGCAGCCGTACCTGAAGTGGCGGTACCGGCCGTGGATCGGCGCGCAGTGGCTGTTCCTGCGCAGTGGGCCGGGCGCGACCAACCACTTCGAAGCAGGTGGTTTCGTCCGCAGCAACGACACCGTCGCCTACCCGAACCTGATGTTCCACTTCCTGCCGATCGCGGTCCGCTACGACGGTTCGGCACCGGCCGGCGGCCACGGTTATCAGGTGCACGTCGGGCCGATGTACTCCGACGCCCGTGGCTCGGTGAAGATCGTCAGCCGGGATCCGCGCGAACATCCGGCGCTGCGTTTCAACTATCTCTCCACCGACCAGGACCGCCGCGAGTGGGTGGAGGCGGTGCGGGTGGCCCGGAACATCCTCAACCAGCAGGCCCTGGAGCCGTTCAACGGTGGGGAGACGTCGCCGGGGGCGGCGGTGCAGTCCGACGAGGAGATCCTCGACTGGGTGAGGCGCGAGGGGGAGACCGCCCTGCACCCGTCGTGTACGGCCAGGATGGGGATCGACGAGATGTCGGTGGTCGAGCCGGAGAGCATGCGGGTGCACGGGCTACGTGGGCTGCGGGCCGTCGACGCGTCGGTGATGCCGTACGTCACCAACGGCAACATCTACGCCCCGGTGATGATGGTCGCCGAGAAGGCCGCCGACCTGATCCTCGGCAACACTCCCCTGGATCCGATCAAGATCCCGTTCTTCCGGCAGGACAGTGACGCATGAGGAAAATCCACTGCCCGGCCGACGGAAGCCTGGTCGCCACGGTTCCCGAACACACTCGCGCGGACACGATCGCCGCGATCGGCGTCGCCCGTCAGGCCTTCGACGACGGCCCGTGGCCGCGCACTCCGGCGGTCGAACGAGGTGCGCTGTTGCAGCGGGTCGCCGAGTTGATCACACGGGACAAGGATGAGCTGGCCCGCGCCGAGTCGCTGGACACCGGAAAACGACTCGTCGAAGCTGAATACGACATCGCGGATGTCTCGGCTTGCTTTCGTTACTACGGCGGGCTCGCGGCCACCGACGCCGGGCGGGTGATCGACACCGGGCGCACCGACGCGATCAGCCGGGTCGAACACGAGCCGATCGGCGTCTGCGGCCTGATCACCCCATGGAACTATCCGCTGCTCCAGACGTCCTGGAAGGTCGCTCCGGCCCTGGCCGCCGGCAACACCTTCGTGCTGAAGCCCAGCGAACTGACCCCGTCCACCGCGATCCGGCTGATGGCGCTGCTGGCCGAGGCCGGACTGCCGGACGGGGTGGCGAACCTGGTGCTGGGCGCCGGCGCCGAGGTCGGCGCGCCGCTGGCCGAGCACCCGGACGTGGACATGGTGTCGTTCACCGGCAGCCTGCGCACCGGGCGGCTGCTGATGGCCGCCGCCGCGGCCACGATCAAACGGGTCGCGCTGGAACTCGGTGGCAAGAACCCGAACGTGGTGTTCGCCGACGCCGACTTCGACACTGCCGTCGACATGGCACTGACCGCGGTGTTCCTGCACTCCGGCCAGGTCTGTTCGGCCGGAGCGCGGCTGATCGTCGAGGAGTCGATCCACGACCGGTTCGTGGACGCGGTCGTCGAGCGGGCGCAACGGATCCGCCTCGGTGGGCCGTTCGACGAGCAGGCCGAGACCGGGCCGCTGATCTCCGCGGAGCATCTGGCCAAGGTCGAGGACTACGTGGCCGCCGGGATCGCCGAGGGGGCGGTGCTGCGCTGCGGGGGGAAGCGACTCGACGGGCCGGGGTTCTTCTACCCGCCGACGATCCTGGACGGCTGCCGCTCCGGGATGACGGTGGTGCGGGACGAGTCGTTCGGGCCGGTGCTGACCGTGGAGACGTTCAGCGGCGAGGACGAGGCGGTCCGGATCGCCAACGACACCGAGTACGGGCTGGCCGGGGCGGTGTGGACACGTGACGCCGGGAAGGCCCAGCGGGTCGCGCGGCGACTGCGGCACGGCACCGTGTGGATCAACGACTTCCACCCGTACGTCCCGCAGGCCGAATGGGGCGGTTTCAAGCAGTCCGGCAACGGTCGCGAACTGGGTCCCACCGGCCTGAACGAGTACCGCGAGAGCAAGCACGTCTGGCAGAACATCGACCCCCGCCCCCAGAACTGGTTCCGGTCTTAAGAAGTCCCTGACAAAGGAGTCATCGTGACCACCGAGGCAGTCATCTCGGTCCGGGACCTGTGGAAGGTGTTCGGGCACAAAGCGGAGCAGGTTCCACGATCGGCCGAACTGTCCGCGCTGTCCCGGCGCGAACTGATGGACCGGACCGGCTGCACCGCCGCGGTACGCGACGTGTCGTTCGACGTCGCCCCCGGCGAGGTCTTCGTGGTGATGGGGCTGTCCGGGTCCGGCAAGTCGACACTGGTCCGCTGCCTGACCCGGCTGATCGAACCGACGTCGGGCCAGGTGGTGTTCGAGGGTGAGGACATCCTCGGCGCCGACAAGAAGCGGCTGCGGGAGCTGCGGCGGCACAAGTTCTCGATGGTGTTCCAGAACTTCGGGCTGCTGCCGTACCGGCAGGTCCTCGACAACGTCTCCTACGGTCTGGAGATCCGCGGTGCCGGGCGGGCCGAACGCAACCGGCGGGCCATGGAGGTCATCTCCCTGGTCGGCCTGGACGGCTACGAGCGCAGCTACCCCGATCAGCTGTCCGGCGGCATGCAGCAGCGGGTCGGCCTGGCGCGGGCGCTGGCCGGCGATCCGGACGTGCTCTACTTCGACGAGCCGTTCTCGGCGCTGGACCCGCTGATCCGCCGGGACATGCAGAACGAGGTCATCCGGCTGCACCGCGAGGTCGGCAAGACGATGGTCTTCATCACCCACGACCTGTCCGAGGCGCTGAAACTCGGCGACCGGATCCTGATCATGCGGGACGGAAGACAGGTCCAGTGCGGCACCGGCGCCGAACTGGTCGGCGCCCCGGCCGACGACTACGTGCGGGACTTCGTCAGTGACGTACCGAAGGCGAATGTCCTGACCCTGCGCTGGATCATGCGGGACCGGCGCGACGGCGACACCCTGGACGGACCCGAACTGAGCCCCGACGTCGTCGTCCGGGACGCGGTCCGGCCGGTGCTGGCCGCCGGGAAACCGGTGAAGGTGGTCGAGAACGGCACGCTCGTCGGTGTCGTGACCACGGAGGAGATCCTCGGGGTCACCGCGTGATCGCCAGAAGACCACTGCTGGTCGCCGCGCTGCTGGCGGTCTGGGTGGTCGCCTGGATCCCGCTGCACGGCCTGCACACGCTCAGCCTCTCCCCCGCTGACCTGACCCCGCTGCACCGGTGGCTCAACGACGTCAACGACACGGTCGGCGCCAACCGGAACAGCAGCCCGGTCTTCCTCTACTTCTTCAACGAGATCCGCGCCGCGATCGACACGTTCGTCACGTTCCTGCAGGCGCTGATCGCCCAGCCGGCGTTCGGCCGGCCGGTTCCGGTACTGGGCTGGCTCGGTGTGGTGGCGATCGTCGCCTTCGTCTCCTGGGTGGTCGCGAACTGGCGGGTGGCGCTGCTGGCCGCCGGTGGTTTCGTCTTCTTCGGACTGCAGGGCCTGTGGACCGAGGCCATGGACACCCTCGCACTGACCCTGGCGGCGGTGCTGATCGCGCTGGCCGTCGGCATCCCGCTGGGCATCTGGGCGGGCGTCTCGGACCGCTTTCACCGGCTGATCACTCCGGTACTGGACTTCATGCAGACGATGCCGACCTTCGTCTACCTGGCCCCGCTGACGCTGCTGTTCCTGATCGGCCCGGCATCGGCGACGATCGCCACGCTGATCTACGCGATGCCACCGGCGATCCGGATCACCGCGCACGGCATCCGCTCGGTGCCCCGCTCGGCGATCGAGTCGACCGAATCGCTCGGCGCCACGCCACGCCAGGTACTCACCGGTGTGCTGCTGCCGCTGTCGAAACGCACCATCGTGCTGGGTGTCAACCAGACCATCATGGCCGCGCTCTCGATGGTCACCATCGCGGCGCTGATCGACGCCCCGGGACTCGGCAAGACCGTCATCAAAGCCTTGCAGACCCTTGACGTCGGTACGGCGTTCAACGCCGGTCTCGCGATCGTGGTGCTGGCCATCGTGCTGGACCGGGTCACCACCGCGGCCAGCGAACGCGACAGCCGCTCAGCCCTCAACAAGCCGCTGCTGGCCGGGTTCGCGATCGTGACCGCCGTCTGCGTCTACCTGTCGCACACCTACTACTGGGCCGCCGAGTTCCCGGATGAGTCCAACATCGGGCGGGCCCTGTCCAAAGGTGCCGACGAGGTGACGTTCTGGGCGCAGACCGAGCTGTCCACCGCCACCGAATGGGTCAAGGACCTGGTGACGTACGCCCTACTCAATCCCTTGCAGTCGCTGCTCGTCGAATCGCCGTGGTGGCTGGTCGGCGCGGTCGTGGTCACGCTGGCCGCCCTGCTCGGCACCGTGCGGACCGCGGTCACCACGGCCGTCTGCGTGGCCGCGCTGATCGGCACCGGACTGTGGCAGGACAGCATGACCACTCTGGCCATGACTCTCGTCGCGACGCTGCTGGTGATGGTGCTCGGTGTCCTGGTCGGGGTGTGGATGGGCCGTAACCGGCTGGCCGACCGGATCATCCGCCCGATCCTGGACGCCGGGCAGACGATGCCGTCGTTCGTCTACCTGGTGCCGTTCCTGGCACTCTTCTCCGCCACCCGGTTCACCGCGATCGTCGCGGCGATCGTCTTCGCCGCCCCGGTCGCGATCAAGCTGGTGGCCGACGGCATCCGGGCCATCCCGGCCGCCACCGTCGAGGCCGCCACCGCCGCCGGGTCCAGTACCTGGCAGTTGATCACCAAGGTCCAGCTGCCGATGGCCCGGCAGTCGCTGACCCTGGCCGCCAACCAGGGTCTCATCTACGTGCTGGCCATGGTCGTGGTCGGTGGCCTGGTCGGAGCCGGTGCCCTCGGTTACGACGTGGTCGCCGGGTTCTCCCAGGGCCAGCTCTACGGCAAGGGCCTCGCGGCCGGCGCCGCCATCGTGTTGCTCGGCATCATGCTCGACCGGATCGCCCGAGCGTCGTCCCCCTCGAAAGGTGAACTCTGATGAGAATGCTGCGCCTAGCGGCGACCGCTACGATCACGGCTCTGGCCCTGACCGCGTGCGGTGGAGAGAAGATCGGCGATACCGGGGCCGCGGGCGGGTCCTCGTCCGCCGCGACCGACTGCGGCACGTTCAACCTGGCGATCAACCCCTGGGTCGGGTACGAGGCGACCGCCGCCGTCATCGCGTACGTCGCCGAGAAGGACCTCGGCTGCAAGGTGACCAAGAAGGATCTCAAGGAGGAGATCGCCTGGCAGGGCTTCGGCACCGGCGAGGTGAACGCGGTCGTGGAGAACTGGGGTCACGACGACCTCAAGAAGAAGTACATCGACGAGCAGAAGACCGCGGTGTCCGCCGGATCCACCGGGAACAAGGGGATCATCGGCTGGTACGTACCGCCGTGGATGGCCGAGAAGTACCCGGACATCACCGACTGGAACAACCTCAACAAGTACGCGGCCGAGTTCAAGACCTCCGAGTCCGGTGACAAGGGCCAGCTGCTCGACGGCGACCCGTCGTTCGTCACCAACGACGAGGCCCTGGTCAAGAATCTGAAGCTGAACTACAAGGTGGTGTACGCCGGTAGCGAGACCGCGCTGATCACCGCGTTCCGGCAGGCCGAGGCGAAGAAGACGCCGCTGATCGGCTACTTCTACGAGCCGCAGTGGTTCCTGGCCGAGGTGCCGCTGAAGAAGATCAGCCTGCCCGCGTACACCGAGGGTTGTGACGCCGACGCCGCGAAGATCGCCTGCGACTACCCGGAGTACGACCTCGACAAGATCGTCAGCAAGAAGTTCGCCGACGCCAACGGCCCGGCGTACAAGCTGGTGAAGAACTTCAACTGGACCAACGACGACCAGAACGTGGTCGCCAAGTACATCTCCGAGGACAAGATGTCCGCCGCCGACGCGGCCAAGAAGTGGGTCGAGGCGAACCCCGACAAGGTCAAGGCGTGGCTGGCGTAATGAACCACC
This sequence comes from Actinoplanes derwentensis, assembly GCF_900104725.1. NCBI lineage: Bacteria > Bacillati > Actinomycetota > Actinomycetes > Micromonosporales > Micromonosporaceae > Actinoplanes > Actinoplanes derwentensis. The sequence continues at coordinate 4,370,207 of NZ_LT629758.1, forward strand.
CCGCGCCCGGCGGTGATCTGCCCGAGCACCCGGATCGCCTGTGGCGCAACCCCGAGCCCAAAGCCGCCTACGACGTGATCGTCGTAGGCGGCGGCGGGCACGGGCTCGCCACCGCCTACTACCTGGCCAAGAACCACGGCATCACCAACGTGGCGGTGCTGGAGAAGGGCTGGCTCGCGGGCGGCAACATGGCCCGCAACACCACGATCATCCGGTCCAACTACCTGTGGGACGAGAGCGCCGGAATCTACGAGCACTCCCTGAAACTGTGGGAGAACCTCGAACAGGAGCTGGAGTACCCGCTGTTGTTCAGCCAGCGCGGCGTGCTCAACCTGGCGCACAGTTCTCAGGACGTCCGCGAGGGTGTCCGCCGGGTGCACGCCAACCGGCTCAACGGGGTCGATGCCGAATGGCTCGACCCGGCGCAGGTGCGAGAGGTCTGCCCGATCGTGAACATCTCACCGGACGTGCGCTATCCGGTGATGGGCGCGACCTACCAGCCGCGCGCAGGGATCGCCAAACACGACTACGTCGCCTGGGGGTACGCGCGGGCCGCGGACGCCCTCGGTGTCGACCTGATCCAGCACTGCGAGGTGACCGGGCTGCAGGTCGTCGGCGGCCGGGTGACCGGGGTGCACACCACCCGCGGCACCATCGGGGCCGGGCGGGTCGCGCTCAGCGCCGCCGGGCACACGTCGGTGGTCGCCGCGATGGCCGGGATCCGGCTGCCGTTGCAGAGCCACCCGTTGCAGGCGCTCGTCTCCGAGCTGCTGGAACCGGTCCACCCGACGGTCGTCATGTCGAACGCCGTGCACGTCTACGTCAGCCAGGCGCACAAGGGTGAGCTGGTGATGGGGGCCGGTATCGACACGTGGAACGGGTACGGGCAGCGCGGCGCGTTCCACATCATCGAACGTCAGATGTCCGCGGCCCTGGAGCTGTTCCCGGTGTTCGCCCGTGCGCACGTGCTGCGTACCTGGGGCGGCATCGTGGACACCACTCCGGACGCGTCCCCGATCGTCGGGGTGTCCGGCGTCGAGAACCTCTACCTCAACTGCGGGTGGGGCACCGGCGGGTTCAAGGCCACCCCCGGGGTGGGCTGGTGTTACGCCCACACGGTGGCGACCGGCGAGCCGCATCCGCTGAACGCCCCGTTCAGCCTGGACCGGTTCGTCACCGGCGCGCTGGTCGACGAACACGGCGCCGCCGCCGTAGCCCACTGAGTTCTTCGGTAAGGAAACGCCATGATGCTCATCCCCTGCCCCTGGTGCGGGCCCCGCGACGAGTCCGAGTTCCACTACGGCGGGCAGGCGGGGGTGGCCTATCCGGCCGACCCTGACGCGCTGTCCGATGAACAGTGGGCGCATTACCTGTTCTTCCGGGACAACCCGAAGGGGCCGTTCCGGGAGCGGTGGAGTCACAGTGCGGGCTGCCGCCGCTGGTTCAACCTGACCCGGGACACCGTGACGAACGAGGTGACCGCATGACGCTGCGGTTCACTTTCGACGGGCGGGAATACCAGGGGAACGAGGGTGACACCCTCGCGTCGGCACTGCTGGCCAACGGGGTGCACGTGGTGTCGTCCGGGATCCGGACCGGCCGGCCGCGGGGGATCTTCGCGGCCGGTGTCGAGGAGCCGAACGCGATCGTGCAGATCGAGGAGCCGTTCCCGGAGCCGATGCTGACGGCCACCACCGTGGAACTGTTCGACGGCCTGGTGGTGCGCGGGTTGCGGGGGCAGGGGCGGCTCGCCGACCGGCCCGACCCGGCCCGGTACGGGGCGATCCACGCGCACTGCGACGTGCTGGTGATCGGGGCCGGCCCGGCCGGGCTGGCCGCCGCCGCGACGGCCGCCACGTCGGGGGCCCGGGTGATCCTGGTGGACGATCAGCCGCAGCCGGGTGGGAGCCTGCTCGGCACCGGTGAGCTGCTGGACTGGGTGGCGGCCACGGCCGAGAGCCTGCGGGCGGCGACCGAGGTGCGGGTGTTGTCGCGGACCACCGCGTTCGGCTACTACGACGACAATCACGTGATCGCGGTCGAGCGGTGCACCGCTCATCTCGGGGCGGCGGCACCGGCGGACGAGATCCGGGAGCGGATCTGGCGGATCCGGGCCGGGCGGGTGGTGCTGGCGACCGGTGCGCACGAGCGGTCGATCGCGTTCGCCGACAACGACCGGCCCGGGGTGATGCTGGCCGGGGCGGCGCGCACGTACGTCAACCGGTACGGGGTGTCGCCCGGCCGCCGGGCCGTGGTGCTGACCACCAACGACAGCGCGTACGCGGCGGCTCTCGATCTGCACGCAGCCGGGGTGGAGATCGCCGCGATCGCCGATCTGCGCGGCGGGACCGGATCGGAGTGGGCGCGGCGCTGCGCCGAGCGCGGTATCGAGGTGCTGGCCGGCTGGGCGGTGGCCGGGGTGACCGGTGCGGACCGGGTCTCGGCGGTCACGTTGCGTGCTCTCGACGGCGACCAGCCGGCCCGTGAGGAAGACGCGGATCTGCTGCTCGTGTCGGGTGGCTGGAATCCGGTCGGGGCACTGTTCTCCCAGGCCGGGGGCCGTCTCGCCTACGATGCGACGCTTGCTGCCTTCCGTCCGGACGGCGGCTGCCGGCAGGCGGTGGACCTTGCGGGCGCGATAGTCGGAACGTACACGATCAGTGGTTGTCTGCTTGAAGGTGCGCAAGCCGGTGGCGGTGCCGGGCTGATCCCGCTGCCCGTGGTCGAGGAACCCGAAGCGGCTCCGCCGGTCGCGGTCTGGACTCTGCCGGGGGATGCCGCCGTCAGTTTCGTGGATCTGCAACGGGACGTCACCGTCGCTGACATCGCCCGCGCCACCGGGACCGGGATGCGGTCCGCCGAGCATGTGAAGCGCTACACCACCGCGGGCACCGCGCACGATCAGGGCAAGACGTCCGGGACCCTGACCAGCGGTGTCGTCGCCGGGCTGCTCGGGGTGGAGGTCGGCGCGCTGGGTACCACTACGTTCCGTCCGCCGTACGCCCCGGTGTCGTTCGCGGCTCTGGCCGGCCGGGATCGGGGCATGCGGTTCGATCCGGTGCGGGTGACCGCCCTGCACGGCTGGCACGAGAGCAACGGTGCGCTGTTCGAGAACGTCGGCCAGTGGAAACGCCCCTGGTACTACCCGCTCGGCGGCGAGGACATGGGCACCGCGGTGCTGCGCGAGTGCCGGGCCGCTCGCGAGGGCGTGGCGATGATGGACGCCTCCACGCTCGGCAAGATCGACGTCCGGGGGCCGGACGCCGGCGTGTTCCTGGACCGGCTCTACACCAACATGATCAGTACGTTGAAACCCGGCGCGATCCGGTACGGGGTGATGTGCCGGCCGGACGGCATGGTCCTCGACGACGGGACCGTCATCCGGCTGACCGACGAGAGGTTCCTGGTCACCACGACCACCGGCAACGCCGCGCTGATCCTGGACTGGATGGAGGAGTGGCTGCAGACCGAGTGGCCCTCGTTGCGGGTGCGCTGCACGTCGGTGACCGAGCAGTGGGCGACGGTCGCGCTGGTCGGGCCGAGGTCGCGGGAGATCCTGGCAGGGCTCGCCCCGGAACTGGACGTCACCAGGGACGGATTTCCGTTCATGACGTGGCGCGACACCACGGTCGCCGGGATCGAGGCGCGGGTGTGCCGGATCAGCTTCTCCGGCGAGCTGGCTTACGAGATCAACGTGAGCTGGTGGGACGCACTCGCGCTCTGGACACGACTGGCCGGGCTCGGGGTCACGCCGTACGGCACCGAGACGATGCACGTGCTGCGTGCCGAGAAGGGTTATCCGATCATCGGTCAGGACACCGACGGCACGGTCACCCCGCACGACCTGGGACTGGGCTGGGCGGTCTCGAAGAAGAAAGCCGATTTCATCGGCCGCAGATCCTTCGCGCGTACGGATAACAACCGCCCGGACCGGAAACAGCTCGTGGGTCTTCTGCCGGACGACGGGGTGCTGCTTCCGGAGGGTTCGCATCTGCTGCCGGACCCGGAACTTCCGGAACCGCCGGTCACCGCGCTCGGACACGTGACGTCGTCTTACCACAGCGCAGCGTTGGGCCGGACGTTCGCTCTCGCCCTGATCAGTAACGGTCGTGAGCTGCACGGACAGACGTTGTGGGCCACGCTCGACGACCGTCTGGTGCCGGTGACGGTCACCGGCTCCGTACTCTACGACCCGGAAGGCGCACGGCGAGATGGCTGATCAGACCCCCCGCTCCTCCCCTCTGGCCGGCTTCGCGCTCCCGTCGGCCGATGCCGGCGTCACCCTGGCCGAGGTTCCGTTCCTGACCCAGCTCAGCCTGCGGGCCGACCAGGCCGGCGGCCTTCCGCTACCCACCGCGGCCGGTACCAGCACGGTCGACGGTGAGGCGACGTTCGTGTGGCTCGGGCCGGACGAATGGCTGGTCATCGGCCCGCCCGGCGCTCAGCGGCGGCTGACCGAACGGCTGGAAACGGTCAGCGGTTGTTCGGTGGTGGACGTCTCGGCGCAGCGCACCACTCTGGAACTGAGCGGGCCCGGCGCTCGCGAGTTGCTGGCGCTCGGCTGCTCGCTGGATCTGCATCCCCGGGTCTTCGAGGTGGGCCGGTGCGCGCAGACGACACTCGCGCACGCGCCGGTGATCCTGCTCCGGCGGGAACCCTCCGTGATCGATACGGATCCGGTGTTCTGGGTTCTGGTGCGGGCGTCGTTCGCGGCGCACCTTGCATCGTGGGTACTCGATGCTCGAGGCGATCTCACAGGCGGTTACTGAGAACGCTCCCAAATAACCGCCCGTAATCGGGCCAATGCATAAAGAGGTTGCACTGCCGTAAATTTCGGCCCCCGGTGTTGACCATCAAGGGCTGAGCGAAGAAGCTGTTGCGGCGATCCCGGAAGATCAGTTCATTTCCCGGGATCGCCGCATCGCTTTGCGCCATTCTCCACCTTGTTAATAAGAAACTTGCCGGTTCACCCGTTGTGAATCGACCCACCGGCCGTGACCATGCCTGGCCGATGGTCGACAGAGGAGCTGATCGCTTGTCCGTCCAGGTTCAGGGCGCCGAGCATTCCGAGCAGTCCACGCCGGTCGGCGGGGCTTTGCCGGTCCCCGGCGCCCCCGGGGGCGGAATGTCGGCACGGACCCGCCGGTCGTCCGGCGGCACGATCCGCCGGCGGGTGGTCCGGACACTCGCCCTCCCGGTCGCCACCACTCTGGTTCTACTCGCCATCGTCGCGGTCGGCGAGGTGGACAACTACCGGACCGCCTCGGCCACCGCCCGCGCCGTCACCATCGACCTCGCGGTCGCCGAACTGGTGCAGGACCTGCAGACCGAGCGTGGTCTGACCGCCGGTCTGCTCGGCGGCAACGAGGCCTACCGCACCGAGGTACTGCCCGCCCGCGACGCCGTCGACCTGCGCCGCGACCAGTTGGAGAACCTGATCACCGACGGCGAGGAGGTCGATGACCGGGTCTCCGCCGCGGTGCAGCAGCTGGACGGCCTGGCCGGCGTCCGGGCCGGCACCGACACCGGTTCCGGCCAGCGGGCCGCCACCTTCGCCTTCTACAGCGCCCGCATCGCCGACCTGGGCAACCTCGACTTCGAGTTGGACAGTAACGGCGACGAGGAACTGCGCCGTGGCGCGGCCACGCTGGAAGCGCTCGGCGACATGAAGGAGGCCGCCTCCCAGGAGCGGGCCTTCCTCAACGGTGTCTTCTCCGCCGGCGGTTTCAAGCAGGGCGAATTCCTGCAATTCGTCACCATGCGATCCACCAAGGACGCGGCTCTCACCGCCTACTACCGCTACGCCAACGACCTCGAGCGCGGCTCGATGCAATACCTCCTGGACACCGGCGCGGCCCGCGAGGCGGCGTTCTTCGAGAATGTCGCGCTTCAATCCGGTGACGGCCGGTCGCTGCAGGTCAACCCGCAGTCCTGGTGGTCCGCGCTGACCACCGTGCTGGACGACACGCTGCAGCTCGAACACCACGTCGGTTCGGTCATCTCGGCGCGCGCCACGTACCTGGAGGACGAGGCCTCGGTCCGGATGACCGTGCTGCTCGGTGCGGTGCTGATCTGTCTGGTCGGCTCGATCTATCTGGCCACCGTCGCGTCGCAGTCGGTGGCCCGGCCGCTGACCGTGCTGGCCAACGAGGCCAACCGGCTGGCCAGCACCCAGCTGCCGGACGCGGTCCAGAAGGCCAGCACCGGTGACGGCACCACACCGCCGCCCCCGGTGCTCGTGCCCCGCGGCGCGAGTGTCGAGGTCCGTCTGGTGGCCGACGCCTTCGACCGGGTGCAGGCCACCGCGTACGCCCTGGCCACCGAGCAGGCCACGCTGCGGCGGACCACCGCCGAGTCGATGGCCAACCTCGGCCGCCGCAACCAGAACCTGCTCCGCCGCCAGCTCGGCTTCATCACCAAGCTGGAGCGCGAGGAGTCCAACCCGACCGGTCTGGCGAACCTCTTCGAACTCGACCACCTGGCCACCCGCATGCGGCGGAACGCGGAGAGCCTCCTGGTCCTGGTCGGCGCGGCCAGCCCGCGGCAGCTCTCCGAACCGCTGATGGTCTCCGACGTGATCCGCGCGGCCGTCTCCGAGGTCGAGGAGTACCGCCGGGTCACCCTGCGCCGGGTGGACGAGGCGCTGGTCAACGGCTCCACGGTCAGCGGTATCGCGCACATGCTGGCCGAGCTGATCGAGAACGGCCTGTCCTTCTCCCCGCCTGATCAGGACGTGGAGATCCACGGGCGGCGGATCGGCGGCACCTACCTGATCGCCATCACCGACCAGGGTGTCGGCATGACGGCCGCCGACATGCAGCGGGCCAACGAGCGGCTGCGCGGCGAGGGTGACTTCATCACCGCTCCGGCCCGGTTCCTCGGCCACTACGTGGTCGGCCGCCTGGCCCAGCAGATGGGCATCGAGGTGCAGCTCACGCCGTCGCCGGTGACCGGTGTGACGGCCCGGATCACGCTGCCCGCGGAGATTTTGACCGACCAGCAGAGTGTCGGCTCGCGGCCACAGCCCCCGGCGGCCCGCCCGGCTGCGCGGGCGGTCGAACCGGCCGCGCAGGCCGCACCCGCCGCCCCGGCCGCGCCGTTGCGGATCCCGCCGGCCGAAGTCGGTCAGGCCCAGCCGGTGACCGCCGGTGTCGTCACCGCGGACCGGCCACTACACTCCACCGCCATCGAGTACGTGGTGGTCAAGGACGACAACGCGGCGGCCATGACCGCGGTGCTGGACTTCGGGCCGCCCGGTGACGACGCGCCCCGGACCGCGAACGGCCTGAAGAAGCGGACACCCCGCGCTCAGCGGGCCACGACCCGACCACCGACGGTGTCGAACAACGCGCCGGCCGAGCGGCCGGCGCCGGTCAGTGGCTCGGCGGAGTCGGTGCGGGACCGGCTCAACGCGCTGCGTGGCGGTATTCAGCGCGGTAGTTCTGAAACAGCGGGGTCCCAGTGACAGCCATCCCGAAGTGGCCCCTTGGCAGCAACCTGGAAAGAAGAATGATGAGCGTTGACACGTCGTCGGATCGGCACCAATTCAATTGGCTGCTCGGTAACTTCGTCCACCAGACGGACGGCGTGCGTGACGCCGTGGCGGTGTCCTCCGACGGGTTGCTGATCGCCAGCTCGGACGGGCTGAACCGGGCCGAGGCGGACCAGTTGGCCGCCATCGTCTCCAGCCTGGCCAGCCTGGCCCGCAGCGCCTCCCGGCGGTACGACTTCGACGGCCTCAAGCTCATCATGATCGAGATGCACCGGGGGTTCCTGCTGGTCTCGGTGATAGCCGGCGGCAGCTGCCTCGGCGTGGTGGCCGGCAGCGACTGCGATCTGGGCCTGGTCGGCTACGAGATCTCGCTACTCACCGAGCGCTTCGGTGATCTGCTCACTCCGGCCCTGATCGCAGAGTCCCGGCAACACCTCCCGCGATGAGCAGCCCGTCGTGGGGCGCCGAACCCGGCTCTGTTCCGTACGCCGGGTCACACCGGCCGTCGGGTGGAGGATTGCACTCCGGTGACATGGACGAGGATCCGGTGATCCGGCCGTTCATGCTCACCAACGGGCGCACGCAGCCACTGCACGACAACCTGCGGATCGAGACCCTGCTGCACGCGGCTCCGGCCGCGTTGTCGGCACCACTACGCTTCGAGTCCCGGCGCATCGTCGAGCTCGCGCAGTCGCCGATGTCGGTCGCGGACCTGTCGGTGGCGCTGCGCGCGCCGCTCGGTGTGGTCCGCGTCATCGTGGCCGACCTGATCACCCAGGGCTACCTCAGCGTGCAAGACCAGCCCGAGGAGCTCTCCACCAGTTTGATCGAAAGGATCAGGGACCGTGTCCGGGCGCTCTAGGGAGCCGTCGGCAGCGCACCCCATCGCTGTCAAGATCGTCATCAGCGGCGGTTTCGGCGTCGGCAAGACCACCTTCGTGGGTGCCATCTCCGAGATCGAGCCGCTCGTCACCGAGGCCGAGATGACCGAGAGGTCGATCGGTATCGACGACACCTCCGCGGTGTCCGGCAAGACCACCACGACCGTGGCCCTCGACTTCGGCCGCATCACCCTCGACGAATCGCTGCTGCTGTACCTGTTCGGCACGCCCGGGCAGGACCGGTTCGCGTTCCTCTGGGACGACCTGGTCACCGGCGCCCTCGGAGCGATCGTGCTGGTCGACACGCGGCGGATCGAGGATTCCTTCCCCGCGATCGACTACTTCGAGGAGCACGAGATCCCGTTCATCATCGGCGTCAACCGGTTCAACGGCGCTCAGCGGTTCATCCTCGAGGAGGTCCGCGACGCGCTCGGGGTCAGCCCCGCGGTGCCGTTGATGGAGTGCGACGCCCGCGACCGCGAGTCGGTCAAGAGTGTCCTGGTGGCGCTCACCGAGGAGGTCCTCGCCAAGCGGGCGAACCGGGAGCGGGCGGCGGCATGGTGATCCGCCGGTTCGCCCAGGCCCTGACCGCGTTCGGTCTGGCCGTGGTGGCCGGCTGCGCCACCACCCAGGCCGCCGTCACCCCACCGCCGGGGGTGCCCAGCCCGCCCTCCTGCGGGACGGTGAACCTCGCGGTCAACCCGTGGTCCGGGTCGGCCGCGAACGCCGCCGTCGTCAGCTACCTCCTCAAGGAGGAGCTGCGGTGCAAGGTGAACAGCTACGAGCTGAGCGAGACCGCCTCGTGGGCCGGCTTCGTCGACGGCAGCATCGACGTGATCCTGGAGAACTGGGGTCACGACGATCTGAAGAAGAAGTACATCGACGGGCAGAAGGTGGCCGTCGAGCTGGGCCTCACCGGCAACAAGGGCGTCATCGGCTGGTACGTGCCGCAGTGGATGGCCGACGAGAACCCGGACATCCTCGACTGGCGCAACCTGAACGAGTACGCCGACACGTTCAAGACCACGGCGACCGGCGGGAAGGGGCAGTTCCTGGCCGCCGACCCGTCGTTCGTCACCAAGGACGCCCAGCTGATCGAGAACCTCAAGCTCGACTACACCCTGGTGTACGCGGGCAGCGAGGACAAGCTGATCGCCGCGTTCCGGCGGGCGCAACGGCAGAAGACCCCGCTGCTCGGCTACTTCTACGAGCCGCAGTGGCTGCTGTCGGACATCAAGCTGGCGCACATCCCGTTGCCCCGGTACAAGCCCGGCTGCGACGCCGACGCGGACGCCGTGACCTGCGACTACCAGCCGTACGACCTCGACAAGATCGCCCGTAAGGCGTTCGTCGACTCGGGCAGCCCGGGGGCCGTCTTCCTCAAGAACTGGACCTGGACCAACAACGACCAGAACCAGGTCGCCCGGGACATGACCCAGGGCAAGATGACCGCCGACGAGGCGGCCAAGAAATGGGCCGACGCCAACCGCGACGTCTGGGAGAAATGGCTGCCCTGACGCCCCGCACCGCACGATGAGCAGACCTGGTCAACGGGTCTGCTCATCTGCTTTTCCGGGTGTCCCGGCAGGCTTGTCGTAAGCCTGAATCGCGCCAGAGCCTGGCTTGAGGTAGCGGCCCGAATGTTTGGGCATGACCGCAGCCCCCGCCCTCCGCCCCCTCGCCGCCGTCGCCCCCACGGCGCCCGCCCGCACCGCCCCGGCCGCTACGCCGAACCTGTGGGCGCCGGCCACCCCGAGCATCGAGCTCACCGTCGTCATCCCGTTCTACAACTGCGGCCCGGTCATCGCCCGGACCATCCGCGAGGTCTCCGGAGTGCTGACCGCCGCCGGGATCGGGCACGAGATCATCGCGGTCAACGACGGCAGCACCGACGAGTCCGCGGCCTTCGTGGCGGAACTGCCCGGCGTCCGGCTGATCGACAACCGCACCAACTCCGGCAAGGGCAACGCCCTGCACCAGGGTTTCGCCGCCGCGCAGGGCGCCTGGGTCGGGTTCATCGACTCGGACGGCGACATCGCCGCCCACCACCTCATCACCTACCTGGAGCTGGCCCGCACCGGCGACCACAGCGCCGTCTACGCCGACAAGCGCCACGCCCGGTCGAGCAGCACCGCCTCGAAGTCCCGCAAGTTCATCTCCATCACCTACTCGTCCCTGGTCACCGGAATGTTCCTGCTCCCGGTCAAGGACACCCAGACCGGCTGCAAGATCTTCCGCCGGGACGTCATCGCCCAGCTCCTGCCGCACCTGCGCGAGCAGCGTTTCGCCTTCGACCTGGAGTTCTTCGTCGCCGCGAAGGCCGCCGGCTACCGGGACATGCGGTCCGCGCCGGTGGACGTCGACACCGCCGCCAACGGCAGCACCGTCACCACCAACTCGATCGTCCGGACCCTGCGCGACACCTTCGGGATCCTGCGCCGGCACCGCTCCGGCCACTACCGGCAAGCCGCCGCCTGAGACCCGGATAGAACTCGCGCCGATGCTCCACCAGGCCCGAGATCGTCAGCACCGCCAGCGACAGCACCGACACCAGCAGCCCCACACGTAACCACCGCCACGGCGTGTACTGCACCGTGAAGGACCGAGAACCGGCCCGGACCGCGACAGTCCCGGCGACGGTCGGCCGGGTGACCTGATCCCCCGCCATCCAGTTCGCCGACCACTCCTCCGGCACCACCACCCAACCCGGTGCCCCCGCTTCCACCCGCCAGCGCGTCGAACTCATCCGCCGCAGGCCACCCGACCCGGCTGAGGGAACCACACCGTCACCCACGCCGGACAGCACCGCCTCCGACCCCAGCCGCCCGTCGGCGGCCCAGCCCAGCGCGGCGGTGAGATCCCCGGCGCGAGCGCTCACCACCCGGCCGGTCCCCTCCGCGACCACCTGGTAGACGTCGAGTTCCCCGGTCGTCAGCACCGGGCGCAGATCCCGCTGACGGCTGAGCCAGGCGTACGCGTCGGTCTCCCGCTCCTTGGACAGCGCCACGTACCGCACCCCCAGCGGCGCGATCAGCTGACCGAAACTGCCTGCGGCGCCGGTCGCGATCACCCGGTCCAGGTAGGCCATCCGCTGCGACACCGAGTTGCTCCGCACCGGGCCCAGCTCCGCGGCGTCGCTGCTGAGCACCGGGCGGCGGAAGAACGCGCGGGCCGGGGTGGCCACACTCCGGGTCGCGGTGAACGCGAACGGCTGGTACTGATGCCACGGCAGGAACAGCACCGACTCGTCGCCGGTACCCATGATCTGGTCGGCGGCGTACCAGGCCCGCGGGTAGTGACTCACCTGGACCGATCCGCCCAGACCCCAGAGCAGGGAGGCACCGACGGTGACGTACATGCCGATCAGCGCCGGTGCCGACAGCCGGGCCCCGGCCCGCAGCACCGGATGGTGGCTGTCGCGCAGCGCCCCGGCCAGCGCCTCCGCCGAGACGCCCACCCCCACCGCGTACCCGATCATCGCCAGGGCGACCCATTTCTGCTGTTCCCGCATCGCCTCGAAGAGCGGGAGATGGTCGAAGGCGGCCCGGTACGCGCTGCCGAGCGGGCCGTGCACACCCATCCCGAGCAGCAGGCCGGACACCGTGACCGCGGTCAGCGGCACACCGGCCGCCGGCTCGCGGCGGCACAACCGGCCCAGGCCCCCGAGCACGGCCACCACCAGGATCAGGCCGGGCACCAGGCCCAGGGCCACCGCGGGACTGCTGTCGGAGGCGCCCCGCCAGAAGCCCCGCAGGGTGGCCACCGAGGTCAGGAGCCCGGCCGATCCGGGATAGGTGGCGTACACCTCCAGGTCCTCCCGGCTGACGTCGATGGTCAGGATCGCGCTGGACACGACGACCGCGGCGTACGTGTAGACGCCGCCGGTCGCCACGATCACGATGGCGGTGCGTACCAGGTCCCGGAGCCGGGGCCGGGGCAGCAGCATGATCAGGACCAGGATCGTCGCGCCGAGCCAGGCCGCGTGCGCGGCGGACGAGACGGCCAGCGCGTACCAGCCGGCCGGTCGTGCGGCGAACCAGTGGCCCCGGGTCCGGGCGTGCCGGGCCGAGGCCGCCATCGCGCAGAGCAGGGCCACCGACAGCAGGAACGGCACATGCCCCGCCTGGATCCGCTCGACGACGAACGGGTTGAGGCAGACGAACAGGGCTGCCGGATGACGCCGCCACCGGCCACCGCCGGCGAGCGCCGACACGCCGCCGGCCGCGATCGGGAAGAACGCCAGGATCATCAGCCAACTGGTGGCACCGGCCCCGGCGAGCTGCCGGATCGCGTGGGTGAACAGCCGGTACGGCAGGGCGTCCAGGGCTGCCGGGTCGAGTCCGTACAGGCCGGGGCTGAGCGCCTGATGTGGCCCGGCCACCCAGTCCAGCAGCAGCAGATAGCCGGGGCTGGTCCACGGGGCGACCACCAGGATCCCGGTGAGCAGACCGAGGAGCACGGACTCCGCCGTCAACCGCGCCGGGCGGACGGTTCCGGCTGGGCGGCGCCGTCGGCCGGTGCGTGGCCGCCGGTGGTTCGGCTCGTTCCTCCGCTCTTTTGCCATTTGCCCCATCATCGCCAACTAATGCCGTCCGGGGAGCGACCTTCACGAACCCGGCCCTCACCGCTGCCTCAACCCGGGCCGGGCGCGGCCGATCATCCCGGTCACCGCTGCGTACGACGGCGGCGAACCCGGAGGTCCGATGCGGATTCTGATCTTGAACTGGCGGGACCTGAGCCACCCCGCGGCCGGCGGAGCCGAGGTCTACACCGAGCAGGTTCTGCGCCGCTGGGCCGCGGCCGGCCACCGGGTGGTGCTGTTCGCCGCGGCCGTCAACGGAAAGCCAGCGACCGAGATCCGTGACGGTTACCGCGTCATCCGGGCCGGCAGCCGGTTCACCGTCTACCGGGAGGCGCGGCGCTGGTGGCAGCGCCACGGCCGGGGCAACTTCGACGTCGTCATCGACGAGACCAACACGGTGCCGTTCCAAGCCCACGAGTGGGTGGACGACGGCACCCGGACCATCGCCCTGGTCCATCAGACGTGTGAGGAGATCTGGCACGTCAACGCCCCGCCGCTGCTGGCCCACCTAGGCCGGCACCGGCTCGAACCGAACTGGCTGCGACGACTGGGCCGCAGCCCGATCCTCGCGGTCTCCGAGTCGACCCGGGAGTCCCTGGCCCGGTTCGGGGCACACGACGTGACGGTGGTGCCGGAGGGCTACGCTCCGCCGGATCCGCTGCCCCGGCCGGCCAAAGAGACGCGGCCGACCGCGGTGTTCTGCGGCCGGATGGTGCCGTACAAGCGGCCGGACGACGTGATCCGGGCGGTCGGGCTGGCCCGTCGGCGGATTCCCGGCCTCCGGCTCTGGATGATCGGTGGCGGGCCACTGCTGGACCGCCTGGCCACCCGGGCGCCCGGCTACACCGATTTCCTCGGCCGGGTTCCAGAGGCCGAGAAACACGAGCTGATGGCGCGGGCGCACGTGCACCTGGCCGCCAGCGTCCGCGAGGGCTGGGGTCTGGTGGTCACCGAGGCCGCCGCACTCGGCACCCCGACCATCGCGTACGACGTACCGGGCCTGCGCGATTCCACCCGGGCCGCCGCCGGGGCCGTCGTCGCGCCCCGGCCGGAGGCGATGGCCGGGCTGCTGACCGAGCTGCTGCCCGGCTGGTTGCGGCAACCGCCGGAGCCGCTGCCGTACGGTGGTGCGCTGTCCTGGGACGAGGTCGCGGCCACGCTGCTGACGGCCGTCGACCGGCATGCCCGGGCGCCTCGTCATCCGGTGCCGGTCGCGGCCTGACCGCGCTCAGGTGCAACGGGCCGTGCCTTCGTCCAGCACGGCCCGGTTCGATTCCAGGGCGTCGAACTTCCAGCTGTACGAGTCGGTGCGCAACGTCAGCACGAGCACACCGTGGTAGTCGTACTCGGTGAACTCGGCGGTCGGCTCGCCCTCGGGGACGGGGTCCTCCGGCCGGTAGTGCGCCTGTCCCCCGGTGCCCACCACGAACTGCCGCACCCCGCGCTCGTCGGCGCGCCCGGCGTCGTTCAGCGGGCCGAACCGTTCGTACTGCGCGTCGTGCCCGGACAGCACCAGGTCCACCCGGTTCGTGTACAGGGTCCGGTACAGGGCCGCGGTCCGGTCGTCCGCCCCGGCGATCCCGGACGACCAGCGCGGATGGTGCCAGGCCGCGATGACGCACCGGCGGCTGTTGGCGGCCAGGTCGGCGGCCAGCCAGGTCTGCTGCGGCGACCCGGTCCCGCAGCCGCCGGTCACGATCGAACAGTTGGAGTTCAGCACCACCAGATGCCACTGCCCGATCTGCTCGGACCAGTAGCCGCGGGGGTCCCGGACCCGCTCACCGAAGTAGGTGAGGAACGACGACGCCTCCGGCGCCTTGTACTCCTGGTTGCCGAAGACCGGGACGGTACGGTCGCGCAGCCGTCCGTAGGAGGGCCCGTAGACCGTCCGGTACGCCTCGACGGTCGGCACCTCGTGCTGCAGGTCACCCAGGGCCAGCAGGATATCCGGGTCGGCGGCGACGGCGAGATCGGACACCGCCTGCTGGCGGCACCGGTCGCCGGTCTCCCGGGTGGACCGTTTCATGTCCGGATCGGTGGGATCGCAGGCCATGTCGCCGACGGCCACCACGGTCACCTCGTCGGCACCGGCGAACCGGCGGCTCAGCGGCCACAGCAGAAGCACCGCCAGTGCCACGACCAGTGCGAACGCGACCCAGGCGTACCGGTGCCGGCGGGCCCACCGCATCCGCTGCCGGGACGGCGCGCCGAGCAGCAGCCGCAATGCCTTGATCATCGGCGCCACCGCCACCGGCGTCGGCGCCGGGCCCTCACCGCGGCCGGCCGGCCCGGCGGGAGTCTCCGCAGGTACATGAACCCGATCGAGATCCCCACGGTGGCCGGCAGCAGGTAGAACGCGTAGCGCGACAGCTGGGACGGGCCGTAGCGGATCTCGAAGGAGCCACCGGCCGGCACCGTCCAGCCGCTCATCCACCCTTGCAGGGTCACCTTGGTCCCGCCCTCGACCCCGGTCATCTGCCAGCCCGGAGCGGCGCTCTCGGTCAGGGCCAGGACGGTGGAGCCGGGCGCGGTGATCAGGCCGGAGTACCAGGCCGGGTTGCGCCGTTCCCAGTCCACCGTGGAGGTGGCGGTCCCGGTGCCCTGGTCCCGGACCAGCACGACGGCCGAGGACGACGCCACCGGGCGGATCCGGACGCCCCGGTACTCCACCTGGGACTGCTGTTTACCGGCGAGATCACGCAGCCCGTACAGGTAGAGGCGGGCCTCGACGGTGTCCGGGTCGGGCGGTATCAGCGCCTCGTACGGCGTCCAGCCCTGGTAGACGGCCACCGCCGGCAGTTTGCGGCACAGGTCGGGGCCCCGCAGGTAGAGACAGAACTTCGGGTTCCGGAGCGCGACACTGCGGGCCTCCATCGACAACTCGTACAGCGACGCCGATCCGAAGTCCTCGACCCCGGCGCCGATGCAGGCGAGGTGACTCACCGCCTTGAGCGTGTACGTGGTCTCACCGTCCACCCCGATCTGCGACTCCGCCTCCAGCCCGGCCTGTTCGGCACTCTGGTCGTCGTACCGGTAGCAGTCCTCCAGGGGTTCGAAGGGGGTCAGCACCGAGCCGGACGGCCCACCGGCGACGCTGAGTTCGTGCTGTCCGGCGGTCAGGTCGACGCTGGTCTCCGGTACCGCCGGGGGCCACACCTCGTGGTTGCCGACCTCCTCCAGCGCCTGCACCTGGACCGTGCGGTACTCCACCACGGTCTTGGGCGCCAGCCGCCGGCCCACGTCGGCGTGCAGGATGATCTCCAGCGATCCGTCGGATTCGATGGTCGTCGCCCCTTCGAACGGGGTCCAGTCGTTGTTGAGCGTCGCCCGGGCCGCGAGTTCACAGCCCGCGGTCCCGGACTGCCACAGGCAGATCTGCGGGCGGGCCCCGGACACCCGCCGGTACTCCAGGCGGACCCGGAAGGTCTGGCCCGCCTTCGCGCCGTCGACCACGACCCGGCTGCAGGCGGCGTGATCGGCGGCGCTCAGCCGGATCGTGGAGCCGGTCACCTCGCCGATGAGGCCCAGTTCCTTCCAGGGCCGGGGTTCGTACTCGTTGCAGTCGAAGACCGGGCTGAACCCGCTCACCTTCGCCGGTTTCGCGGCCGCGGCCAGCAGCGAGACAGTGGTGGCCGCACCGACCGGCACCGGCGCCGGGTTCGGCACGTCGAGGGACACCATCCGGCGGCTGCCGGTCCGGAGCGCGAGGACCTCCCGCCCGGCCGGCAACGGCACCTCCAGGTCCGGGCGGCGGGAGACGATACGGCCGTCCACCCGTACCGACGTCGGATCCTCCAGCAGCAGACGGTTCCCGGCGATCCGCGGCATCAGGACCGGCGCGGCCCGGGCCCGCTGGGCCACCGTGTAGCGCCCGCCCGGCACGTCGATCGTCGTCATCGGCGACCCGGTGTCCACCGCCGGGACCGGCCAGTGCACGACATCGCCGGTCACCGTCGCGGTGTCGTCCACCCGTGGGCTGGTGGTGGCCTCGCTGGTGTCCACGCGTGCGGCTATCGCGGTCCGCGACCCGACCGTGCCGAGGACCGCCGCGCCTGCCTCCGGCCGGGCCGGGGCGTCGAGCACCCGGTCGTACGTCCGGACGGTCGGGCTGGTGCCGGAACCGACCCGCCACACCTGGAGCAGGCCGTCGACCTCCAGTTCCGCGCCCGCCACCCGGGCCATCGCCGCCGACAGCACCCGGCCGTCGGCGAAGTTCCGGTTGGGCAGGCCACGCACCAGGTCGTGCCGGACGATCACCCGGCTCGCCCCGATCGCGTCCAGCAGCCGCGGGACCGGGGCCAGGTCACCGGCCAGCAGCGCGCTCTCGATCAGCCGCAGGTTGGCGGCGAACCCCGGCACGTCACCGAAGTAGCCATCCGGTTTCG
Organism: Actinoplanes derwentensis; assembly: GCF_900104725.1. NCBI lineage: Bacteria > Bacillati > Actinomycetota > Actinomycetes > Micromonosporales > Micromonosporaceae > Actinoplanes > Actinoplanes derwentensis. The sequence continues at coordinate 4,387,547 of NZ_LT629758.1, forward strand.
GTTGCACCACCGGATGCTTGATCAGCAGGTTGGCGATGGTGTCCGCGCCGAAGAACCCCCAGGTCGTGGGCATCTGGTAGTAGTCGTCCAGAGGCAGCACGAAGACCTTGCCCGGCCGGGGGTCGGCGTCGATGTGCTCGGCCACGTCCCACCACTCCTGCGCCACCCGCACGTGCATCGAGGGCTGGGTCGGCCGTTCGTCGGGCATCACCCCGCCGGTGTACAGCGGGTACGGGTAGGCCAGCACCAGCAGCACCGGCAGCGCCGCGGCGGCCTTCTGGACCGGCAGCCGGCGAAACCGCAGCAGCAGCCCCTCGACCGACACCGCGAGCATCACGCCGAAGAACGAGATCAGCAGCTGGCCCAGCTTGCTCATCGGCTCGCGGAACAGCCAGAACCCCGGCGCGTGCAGGTAGAGCAGCAGATTGAGGTCGCCGAAGGGTGGGCGCAGGCCCTTGGCCAGGAACACGAACAGCAGGATCACCAGCAGCAGCCCCAGGGTGGCCCGCCGCAGCCGTCGGGCCGCCACCAGCGGTGCCAGGAAGACCAGCGCCGGCAGCAGGTAACGGATCCAGATCCACCACGGCTCGTCCAGATCGGTGGCGAACGGCAGGTACTGCGGCAGGAACCAGGCCCAGTTCGCGACCATGGTGAGGATGTTCGGCGGCAGGTTGTTCACCTGTGACCAGGACCAGTTCGTCGGATCGGTGAAGGTGGCGTTCGCGGTGGCCCCGCCCCCGCCGGTGAAACTCTGCGCCAGCGGCAGCAGCCACCACAGGTTCAGGCAGAGCGCCCAGGGGATGGCCGCGACGAACCATTTGAGCAGGCGCCAGGCGGCGTGCCGGCCCATCAGCAGGGCGGCCAGCAGCGGAGTGCCGGCCACCGCCCACGCGTAGGCGACGACGAGCATCGGCGGGTTGAAACTGAGGAACGACGTCGGCATCAGGGCGAACCCGGCGATCGGGGTGGGTACCCGCCGGCCCAGGGCCACCCGCATGGCGACTCCGGTGATCAGCGCGACCGACCCCACCGAGATGACGTTGAGCGGGTTCGGCAGGCGGGTCAGGAAGAAGCCGTTGAGCATCCCGAACGCCCCGGCGACCACGATCCCGGCCGGGCTGCGGACGAACGCCCCGGCTAGGTACGCCACCCCGAACCCGACCAGTCCGTAGATGCACGTGTAGTAGAGCCACTGGGCGGAGTACTCGGTGAGCCCGGCGTACCGGCACAGCCGGATCAGCAGGAACTCGAAGGCCCGGGCCATGGTGTACGCGGCCGAACCGGCACCGGTCGCCTGATGGTTCCACGACCAGGCCATCTCCGGTTCCCACCCCCGGCGGATGAACGCGCCCATGTCACCACCGGCGATGAACGTCCCGGTCCGGAACCAGCGGCTGACGATGAACACGTCCAGCGCCAGCACCAGCAGGTAGGGCCGCGCCGCCAGCAGCGCCGGGCGCACCGGCAGGTCACGTGCCGGCAGCCGCCGGTGAGCGCGCAGCCCCAGCAGGCCGAGCGGCACCGCCAGCGCGGTGAGCGCCAGCCCGGCCAGGACCGTGTAGAAGACCAGATCGGTGTAACCGAACGAGTGTGCCGGGCCGCAGGCCGCGAAGAGGACGACGGCCAGCCCGATCACCGGACGCCACAGCCGGTCCATCGCCGCGATCGGGAACCGGCGCCGGTGGCGGGACACCGGCCGGCTGGGCTGGTCCCCGGCGACTGGGAGCGGCACGGCATACCTCCGACATCTACCTCGAAACCTCCCATCGGCGGCTCGCCCGATCCGCTGAGCGGCCGAACCCCGAAGGCGAGTTCAAGCAGTTCAAGACCGGCTCAGGACGGGTGCAAGGTTGTCCGGCAGCCGTTCCCTTCCCCGGCGGGGTACCGCAGTCTCATCTCATGCCGATCGCCACCGTCACCCGCCGCTTCGCCGCCGTTCTTCTGCTGGCCCTGGGCCTGAGCTGCGCGCTGCTGCTTCCCGCGACGCCCGCCGGCGCGGTGGCCGGGTCCGACCGGCTGGTCCTCAACTGGGAGGCCGACGGTGCCCGGCTCAACGTCGTCGGCGCCGGTTACCGCGCCCGGGACCTGGTCGAGGTCCGGCTCGGCAGCAGCCCGATCCAGCAGGCCCGGGGTGACGAGAACGGCCGCATCGAGGTGACCGTTCCGGAGACCCTTCTCGCCGCCGGTACCTCGGGCAGCAGCATCGTGATCTCCGGCCGCTCGGTCTCCGGCACCTCCCGCATCCTGATCTCGGCGGTCCCGCCGAAGGCCGCGGCGCACGGCCCGTCCGACGTGCTGCCCTGGACGGTCGGCGCCGGCACCCTCGTCATCCTGCTGGCCGGGTTCTGGCTGCGCCGCCGCGCCGGGTCGCCGGCCGCCACGGCGCCCCGCGGTTACCGCCGCCGGCACGCCGCCTGAAACCGGACCGCACCCGAGAACCACACCGTCGCGCTCTCCGGCCTCGGCACGATCAACATCCGGGCTCCGGCCCGCGGCGTTGTTCCAGCCCGAAAGGTCTCGTATATGGGTTATGAAGCGCGAACACTCGTCGAGGCGATCACCGGTCCCGCGGCGATCACCGACCCCGACGGACGTGTACTGATCGCCAACCAGCGGTGGACGGCACCGGGCGGCGATCGTGAGCTGTACCCGCCCGAAGGCGGATTCCTCGGGGCCTCGCCGGGCCAGTGCGGCGCCCACCGCGGCGTCCTGGAAGCGGTCTGGCACGGCACCCCGGCGACCCCACCGGTCCGGCTGACCTGCCGGTGCGGCCCGAACGAGCGGGACCTGCAGGTGACCACGCTGACCGACGGCGACGGCACCGAGCACCGGCTGGTCACGGTGACCGCCGACGACGCCGGCAACCGGTTCCTGACCCTGCTCAGCCATGAGGCGCGGACCCCGGTGACCACCGTGGTGGCGGCGGTCGAACTGCTCCGGGCACAGCCGATGGAACAGGGCCTGCGGGAGATCGTGGACGCGGTCCACCTTTCCGCCCAGGCGATGGAGACGCTCATCGACCGGATGCTCGACCTCGGCAAGCTGGAGGCCGGCCGGCTTCGGCTGGCCGACGAGCCGGTCGAGGTGGAGAAGCTGCTGGCGGACGTGGTGCAGCGGCTCCAGCGGGACGCCCGCGGTAAGGGAATCCTGTTGCTGGCGGCTTCCGCGCCGGCGATGTCGCCGTTGATCCAAGGCGATTTCCAGCGGCTGCACCAGGTTCTCGACGCGGTCGTCGGGAACGCCGTCAAGTTCACCGCCGACGGCGAGGTGGTGGTGCTGGCCGAGACCACCGGCGACGAGATGTACGCGGTGACCGTGTCGGACACCGGCCCGGGGATCACCGAGTCGCAGCGGGCCCGGATCTTCGAGCCGTTCACGCAGGCCGACTCTTCACGCAACCGCAGTCACGAGGGCGCCGGGCTGGGTCTGGCCCTGGCTTCCCGGTTGGTCGCCGAGATGGGCGGCACCATCGGGGTGCAGGAGTCGCCGGGTGGCGGCGCACTGTTCCGGATCCACCTGCCGTTGCGGCCGGTGGCGCACACCGGGCGCGCCGCCCGGCCGCTGGACCGTCGGCGGATCGCCGTGGTCGCGCCGTCGGACCGGTCCACCCGGGCACTGTCCTGGCTGCTGGCCGGCGCCGGAGCCGACGTCGTCCCGGCCGACTTCGCCACCGTGACCGCTCCCCTGCCGGGCGTCGACACCGTCGTCTGGTGCGACGACGCGCACGATCCGGAGGCGATACGGCGCACCGACCTGGTCGTCAAGGCTGTCGGCCCGCAGGGCCGATCCCTGATGATCAGCGCCACCGACCCGCGGACCGGGGTGGTCCGCAAGCCCGGGGTGCTGACCGCGCCACTGGTGAGTACCCGGCTGATCGCCGCGCTGAACCAGGAACGGACCGGGGTACGCGGCGCTCCGGTCACGGTTCCGCCGTTGTCCGGTGGCCGGGTGCTGCTCGCCGAGGACAACGACGTCAACCGGACCGTGTTCCGCCGCATGATCGAGCTGATGGGTGTCACCTGCGACGCCGTCCCGGACGGGACCGCAGCGGTCGAGGCGGTGCTCAGCGGCACCTGCTACGACGTGGTCCTGATGGACGTCCAGATGCCCCGCACCGACGGGCTGGAGGCGACCCGGCGGATCCGGGCGGCCGGGTCTCGTACCCCGATCCTGGCTCTGACCGCGACGGTGTCGGCGGACCGGGACGAATGCCTGGCAGCCGGCATGGACGGGCGCCTGAGCAAACCGATCACCCTGCCCGAGTTGCGGGCGGCACTAGCCCGTTACCTGGAGCACGCCGACCCCGACCTTTTGATCTCTCCAGTCCCCGCAGGGGTGATGGTCCGATGACCCGCCACCAGGAAGGCTCCGCGTTGAAACAGGACGTCGTCACCGTCGGAACGGAACTCGCTGCGCTCCGCATCGAACTGGAGCGGGAACGCCAGCACAACGCGGACCTCCAGCGAACCGTCGAGCGGCTGTATCAGTCGGTGGCCGAGCTGCGCACCTTCGCCCGCGACGTCAGTCACGACCTTAAGGCCCCGCTGGCCGGCGTCTACGGGTACGCCCAGCTCCTGGAACATCTGGACGTCGGCTACCCCCATCCGCCCGGATACGACGAGTACGTCTCGGAGATCAACCGGAGTGCCGGACGTATGCGGCAGCTCATCGACGACGTGCTGACCTACGCCAGCACCGAGGACGCCCGGCTGCGGACCGGCCCGATCGACCTGGGAGCCCTCGTCGACGATCTGGCCACCGACGCGCTCAGCTTGACCACCCCCGTACCCCGGATCACCCGCGACGCGCTGCCCGTCATCCGGGGGGACCACGGCATGGTCCGGCGGCTGATGGAGAACCTGCTCGGCAACGCGATCAAGTACGTGCCGCTCGGGGAGGCCGCGCAGGTGCACGTAGCCGCGCGGGCCGTCGGGGACGGCACGGTCCGGATCGAGATCAGCGATCAGGGCATCGGCATCCAGGCCGGCCAGCACGAACTGATCTTCGAGGAGCTGCACCGGTCGCTGCCGGAGGCCTATCCGGGCAACGGGCTCGGCCTGGCCATCTGCCGCCGGATCGTCCGGCGGCTCGGTGGTGTCATCGCCGCGGACCCGCACTACCAGGACGGGGCACGGATCTGGCTGACGCTGCCGCTCGAACCGGCGCCGGAGGACGGATTCGCCGTCGCCGGGCCCGAACTTGACCGTACGCATACCCACGTTTGAGCTGTTCTTGAGGTTGCCGCCGATAGTCAACCCGGCAAGTGGACGACAGAAGATGAGGGCACCAATGGACATGCGGCGACTACTCGCCTCGGTCGGCACCGGAACGGTCGCGCTAACGATGACGACAGTCGCCATCCCCACGGCCGCGTACGCCGTACCCGCTGTACCGAAGAACCTGACCGTAGCCAGAACCACCGAGGACGTGCACAAGATCCGCGTCGGCTGGAAGGCCGTCGAGGGCGCGCAGAGTTACACGCTCGACGTCATCGCCGGTGACGTGGAGAGTGTGCTGGAACTCCCGGCGACGACGACCGAGTACACGATCGACAACCCCGACCCGTGCACCGCTTACAAGGTGCGGGTCGGTGCGGTCGACGCGACCGGAGCCGGAGCCAGCACCGGCTACTTCTCGTTGCGGGCGCTGACGCCGAGCGCCGTGATGGGCATGACCCCCGGCCGGACCGACGAGGGCACCACGGCCACCGCCGTCTGGCGCGCCCCGGCCTGGACCGGGTACACGCCGCTGACCGGCTACCGGGCCGTCTTCGTCCGGCTGTCCGACGGCGCGGTCCTGGCCGATCAGACCAGCACCGACACGTCGTTCAAGTACTCGGGCATCGACGCGTCACGGGCCTACACCCTGGCCGTGACCACGGTCAACGAGTTCGGGGCCTGCACGACGGCCAAGTCGCTGCTGGACCGGTACCGGCCGGCCGACCCGACCGATCTGGTGGTGAAGCGGCAGGCCAACGCGCCGGAGACGGTGCAGATGTCCTGGAAGGCACCGGCCACCGGGCCGCCGCCGACGTACTACCAGGTCGGTTACGGCACCGAGAAGGTCACCAAGACGGTGCGCGTCGAGGCGACGGCCACCTCCACGACGGTGGCTCTGGCGACCGACAAGAAGTGGGTCGTCGAGGTCAAGGCGTACAACGACAACGGTGGCAGCAGTGCGGTGACCGGGTCCGTCCCGGTCTGGGAGGCCCCGGCCGTGACGCCGACACCGGAGGTCACCCCGACTCCGACGGCGTCGCCCGTTCCGGGTGAGGACCGGACTCCGCCGACGATCACCACGACGCTGTCGCAGAAGGCCGTGAACGGCTGGTTCCGCACGCCGGTGACGATCAGCTTCGTCTGCGCCGACGACAGCGGGGTGGTCGCGTTCTGCCCCGCTCCGGTGCTCGCCGACACCGACGGCGCGGCCCAGCGCTACTCCGGCACCGCCCGGGACGGCTCCGGGAACACCGCCACCACCACCCTGACCCTGAAGATCGACCAGAAGGCGCCGACGATCACCGGCACCGTGCTGGGCGACCGGAACGCCGCCGGCTGGTTCGCGGCGGCCCCGACGGTCCGGTACACCTGTGCCGACGAGACATCGCTGATCTTCACCTGTCCGCCGGAGACGGTGATCAACTCGGAGGGCTCGGGCCAGCAGATCAGTGGCATCGCCCTGGACAAGGCGGGCAACACCGCCACGTCGACGGCGATCCTGAACGTCGACCGCACGGCCCCGGTCATCACCGCGACCGTCACCGGCACCAAGGACGCCTCCGGCTGGTACCGGACCACGCCGACCGTGCACTTCACCTGCACCGACAAGACGTCCGGGATCGCGGTCTGCCCGGCACCGACCACCCTGACCAACGACGGGACCGCGCAGACGGTCACCGGGACCACCACCGACAACGCCGGCAACACGGCCACCACCAAAGTCACTCTCGACGTCGACCACACCGCACCGGTCGTCACCGCGACCGTCACCGGGGACAAGGGCGAATCCGGCTGGTACCGGACCGCACCGGTGGTGACCTTCACCTGCACCGACGAGGCCTCGGGTATGGCCGTGTGCCCCGCACCCGTCACCCTCACCACCGACGGCGCGGCCCAGACCGTCACCGGGGAAGCCGTCGACAGCGCCGGTAACACGGCGACCGCCAAGGTCGTCCTCGACGTCGACCACACCGGCCCGGCCATCATCGCGACCGTGGCCGGCACCAAGGACGCCTCCGGCTGGTATCGCACCGCACCCGTGGTGACCTTCACCTGCACCGACGAGGCCTCGGGCGTGGCAGTGTGCCCCGCGCCGAGCACCCTGACCGCCGAAGGCGCGGCCCAGGTCGTCACCGGAACCGGCACCGACAACGCCGGTAACACCGCCACCACCAAGGTCACCCTCGACATCGACCACACGGCGCCGGTCGTCACCGCCGCGGTGAACACCACCCCGGACAGCAACGGCTGGTACCGGACCGCACCCACCGTGACCTTCACCTGCACCGACGAGGGCTCCGGCGTGGCAGTGTGCCCCGCACCCACCACCCTGACCGCCGAAGGCGCGGCCCAGGTCGTCACCGGAACCGGCACCGACAACGCCGGTAACACCGCCACCACCAAGGTCACCCTCAACGTCGACCACACGGCGCCGGTCGTCACGATCGCCGGAGCCGTTCCGGGAACCGTTTACGGCCCGGACGCCCCGCCCACCGTCTCCTGCCTCACTGCCGACGCGGGGTCCGGGGTGGCCGTCAGGTCCGCGATCACCCGCACCGAGAAGCGCGGACTGATCACGGTGATCTGCGCCGGGGCGGTGGACAAGGCGGGCAACGCCGCGACCGCCGTTCAGATGAGCTACAGCGTCCGGCCGACGGTCGAGTGGCTCATGACGCTGACCCGCAAGTACGCCCCCGGAGCTTCGGCCACGGTGCTGCGTCAGCTGGAGAGCGACCTGAACAACGGCAACACCCTGGCGTACGTCATCCGGGTGTCGTTGTTGACCCTCGGCAACAAGCCGGCGCTGACCTCGGCGCAGGCGTCGACGCTGGCCAAGTGGGCGACGGAGCTGGCCTCCTACCGCTGACCGAACGGCACGACCGAACCGGTGGACCGGGACTTCACAAGTCCCGGTCCACCGTCGCATTGACGCCTCGGGGTGACCGGACCTCCGCCATACTCGGTGTGATCATGTGGCTACTCGCACCGGAGGCACCGTCATGACCCGAGCACCGGCGATCTCGGTCGTCGTCCCGGCCTACAACAGCGCCCCGCTGCTCCGCGAGTTCCTCGACTCCCTCACCGCCTCGGGCCACCGGGACTTCGAGATCATCGTGAACGACGACGTCCGGTCCTCCGACGGCACTCCCGCGCTGGTCGGCGAGTTCCAGAGGCGCGGGCTGCGGGTGCGGTACCTCAAGGAGAACCGGTCGATGGCCCAGGGCCGCCGGCGGGGCGCGGCCGAGGCGACCGGTGACATCCTGCTGCACCTGGACACCGACATGACGGTGACGCCGGGGCTGCTCGGCGAGTGCGCCGCACTGCTGGCCTCACGGTACGACGCGCTGGTGATCCCGGAGGAGTCGTTCGGCACCACGTTCTGGGCGCGGTGCAAGTGGCTGGAGAAGAAGTGTTACGACGGTGTCACCCAGATCGAGTCGCTGCGCTGCCTCCGGCGCGACGTCTACGAGAAGCTCGGCGGGCACGACGAGCGGATGGTCTTCTCCGAGGACAAGGACCTGGACCTGCGGGTCCGCGCGGCCGGGTTCCGGGTCGGCCGGACCCGCGAATTCCTCCGGCACAACGAGGGCGCGCTCCGGCTCACCCAGACGCTGCGCAAGAAACTCGGTTACACGCATACGGCTGACGTCTTCGCCGAGGTGCACCCCGAGGCGTTCCGCTGGCAGATCAACATCCTGCACCGGTTCGCGCTCTACCTGCGCAACATCCACTACCTGAGGACCCACCCCCTGTTGTACGTGGGGATGTGGGTGATGAAGGCCGGGGAGTTCGGGTTCGCGGCGATCGGACGGCTGCTGCGGTACCTCCCGGCCGCCCCGCGCGTGGTGCACCCGTGACCCGGATCGCCCACGTCATCGCCGAGTTCTCGGCCCGGGAGGCGATGGGGCGGACCGTCGCCGAGATCACCCGGCGGGTGCCCGGCGACCATCATCTGATCACCACCGGTGTCGTCGACGGCGGTCAGGCCTTCACCACCACGCACGAGCTGGGCGGTTCCCTGGAGTCGTTCCCCCTGGGCCGGTCGGCACCGCTGGCCGCCGCGCTGGCCGGGATCCGCCCCGATCTGATCCACGTGCACGCCGGGGCGCTCGGTCCTTTCATGGCCCTGCATCCGGCGCTGCGGCCCTACCCCAAACTACTGACTGTGTACGCCTGGCCGACGCTGCCCGGACCGGGGGCCTGGCGTCGCGGCACCCCGGCCGAGATGTGGTCCTCCAACGTCCTGCGCCCGCGAGTCGTGGCCACTACGGCGCTGCCGTCCCGGGCGGCGGTCTCGGCACTGCGCCGGGCCGGTGTCACCACGGTCCTCACGCCGGATCCGCGGGTGTCCACCCGGCTGACCGGGCCGGGCGGGCCGCACGTGATCCGATACGCGTGCGGCGCCACCGACGACGACCGGCGCGCCCGTTTCGACCGGGAGTCCCCGGTCATCGTCTTCGCCGGCCGCGCCGAGTCGGTCCGCGGCCTGGACACGCTGCTCGACGCGTTCCGCACGGTCCGCGGGCGGGTGCCCGGCGCCCGGCTGCGGCTGCTGCTCATCCCCCGGCCCGAGCTGCCGGCCATCCTCGCCCGAGCCGGAGCGGCCGGGGACGCGATCGAGGTGGTCACCGAGCCGGTCGCGGATCTGCTCGGCGAGTTCGCCGCGGCGCAGGTGGGCACATGGCCGTTCAAGTTCGACTACACCACCTCACCGCCGGCGATGGCACTGGTGGAGGCGATGTCGATCGGCCTTCCGGTGGTCGGCACCGACGTGGCCTGCGTCCGCTCGGTGCTGGAACCCGGGGTGAACGGCCTGTCGGTCCGGCCGGCCGACCCACCGGCACTGGCCCGCGCCCTGAGCACGCTGCTGACCGACGAGAGCGCCTGGCACCGCTACGCGCAGGCCGGCCGCGAATCCGCCCGCGACCGGATGAGCTGGGCGCGGGCGGCGGAACTGACCGAGGCCGCCTACCGGGCGACGATCGGGGCCCGGACGTCCTTGCCCATGCCTTGACGCCGGCCAGACCTTCCGTTGAGGTTCGGCCCGCATGCTTCTCCCATGACGATCTCACCGTTCACCGCCACCGCCACCGCCGCCACCACCGCCACCTTCGTCCCCGGCCCGGGCCGCACCGGAGTCGACCTGACCCTCGTCCTGCCGATGCACGGTTCGGCCACCGCCCTGCGCTACGTCGTCGGCCGGCTGATCGAGGCGCTCTACTCGCAGTGCATCAGCTTCGAGATGGTGGCGATCGCCGACATCGACGGAGTTCCGGCCGCCGAGCTGAGCGACCTGCCGCTGACCCGCTACATCCGCGCCGACCGGCAGGACCCGGACTCGTCGATCACGACCGGTCTCGCGATGGCGTCCGGCCAGTGGATCGGTGTCCTGGACTTCGACGACGAGATCGACCCGTACGACTTCATCGAGCTGCTGCACCAGGCGCGCGAGCGCTCCGTTTCCCAGGTGTGACCGTGCACGGTCAATGTTCCGGGCCCAGGAACCTACGATCTCCGACGGGCCCGCCGATGAGTCCGCTGCCTTGATCCCCCGACCGGAGGTACCGGGTCCATGCCGCGAGCGCTCGTTGTCGAAGACTCCCCCGAATTCATGATGATCTGCCGTCATCTGCTGGAGAAGGAGGGCTTCGAGGTGGTCGCCGCCAGTGACGGGCAGGAGGCCATGGAACAGGCCCAGTCCCAGCGACCGGACCTGGCCATTCTCGACCTGGGATTGCCGGACGTCGACGGTATCGAGGTGTGCCGGCAGATCCGGCGGTTCACCGACGCGTACATCATCATGGTGACCGGCCGCAGCGACGAGGTCGACAAGGTGGTCGGCCTGTCGGTCGGCGCCGACGACTACGTCACCAAGCCGTTCTCGCCCCGCGAACTCTCCGCCCGGATCCAGGCGATGCGCCGGCGTCCCCGTTCCTCGGGCCTGGACCGTCGCCAGGCGACCCGCGAACACGGGAAGCTGCACATCGATCTCGACGTCCGTGAGGTCTCGGTGACCGGCATGGTGGTCGACCTCACCAAGATCGAATTCGACATCCTGGACCTGCTGTCCTCCGCGCCCCGGCGCACGTTCACCCGGCACCAGATGCTGGAACACGTCTGGGGCGACAACTTCTTCGGCGACGACCACATCATCGACGTGCACGTCGGCAACCTGCGCCGCAAGCTGGGCGAGTCAGCGTCGGCCCCCCGCCACATCCGAACCCTGCGCGGCGTCGGCTACCGTTTCGAACCCTGACCCACGGGGCCCCGGCCCCCGCGCGGCATCGGCTACCGGCTCGAGCCCCGGCCCGGTGCGGTGTGCGCTGCCCGGATCACCGCGGCCACCAGCGCCGCGACTTGGTCGTTCGCCGGCCCGTCCGACGGACTGCTCGCTGACCCACTCGGCGTCTCCGAGGTGTCGACCACCAGTTCCGCGCAGCGGGCCGGCCGCTCAGCGAGCAACCGGTGGAAGCCCTCCTGCTGCGCACGCTGCTCGGCCTCGCTCCGTTCCGGTTTCCGGCGATGGATCACGTCGGCCGGGGCATCCGGCAGGACCAGCAGGTCCGGTGCGGGCACGAGCCACTCGGCCAGGCGCGCCGCCGGGGAACCGGGCCACGGCGAGTCCCGCAGGTCATAGACCCATCGGTCAGCGATCACCACCCGCCCTCGAGCTAGCGCCGGAAGCACCGTACTGAGATACCGCCAGCCGTACTCGCCCGCGTAGTACCAGGCCGCCAGCCGCCGCACCCCGGCGTGCTCCAGCGTCGTCTCACGGCCCACCTCGCGGTCACTGCCCACCTCTCGGTCGCCGTCGCGGTCTGAATTGTGTGGTGACTTGGGGTGCGAATCGAACCCTAAGTCACCACGCTGATGGGCGCTCCCTGCTTGAGCGGGCCGCTGACCGTTGGTGCGGTCCGGGCCCGGCTCGTCCCGGGGGCCGACGCCGAGCAGCCGGCGGGCCAGCGCCACGCCCGGCAGGTTGCCGCGGGCCATGCCGAAATACGCTGAGGCGGTCGCCAGCCCCGCACGTCTCAGCCGGTCGTCCAGGGCGGCGGCCAGCGTGGACTTGCCTGATCCGTCGGTTCCCACGAACGCGACCACCACGCCACGCGCGAGGGGGCCCAGCGGGCGCCGGGCCGGTCCGGCCGGCATGATCACCCGCCGTTGCGCCCAGGTGCCGCCGATCGCCGCGGGCGCGAGACTTCGGGCGGCCAGCCGTAGCCGGGCCCGGCGAGGCAGAGCCGGATCCGGGCTCGCCCCCTCCGCGATCGCGATCAGGTCCGCGGTGACCGGGCCACCGAGTTGCCTGGTCAGCCGCCAGGCCAGCCCGGAACGATGCTCCGGAACGGCTGTCACCCAGGCGTCCCGTGCTTCCGCGATCCGTTCCGGCGGCGGGATCCGTCCCCGCAGTACCGGCCGTATCAGCAGGTCAGCGACCGCGGCCACGCCGGTCAGCCGATGCCGCGCCGGGTCGACGGTCACCTCCGCGACCGGGACCATCAGGATAGGGCCGACGCACAGATCGCCGTGGGTGACGTCCACGACCGCGACACTCTCGCCGGTCAGTACCGCGATACCGGTGTGCCGCAACCGGCCCGGATCGGTGGTCTCGGCGATCACCGCACAGGTGTGACGCGCGGCCAGCCCGGCCACGACCCCGGACTCCGCCGGGCCGGCGGCGCACCAGACGTCCAAGTCGGCCGGGCCCGAGCCGGCCGTCCAGCGGTCGAGCGCGCCGGTGGCCCCCTGCCACGCCCACGACGATCCCGCGGCGGCCAGTACGGCGACCAGCGAGTCCCGCACCTCGCCGCGGCTGCGAGCCGGGTGGGACAGGACCGGGCCGATGACATCGTGTTCAGACATGACGCACTGATTATCGGCGGCCGGCCCGGGTCGCGCCCGGCCTTCGCCCGAATCCCGGCGCCGGCGTGATCAGAGTCGGCGGCAACCGGCCGATACGGATCATGTGCGGTTTGATCACCGGCGCGCGGCCGGAGCGCTAATCCGGGCCGGCGGGCCGATCACGGTGGCGGTGGCCGTGCAGAGCGCCGGCAACCTGATCTTCCATGCGGTGATCGGCCGGTTCCTGCCCGCCGGGGCGTACGGGGCGCTGGGCACCCTGCTCGCCGCGATGGTGATGCTCGGCATCCCGCTGGGCGCGCTGCAGACCGCCGCGTCGGCCCATGCGGCAGCTCACGGAGCGAATCGCCCGGCGTCGTTCCGATCACTGCGCGCGGTCGCCCTCTGGAGTCTGCCGCCCGCTCTCGCCACCCTGCTCTGCGCCCCGCTGATCAGCGCCTACTTCCATCTCGACGGGTCCGGTGAGGCGGCTCAGCTGGCGCCGTACCTGATCGTCACGGCACTCGTGGCCACCGCGCGCGGGCTGCTGCTCGGTTCCCGGCGAGTGTCGGTGGTGGCTGTCTCCTACGTGGTGGCCACCGCCGTACGACTGGTCGCCGGTCTTGGTCTGGTCCTGCTCTTCGGGGTCGGCGGAGCGCTGGCCGCCACCCTGTTGAGTGAGGTCGCCGCCCTGCTGGTGGCGGTTCGGGCCCTGGCTCGGGATCCGGCGGGCGAGTCCGGCGGCACGCTGCGGCCCCGGGCGGTCGGTGGTGCCGCGGTCGCGGTGACCGGCCTGTTCGTGTTCTCCACCGTCGACCTGTTGCTGGCACGGCACCATCTGCCCACGAACGAGTCCGGTTCCTATGTCGCCGCGGCGACGGTGGCCAAGACCGTGCTGGCCCTGCCCGCCGGGATCATGGCCGCGGTGTTCCCCCGGCTGGTCGCGGCGCACGGGCGGGCCGGCCGGGGCCGGGTGCTCGGGCAGTCGCTGCTGGCGGTCACCGGGCCGGCCCTGCTCGGCGCGGCGGTAGTGGTGGCCGTCCCGGCTCTGGTGTTGCGCCTGCTCTACGGCGACCAGTACGCCGGTGCCACCGCGCTGGTCCAGATCCTCGCCGCGGTCGCCGGGCTCACCTCGGTGGTGACCGTCCTGACGAACGCCGCCCTGGCCCGCCGCTCCTGGGTGACACTGGTCCCGTGGGCCGGGGCCGCCCTGGAGATCGCCCTGATCGAGTTCCGGCACGGTTCGGCCGATCAGATCGCGGTCTGCTCGGCCGCCGCGCTGCTGCCCACTCTGCTGGTGATCGCGCTGGCCGAGGGGCGGGCCTGGATCGGCCGGGCCGCTCCACCGCACGCCGGAACGCCGGACCTCACCACTCGAAAGGGCACGACATGAGTTTCGCGGCGCGGAGCCTTGTCGAGGCACTCCCCCATCCGGCCGCCATCACCGACGCGGCCGGGCTGGTGCTGGTGGCCAACGACCGGTGGCGGCCGGCCGGCACCGCCGAAGGCGACGTGGTGACCGGAACCGGGCAGGACTGCCCGGCACACCACGCGCTGCCGAATCTGATCCGCGATGCCAGGGCCGGGTCGAGCGTCACGCGGGAGTGCCGGTGCGCGGCCGGGCCGGGTTCCGCCACGGTCCGCGTCGCGGGACTGGAGAGCACTTGCGGGGCGCAGCGGCGGCTGATCACCGTCGAAAGCACCGTGGCGGCCCTGGCCATACCCGAACCCGCGCCGGCCCTGACCGCGCCCGGAACCGGGCCGGCCCTGGCGGCGGCTGGGACCGGACCTGCCCTGGCGGCGGCCGGCACTGTGCCAGCACTGGCCGCGGCCGGGACCGGGCCAGCCCTGGCCGGGACCGGAACAGCGCTGCTCGGCAACCCGGCCGGGGCCGGAAGCCCGACCGGTGCGGCGTCCGCCGGACCCGGACCGGCGTTGCGGCCGCTTCCGCCGGGCCGGGTGCTGCTGGCCGAGGACGACGACGTGAACCGCACCGTGCTGCAACGGATGATCGCCGTCCTCGGGGTGGACTGTGACGTCGTCCGCGACGGGGCCGCCGCGATCGCGGCGATGCTCGGCCCAGACCGCTACGACCTCGTGCTGATGGACATGCAGATGCCCGGAGTCGACGGCCCGGAGGCGGCCCGCCGGGTGCGGGCGGCCGGGTACCGCAATCCGATCCTCGCCCTGACCGCGACCACCCTGCCGGAGGACCGGGAGGAGTGCCTGGCCGCGGGCATGGACGGCTACCTCGGCAAACCGGTCACATTGCCGGAGCTGCGCCAGGCGCTGGAGCCGTACCTGAGTGCGGCGCCGCAACAACCACCGGCGCCGACGCCCTCGCCCGGCGCCGCTGACGTGCTCTCCCTCCAGCAGTTGTATGACCTGGAGGACCAGTTGGAGGGCCGCGAGCTGGTGGCGATGACCGTCGGCACCTTCCTGGCCGAACTCGACGGGCGACGCAAGGCCATGGCGGACGCGCTGGCCACCGGGGACAACCACCGGCTGGGCGCGATCGCGCACACCCTCAAGTCGTCCAGCGCCCTGCTCGGCGGTCAGCCGCTGGCCGACGCGTGCGCGCGGGTGGAGCGGATGGCCGCGGCCTCGGCCGATCCCGGCATCCTGGACGTCGCGGTGTCCGAGGTCGACCGGGCGGCCACCGCGACAGCGAGCGCCATGGCCGAATACCTGAACGCTTGAATCGTCAGGCTCGGTGGCGGGCGAAGTGCCGGTGCCGGCCCATCTCCAGCCGGGTCTTGCGGCGCAGCCACAGTCCGGCCAGCAGCGATCCGGCCAGGGCGACGGTCCAGGGCACGAGTTCGGTGACGCCGGTGCCGGTCACCTGCGGCGGGACGGCGCCGACCAGCGTCCGGGTCACACCGGCCGGGGACCGCCCGGTGACCAGCACACTCGTACCGGTCACCGCGTTGCTCGGTGCGGCGGTGGTGGCGGCCGAGGCGAGCACCAGGTCGACCGATCCGTAGGAGTCCGCGGTGACGACCTTCTCGTTCTCCGACCCGACCAGGACCCGGACGGCGGAGCCGCTGCGGAACCCGACGGCGTACATCGACAGCGTGCGGTCCTGAACGCCGGACTGCCACATCACGGTGAGCGCGTCGGCGGTCCCGCCGTAGCCCGGCCCGTCGGCCCCGGCCGGCAGCGGCGCGACACCGGCGCCGATCACCACGGCGGCCAGCATCGCACCTGTTCGCCGCAGGTACGGCAGGTGGGCACGGGAACCGGTCATGGTCGTGATCGTGACACGTCCCGGTTGCCGTGGACCGGGCCGGAAGCCGGTCCGGGGCTGTTCCACCCGCCCGGCCGGGGTGGTCCGGACCCATCAGCCGGACAGCCGTGCCCGTTGGGTCACCGGACCGGCGACTCCCGGACCGGTGGTGCGGCCGGGACGGTGGCGACCAGGATAGGGTCGGGGGACGGCCTGCCGAAGTGGTACCCCTGGGCGTAGTGGTACCCGAGGTCACGCAGGTAGACGGCCTGTTCCTCGGTCTCCACCCCTTCGGCGACCGCGCGCAGGCCGAGGCCGTTGGAAACGTGGATCAGGGCGTCGACGATGACCGGGTTGCCGCCGGGTTCGGCGATCTCGTCAACGAAGCTCTTGTCGACTTTCAGGACGTCGACCGGGACGGTCCGCAGCAGGCCCAGGGACGAGTGGCCGGTGCCGAAGTCGTCGAGGGCGATCCGGATGCCGGAGCGGTGCAGGGACTCCACCGCCTCGATCGCGGTGCCGCCGCCGAAGATGGCCGTCTCGGTCACCTCGACCAGCAGGGCCGCCGGTTCCAGGCCGGTCTCGGTGAGGATCGTGGTCACCACGGCGGGGAAGCCGGGTTCGCTGAGCTGGCGGGCCGACACGTTGACGCTGATGTAGAGGGGTGCCGCGGCGCCCAGGACACGACGCCACTCGGAGAGTTTCCGGCAGGCGGTTCGCATGATCCATTCGCCGAGTTCGACGATCAGGCCGTTGTCCTCGGCGACCGGGATGAAGGCGACCGGGCTGACGAAGCCGCGGACCGGGTGCACCCAGCGGACCAGTGCCTCGACGGCGACCGTGCTGCTGTCGCCGAGGTCGACGATGGGCTGGTAGACGACGTGGAAGTCGCCGTCGTCGAGGCTGTGCCGCAGGTCGGCGCCGAGGCGTTCGGCGGCTTCGGCCCGCTCGTCCAGGGCGGGCGTGTACTCGACGAGCTGGCCGCCGGTGGACTTGGCGGCGTAGCGGGCGGTGTCGGCGCGGCGTACCAGTTCGGCGGCGCCGAGGCACGGGTCGTCGGGGGAAGCGGTGGACGGGACGGAGCTGGAGGCGACACCGAGGCGGGCGTTGAGCAGCAGTTCGTGTTCACCGGCGTGAACCGGGTGACGCAGCAGCTCCTGGAGCCGGCCGGCCACCACCAGGCCGTCGGCGGGCAGGGTGTCGTGGACGAGGACGGCGAACTCGTCGGCGCCCATCCGGGCGACAACGTCGCCGTCGCGGACGCAGAGGCGCAACAGTTCGGCGACCGCGATCAGGGCCTGGTCGCCGGCGGCCCGGCCGAGCCGGTCGTTGACGTGTTTGAACCCGGCCAGGTCGATCATGATCATGTGGCAGGGGGCGGCGGCGACCGCGGTGGCGGCCCGCTGTTCGAAGGCGCGGCGGTTCGGCAGGCCGGTGAGGTCGTCCCGCATGACCAGGTCACGCAGCTGCCGGGCCTGCGAGTCGACTCGGGAGATGTAACCGCTCATCCGGGTGGCGACCAGGATGAACAGGGCCATCGAGCCGACCGCGACGGCCGCCCAGCTCATCCCGCTGGCACCGCGTTCGCCCTGGACCAGCAGCACGGCCGGGACCAGCAGGGTGGAGGCGGTGAGCACGAGCAGGCGGCTGCGGCCGAGACTGTCCCGGTCGCCGGTGATCGGCTGCGCCATCGACGGGTGGCCGGCGGCCCCGGCCCAGAGGGCGTAGGCGACCAGGAAGCTGCCGAACAGGACGGTCGCCGGGATCCTCTCGAAGAACAGGCTGTAGCCGATGTTCCCGGCGAGGGCGGTCACGCTCCCCGCGGTGATCAGCCACAGACTGGGGGTGCGCGGTCCGCGGCGGAACAGGATCGGGGTGATGACCGCGCAGAGCAGCACTCCGGCCGTCGGATAACCGGCGGTGACCAGGCGGGTCAGCAGCGGCATGGCGGTGTCGGCCAGGATCGGCTCGATCAGGAACGTCCAGTAGACGATGCCCAGCCCGACCGCGATGATCGCCGAGTCGATGATCGTGCTGGAGCGCAGCGGGCCGGGTTCCCGGGTGAGGCGGAAGAGCGCGACCGACAGCATCGGGTAAGCGCCCAGGTAGAACGCGTCGGCCCAGGACGGGTAGATCATCCCGCCGCCGAGCAGCACCTGCTGGGCGAAGACGGCGTCGCCGACGATCCAGGTACCGACCCCGGCGGCGAAGAGGTACCAGGAGCCGATGCCGGCCGGCCGGTACCGGCGGGCCCCGGTGACCATCATCGCGCACATGCCGATCCCGATGACCGAGGCGAGGGTGACCGACGGCAGGCTGTACGGCAGCACCATGTACAGCACCGATCCGGCCAGCCCGCACCCCGACCAGGCCAGCCACCAGGGCGTACGCGGAACTCTCGGCACGTCTCCCCAGTTCGGCCGGAATCACCGATTCATGAGTGCGCACACCCCTCTCAGCGCCGGTCAGCCCCGGAGTGTCACACCGGGCGGCGGGTGGCGGCGATCCGCAGGTCGGCTTCGATGGCGGCGGTGGCCACGAGCAGGGGTGGTAGCAGGCGCGCGCGGATCTCGGCGACGGTGGCCTGGGCGGCGTGCACGGAGATGTTGACGGCCCCGGCGACGGTGCCGGTGCGGTCCCGGATGGGCGCGGCGATGGCCCGCAGGCCCTCTTCCAGTTCCTGGTCGACGACGGCGTGCCCGTACAGCCGGACGCGGGCCAGTTCGGCGCGCAGTTCTCCCGGGGTCCGGAGGGTGCGGCCGGTGAGGGGTTCGAGCTTCACCCGGCTGAGGTACGTCTCCAGAAGCTCGTCCGGGAGTGCCGCGAGCATGACCCGGCCCATCGATGTCGCGTATGCCGGGAACCGGGTGCCGACGGTGATCGCGATCCGCATGATCCGACTTGTCGGTACTCGGGCGACATAAACGATGTCGTCACCGTCGAGCACCGACATCGACGACGACTCGTGCACCTCGGCCACCAGCCGTTCCAGGTGCGGTTCGGCCACGTCCGGCAGCGTGCGACTCGACAGGTATGAATACCCGAGTTCGAGGACCCGGGGGGTCAGCGAGAACAGCCGCCCGTCGGTGCGCACATAGCCGAGGTCACTGAGTGTCAACAGAAACCGTCGGGAAGCCGCCCGAGTCAGACCACAGATCCGCGCAACGTCACTGAGAGTGAGTTCAGTGTGCTGTGCATCGAACGCGCGGATCACTGCGAGTCCCCGCTCCAGCGACTGAACGTAGTACGGTTCGCGCGGCATCAGTTGATCGAACATCGTTGACGTGACACAGGGGAAGATCTTAGCGTTCTCGATGAGAACTCATGTTCGTAATGCGCACAGATTTCGAAGGAGTAAATATGCGGCGTCTTCTCGCGGGGCTCGCGGCAGTCGTGCTCGCGGGTTCCCTGGCGGCCTGCGGTACCGACAGCGACAAGAGCCCGACCGCTGAGGGCGGTGTCGACAAGGTCAAGGTCGGTGTCATCCCGATCATCGATGTGGCCCCGATCTACCTGGGTCAGAAGAAGGGCTTCTTCGCCAGCCGGAACCTCGAGCTGTCCCTGGAGGCCGGCCAGGGTGGCGCGGCGATCGTGCCGGGTGTGGTCAGCGATCAGTTCCAGTTCGGGTTCAGCAACATGACCTCGCTGATGATCGCCCAGACGAAGAACGTACCGATCAAGGCGATCGCAGCGGGTGTCGCATCCACCGGTGAGGCCGGCAAGGACTTCGGCGCCGTGGTGGTCAAGGGCGACAGCCCGATCAAGACCGCCAAGGACCTGGCCGGCAAGAAGGTCTCGGTGAACACCCTGAAGAACATCGGTGACACCGTGACCCGCGAGTCGGTGCGCAAGGCCGGCGCCGACCCGGCGGCGCTGCAGTTCGTCGAGATGCCGTTCCCGAACATGCCGGCGGCGCTGGCCGACGGCCAAATCGACGCGGCCTGGGTGGTCGAACCGCAGCTCAGCACGATCAAGGCGGCCGGTGGCCGGGAGGTCGCCTCGACCTTCGTGGACGCCGCCCCGAACCTGACCGTCGCCGCGTACTTCACCTCCACGAAGCTCCTGGAGTCGAACCCGGACGTGGTCAAGCGCTTCACCGAGGCGGTCAACGAGTCGCTGACCTACGCCGACTCGCACCCGGACGAGGTCCGCGCGATCCTGGCCGACTACACCAAGATCGACGAGAAGCTCCGTGCGTCGCTGGTCCTGCCGAAGTGGCCGACCCAGATCAACGAGGCCTCCGTGCAGACCCTGTCCGACCTGGGGTCCAAGGACGGCATCTTCACCGGCGCCCCGGACCTGGAGAAGCTTCTCCCGTGACGACGGTTCGCCGTGACGGCCCGGCCCGGCCCGGCGACCCCGTACTGCTGGGGGTCGCCGGGCTGGCCGGGTTGCTTCTCGTAATGGAACTGGCGCCGCGACTCGGCCTGGTCGACGACCGGTACCTCCCGCCGGCCAGCCGGATCGTCGCCGCCCTGGTAACCGAGGCCGGCACCGCCGTGTTCTGGGCGGCGCTGTGGGAGACGCTGTTCGCGTGGGCGCTCGGGCTGACGATCGCGGTCGCCGCCGGGGTGCTCGCCGGCCTGGTGATCGGCTCGGTGCCGGTGCTGCGGGCGCTGACCGCCTCGACCATCGAGTTCCTGCGCCCGATCCCGTCGGTGGCGCTGATCCCCCTCGCGGTGCTGCTCTACGGCACCGATCTGGGCTCCACGCTGATGCTGGTCTGCTACGCCGCGTTCTGGCAGATCCTGGTGCAGGTGCTGTACGGGGTGGCGGACGTCGACCCGGTCGCGTTCGAGACCGCGCGCAGTTTCCGGTTCTCGGCGTGGGCCCGGATCCGGTACGTACTCTGGCCGACCGCTCTGCCGTACGTCTTCACCGGTGTGCGCCTGGCCGCGTCGGTGGCCCTGGTCCTGGCGATCACCGCCGAACTGGTGATCGGCTCGCCCGGCCTCGGTCAGGAGATCGCGAACGCGCAGGCGTCCCAGGCGATTCCCACCATGGACGCGCTGATCGTCGTCACCGGCGTGCTCGGCGTGCTGATCAACCTGCTGGCTCGTACCGGCGAGCGCCGCCTGCTCGCCTGGCACCAGTCAGTCCGTGGTGAGGTGACCCTTTGAACGGCGTACTCAAAGCTCTGGCCCTGCCTGTCGTCCTTTTCACCGGCTGGTGGGTGCTCAGCGCGGACAGCGAGAGCTTCTACGCTCCCCCGCTGTCCCAGATCCTGACCGCGTTCGGTGACACCTGGACCCTCGAACAGCTCAAGGCCGACGTGCTGCCCAGTCTGCTGCGCCTGTTCGCCGGTTTCCTGCTGGCCGCCCTCATCGGTGTCGCGGCCGGGGTGGCCATCGGGTCGAGCCGGCGGTTGCGTGCCGTGACCGAACCGGTTCTGGAGTTCTTCCGGGCCATCCCGCCGCCGGTCCTGGTCCCGGTGATCATGCTGTTCGCCGGGATCGGCGACGCGATGAAGGTGATCGTGATCGTCTTCGGCTGTGTCTGGCCGATCCTGCTGAACACGGTGGAGGGTGTCCGTGCCGTGGACAGCGTGGTCCTGGAGACGGCCCGCTCCTACGGCGTCACCGGCACCGCCCGGATCACCCGGGTGATCCTCCCGTCGGCGAGCCCGCAGATCGCGACCGGACTGCGCCAGGCGCTGTCCATCGCGATCATCCTGATGGTGATCAGCGAGATGTTCGCGGCCAGCAACGGCCTCGGCTTCACCATCGTGCAGTTCCAGCGCAGCTTCGCGATCCCTGAGATGTGGAGCGGGATCATCCTGCTCGGCCTGCTCGGCTTCGGGTTGTCGCTGCTTTTCCGGCTCGCCGAGCGGCGGGCGTTGCGGTGGTACGAGGGCCTGCGTGCTGCGCAGCGGTCGAGCTAAGCCGTTGTCGAGTGGTCTTCTCGACAGCGGCCCGGGCTGTAGATCTTTATCGAAGTCAGATGGAAGGCGCCGATGCTTGAAGTAAAGGGCCTGCGCAAGGTCTATCGGTCCGGCGAGCGTGAGGTGGAGGCGCTTCGCGATCTCACCTTCACGGTGGCGCAGGGCGAACTGGTCTGTCTGGTCGGCCCGTCCGGGTGCGGCAAGACGACCCTGCTGCGCTGCGTCTCCGGCCTGCTCGACCCGACCGGTGGCGACGTGCGCGTCAACGGCAAAGCGGTCGACGGGCCGCCGCTGGGCATGGCGGTGGTCTTCCAGGAGTACGGGCGCAGCCTGTTCCCCTGGATGAGTGTGCGCGACAACGTGGAGTTGCCGCTCAAACAGAAGCGGGTGCCGAAGCAGCGCCGCAACGAACTGGTCGAGCAGTCGCTGGACGCGGTCGGGCTGTCCGGCTCGGAGTCGGCGTACCCGTGGCAGCTCTCCGGCGGCATGCAACAGCGGGTGGCGATCGCACGGGCGGTCGCCTACGAACCGCAGACGTTGCTGATGGACGAGCCGTTCGCCGCGGTCGACGCGCAGACCCGCGCCGACCTGGAGGACCTGGTCCGGCAACTGTGGAAACGGCTCGGCGTGACCATCCTGTTCGTGACCCACGACATCGACGAGTCGGTCTACCTGGGACAGCGGGTGGTGATGCTGTCGTCGTCGCCGACCGTGGTCCAGGACGACCTGATCATCGACCTGCCGGCGGAACGGGACCAGCTCACCACCCGGGCCGACCCGCGGTTCATCGAGTTGCGGACCAAGGTCTACCAGCAGATCCAGTCCGCCAAGAAGAACGCGGGCTCGCGCTGAACTGCGGAGTCATCCGAGAATAGGTATTGATTGGTATGACTACCGAGCGGTAGTCCGGTGCGATGCTCGCCACGACCGTTCCCCTCAGTACACGGAGGACCACCCCGTGCGAGCACTCTCCGTCCTCGGCGTGGCCGGGCTGATCGCCGGCGGCATCGCCGTCGCCAGCCCGGCACAGGCCGCAGCGGCACCGGACATCCCGGTCGCCAACGTGAAAGCCCACCTCACCCAACTCCAGAGCATCGCCACCGCCAACGGCGGCAACCGGGCCCACGGCCGCCCCGGCTACCTGGCCTCGGTCACCTACGTGAAAGGCCTGCTCGACGCGGCCGGGTACACCACCAGCCAGCAGTCGTTCACCTACGGCGGCGCCACCGGATACAACCTGATCGCCGACTGGCCCGGCGGCGACACCACCGACACCCTGATGGTCGGCGGGCACCTGGACAGCGTCACCGCGGGCCCCGGCATCAACGACAACGGCTCCGGCTCGGCCGGCATCCTCGAAGTCGCTCTCCAGGTCTCCCGCTCCGCCTTCCAACCCGACCGGCACCTGCGTTTCGCCTGGTGGGGCGCGGAAGAACAGGGCCTGCGAGGATCGACCGCGTACGTCAACTCGCTGACCACCGCGCAGAAGGCGAACATCGGCGGATACCTGAACTTCGACATGATCGGCTCGCCGAACCCGGGCTACTTCCTCTACGACGGCGACAACTCCGACAACACCGGCTCGGGCCCCGGCCCCACCGGATCGGCCGAGATCGAAGCCAACCTGGCGGCCTACTTCACGTCGATCGGCGTACCGACCCGCGGCACCGACTTCGACGGCCGCAGCGACTACGGCCCGTTCATCGCGGCCGGCATCCCGGCCGGCGGCATCTTCACCGGCGCCGAAGGCACCAAGACCGCCGCGCAGGTCACCCTCTGGGGCGGCACCGCCACCCGCTTCGACCCCTGCTACCACGCGGCCTGCGACACCACGACGAACATCAACGACACCGCCCTGGACCGCAACAGCGACGCCATCGCCAACTCGGTGTGGACACTGTCCGAGTCCGGCGGCACCACCCCGCCGCCCGGAACCACCGTCTGGTCCGACGGCCTGGAGACCGCCACCGCCTGGACCACCAGCGGCACCGCCACCGCCGGTCTCTTCGAACGCGGCAACCCGGAAGCCACCACCAGCTCCGGCGTCGCCACCCAGCTCGACGCGGCGGCCGGCGGCAGCTACGCCCTGGTGACCGGGGCCACCGCCGGAGCCAGCGCCGGCGCCAACGACTTGGACGGCGGAATCAGCACCATCACCTCGCCGGCGATCACCCTGCCGTCCAGCGGCACGCTGACGCTGAGCCTGTCCTGGTACCTGGCCCACCTCAACAACGCCACCACCGCCGACTACCTGCGGATCCGGGTGGTCTCCGGCACGACCACGACGACGCTGCTCACCACGACCGCCTCGGCGGCCAACAAGGCGGCGGCGTGGACCACGGCGACCGCCAACCTCACGGCGTACGCCGGGCAGTCGATCCGTATCCAGGTCGAAGCGGCCGACGCCGGAACCGCCTCACTGATTGAGGCGGCCGTCGACAACCTGGCGATCACCAGCTCCTGAGTCCCGTTCCCGAGACGTCCCGCCCGCCGGCCTCAGCCCCCGGCGGGCGGGATCCTCATTCCCCGCGCCACCCTCACAGCGCTTCACCCTTCGCGGCGCCTCACCTTCCGCGGCGGAAACCCTCAGCCTCGTGTGCGCCCGGCCGATCAGGGACCTCAGCCCCCCGACCACGGCCAAAGGAGCAGATAGATGACGCAGCCCGCCGGATGGTATGCCGATCCGAGCGGCCTGCCGGCTCGGCGCTGGTGGGACGGCAGCCAGTGGACCGACCACATCCAGCCGGGTGGCGCCCCGATGCCGCCGCCCAACGGCTACTTCCCACCGGTCCCACCGAGCGGTCCGGCCACACCCGGCGCGCACACCGACAAACCCGAACAGTTCCCGCTGTACGCGTCCCAACCGGCTGCCTTCCAGCAGAGCGGCCCTCCGGCCGGGCCGATCGCCCAGCCGGCCGCGCATCCGGACGCCCCAGTCCAGCACCCGGAAACCCCGACGCTGCACCCGGACGCCCCGGCCCCACCGCCCAAGGCCCCGGCCCCACATCCCGAGGTGCCGACCGAGCCTTACACGATCCCGCCGGTCGACGCGGTCCCACTCCCGATCCCAGCACTCAACCTGACCGCGCCCGATCCCGGCACGCCCGGCCCCACCGAGCCCGGCCCGGCAGCCGTCGACAGCGGCTTCACCCGGCAGCAGCGGACCGCCGGGTTCATCGGGCTCATCCTGATCGCCGTCCTGGTCCTGGCGCTGACAGCGGTCATCCTGTTGGCGTGATCGCCGCGCACGGCCGGCCTCAGTCGCCGCTCAGGTCGCGGCTGATCGCCCACGCCGCGGGCACTGCCGCCGCCGCGGTCCAGCCCAGCAGCACCAGCAGGGCTTTGGTGTTGCCACCGGCCGCGAGCATGAACGACGCGAACGGCAGCCCGCCGTCCCCCTTGTTGATCAGCAGCTCGGCGAAGAGCACCCAGCCGAACAGGCCCGCGAACAGCCACAACGGCCGACGGACCACGGTCACACAGAGAGTCCCGAAGATCGACATAACCGGCGACACCAGAACCGTCGACCAGTACTGCCCGGCGTCGGCGTCGATCAGCACGGCCAGCCCGCTGCCGGCCGCAAGCACCAGCCCGTACAGGGCCGACACCAGACACTGGGCGGCCAGCACTCGCCAACGGTGCGGGCGGCTCAGGAACAGCAGAATCGCGGTCCGGTGCTGATAGTGCTGCGCGGTCACGATCGCCGCCAGCCCGAACGCCCCGATCCCGGCGAACAGCGACCAGAAGTTCTTGTCGAACCACCCCATCAGCGCGGCCAGCAACGCGAACCCGAACAATGCCAGCCACGACGACTGAATGCTCACCCCGCGGTACAGCTCACTACGAACGACGGCGATCATCGGCCCTCCGCCACACTCAAGAAGACGTCCTCCAGGTGCTGGGTCTCGGCCATCAGCTCATAGACCGCGACCTGCACCGCCAGTGCCAGATCACCGGCCTCCTCGGGAGTCAGACCGGAAACGATCAAAAGATCATTTGCTGGTACGACCGTCGCGCCCGCTTTCTCGTACGCCTCCGCAAGCCGCGTTTGATCTGAGCCCCGCACCCGCAGCCGCGCGGTGCCGGACAGTTCGGCCAGCGGGGCGGACGCCAGGATCCGGCCCTGGCCGATGATGACCACGTCGTCGACGACCTGCTCCAGTTCGGCCAGCAGGTGGCTGGAGATCAGCACGGTGCCACCGTTGTCGGCGTGCGCCCGCAGCATCTCCCGCAGCCAGGCCATCCCCGGTGGGTCGAGGCCGTTCGCCGGTTCGTCGAGGACCAGCACGTTCGGCTCACCGAGCAGCGCCGTCGCGACCGCCAGCCGCTGCCGCATGCCGAGCGAGTAGTCGCCGGTCCGTTTCGTCGCGGCGTCCTCCAGGCCGACGTACTCCAGCAACGCCCCGACCCGGTCCCGGCCGACGCCGCCGAGCAGCGACTGGGTGACCAGGTGGGCGTAACCGGACTGGCCGGGATGGCTCAGCCCTTGTTCCAGTACCGCGCCGACATGGGTCAGCGGCCGGTCCAGGTCCCGGTACCGTTTGCCGTTGATCAGCGCGGAACCGCCGGTGGCCCGAGTCAGACCGAGCAGAATCCGCAGCGTGGTACTCTTCCCGGACCCGTTCATCCCGAGCAGCCCGGTGACCCGCCCCGGCTCCGCGGTGAACGTGACATCACGCACCGCGTCCATCCGGCCGTAGGTCTTCGTCAATTCCTTGATCTCGATCATCGCGGCGATTCTCCCGGAACCTGTCAAGCGGCAGCGCCCCATCGCCCACCAGCACCAGCCCTCCCCGCCACCCGGGACGACCGTCTCCGGACACCCTGGGCAGCCGCCTCCGGCCGTCCAAAGTGACCGATCATGGATAGAGGGCTGTTTCCCGGCTCCCGGAGCGCTAACGTGGCCCACCACGCTGTTCGGTATGTCCCGGCCACCGCACGGAAGGACCTCATGTCCGGAAACGGTCCACCGGCTCACCGCGCTGCGGGCCCGGCACAGCGCAACCGGATCATCGCGGTCGGCGCGGGCCTGCTGCTGGCGCTGATCCTGCTCTTCTCGCTGCTCGCCTTCTGCACCGACATCGGCGGCGACGATCCACCGATCGCGGGACCGGGCAGCAACTCGCCTTACCCGCCCGGCACCAGCCCCGGAAACGGTGGCCCAGGAAGCAGTCCTGGTACCGGCGGCCCCAGCAACGGCAATCCTGGGACCAGCCCTAGCAACGGCGGTCCGGGCAGCGGCGGCCCAGGCAGCAGTCCGGGCAACGGCGATCCTGGTACCAGCAGTCCTGGTACCAGCAGTCCTGGTACCAGCAGTCCTGGTACCAGCGATCCTGGCCCCGGCCCCGGCAACGGCGAGCCTGGTACCGGTAGTCCTAGCACCGGCCCGGGCAACGGCGACAACGGCGAGCCGACCACCGGACCGGGCAAGTCGCCGACGCCGTCCGGCGGAGTTGATGCGGGCGGTGGTGGCGAGATTCCCGGACGGCGGATGGCATTGCTGGTGACGGGTGTGTTTCTGCTGCTGACAGCGGCCTCTGCCGCCGCGTACGCAATCCGCCGCCCTCTGCACCACCGCTGAACCGCGACATGTCCGACAATGATCAACCGGCGGCCCGGGCCGCGGTCTCTGCATCCGCACCCGCTCACCCGGCCCGGGGTGGTTCGTTCCGGATCCGGGATCCCCGGGCCGCGGCGCTCGCCGTGGTGCTGGCGGTCCTGGGCACGCTGACCACCACGCTCGGGCTGACCACCGAGGACTCCGCACCACTTCCGGTGGCCGTCGCCCCCACCGAGGGTCCGAAGAGACCGACCGATGGTGCGGAGAGACCGGAAGACCCGGTGCGACGCGCAACCGGTTCAAACTCACCAGCAACCGGTTCAATTCGACCACCGGCCCAGGCCGGGACCGGGATGGGACGGTCGGTTCCGGTGCGGCTGCGGATTTCGGCCATCGAGGTGGACACCGAGATCATGACGCTGGGGCTGCGGGCGGACGGGACGCTTCAGGTGCCGCCGTTGCGAGGGGACGCGCCGGCCGGCTGGTACCGGCATTCGCCGACGCCGGGTGAGGTGGGCGCGTCAGTGCTGGCCGGGCATGTGGACACGGCGCGGGACGGGCCGGCGGTCTTCTTCCGGTTGCGGGAGCTGGCGGTGGGCGATCCGATCGAGGTACGCCGCAAGGACGGCACCGTGGCCCGCTTCGCCGTGGCCCGGGTGGCGGTCTACTCGAAGCAGGACTTCCCGACCGGCGAGGTGTACGCGCCGCTGGATCGTCCGGGGCTGCGGCTGATCACGTGTGGCGGGGTGTTCGACCGTGGTGCGGGCAGTTACCGGAGCAACGTCGTGGTGTTCGCGGACGCGGTCACGTAACCGGTTCCGCCCGCCTTTTCCGCCGGTCGGGTTCCGGAACCCGAGGGGTTCGCCCGGATAAGACCGGCTTACCGGATCGGTCTGTTTGACATGGACCGTCGGCGATTGGTTCTGTGACGGGCATCATTGCGATCTTGTTACGGAAGGAACGCCAACCGCATGACGAGACTCCGCCGTTCCGCCGCGGTGGCCCTCGCTGCCGGGCTCACGCTCGCGGTAGCACCGGGCCTGCCGGCCTACGCCCACGGCGCGGCCGGCACTCCGAACCTCGGCCCCAACGTCACGGTCTTCGACCCGAGCCAGCCGGTCGCCGACATCCAGGCCACTCTGGACGCGACCTACGCGAAGCAGGTCGACAACGAGATGGGCACGGCCCGGTACGCCTACCTGTTCAAACCCGGCACCTACGGCACCGCCGAGCAGCCGTTGCAGATCAAGGTCGGGTACTACACCGAGATCACCGGTCTCGGGGCGAACCCGAACGACGTGGTCATCAACGGCAAGGTGGAGGCGTACAACCGCTGCCTCGGCTCTGATCCGGCCAACCCGAACTGCATCGCCCTGGTCAACTTCTGGCGCACCCTGTCGAACCTGACCGTGCACGTCAACGGCACCGGCCAGGACGGCTGCCGGCAGACCGCGAACTTCTGGGCGGTGTCGCAGGCGGTCTCGCTGCGGCGCACCCAGTTCACCGGCGGCACCCTGTCGCTGATGGACTACTGCACGGCCGGCCCGCAGTACGCGTCCGGCGGTTTCATCGCGAACTCGAAGCTGCCGGCCACTGTCAACGGCTCACAGCAGCAGTGGCTGACCCGCGACAGCGAGGTCGAGAGCTGGTCGAACGCGGTCTGGAACCAGGTGTTCGCCGGGGTGAAGGGCGCGCCGAGCGAGGCGGACTTCCCCACCACGCCGTACACCACGCTGGACACCACTCCGGTCAGCCGGGAGAAGCCGTTCCTGTTCGTCGACGGCAAGGGCAAGTACCAGGTGCGGGTGCCCGCGGCGAAGCGGAACACCAGCGGCACCTCGTGGGACGACAGGTCCGGCCGTACCATCGCGCTGTCGGAATTCTATGTAGCCAAACCCGGTGACTCGGTCGCGAAGATCAACCTGCAGCTCGCGCTCGGCAAGAACCTGCTGCTCACCCCGGGCGTCTACGACATCGCCCGCAGCATCAAGGTGTTCCGCCCGAACACCGTCGTGCTCGGCCTCGGCCACGCCACTCTGACCGCGGTCGACGGTGCGATCCCGCTCGACGTGGCGGACGTACCCGGCGTGATCGTCGCCGGGGTGACCATCGACGCCGGGCTCAAGGAGTCGCCGGTGCTACTGCGTGTCGGCCGTCAGCACGGTCTCGGGATCAGCAGCTCGTCCAACCCGACGACGCTCAGTGACGTCTACTTCCGGGTCGGCGGCCCGCACATCGGCAAGACGAACATCGCCCTGGAGGTCAACAGCGACGACGTGCTGATCGACCACACCTGGGTGTGGCGCGGCGACCACGGCGTCGAAGGCTTCACCACCGGCGTGAACGGCGACACCGACCGCTGGCGCACCAACACCGGCCGCTACGGCGCCGTCATCAACGGTGATGACGTGACCGCGACCGGCCTGTTCGTCGAGCACTTCCAGAAGTACAACACCATCTGGAACGGCGAACGCGGCACCACGGTCCTCTACCAGAACGAGTTGCCGTACGACCCGCCGACGCAGGCCGACTGGGCCAACGGCACGGTCAACGGTTACGCCGGCTACAAGGTCGGGGCCAAGGTCAAGAGCCATCGCTTGTACGGCGGTGGCGTCTACGTCTTCAACCAGAACAACCCGTCCATCCGTACGGAGAACGGTTTCGAGGTCCCGAAGACCCCCGGCGTGAAGCTGCACCACATCATGACCGTCAACCTGAGCGCCGGAGTGATCGACCACGTGGTCAACGGCGTCGGCGCGGCGGCGGACATGACGAAGGTGGGCGCTCCGGTCTACGTGACCGACTACCCCGCGGTCCCGTAGACCGGCGCTGGTGGTCACCCGGTTACGGGGCGGGTGACCACCAGCGTTTCGCCGCCACCCAGCCCGCATGTCACGCAAGGTGCGCGTAACCTCACTGATCCGCAGTGGACCGATTTCGGGGAGCGGACGTGACGTCTTCTGTTTCTGCTTCGGATTCCGATTCCGATTCCGCCGGGGAACCGGAACTCAACCGGGTCATCGGCCCGGCGTTGTTGCTGCTGTTCGTGGTCGGCGACATTCTCGGCACCGGCGTGTACGCGCTGACCGGCAAAGTCGCCAACGAGGTCGGCGGCGCGGTGTGGCTGCCGTTCCTGCTGGCGTTCGCGGTCGCGCTGCTCACCGCGTTCAGCTATCTGGAACTGGTCACCAAATATCCGAAGGCCGCCGGGGCCGCGCTCTACACCCACAAGGCGTTCGGGCTGCACTTCCTGACGTTCATGGTGACGTACGCGGTGATGTGTTCCGGGCTGACGTCGGCGTCCAGTGCGTCCAAGGCGTTCGCGGGCAACTTCGGCTCGGCCTTCGACCTGTCCCCCGGGTTCTCCAGCGGTTTCGCGGTCACCGCCGTCGCACTCGGGTTCATCACCCTGGTAGCAGTAGTCAATTTCCGGGGTGTCGGTGAGAGTGTCAAAGCCAACGTGGTGCTCACCTGCGTGGAACTCACCGGTCTGCTGATCATCATCGGGATCGGCGCGTGGGCACTCGGCGGTGGCGACGGCGACCTGTCCCGGCTCACCGACTTCAACACCCCACCCGGCGAGAGCGTCGTGCTGTCCGTGACCGCCGGGACCGCCCTCGCGTTCTTCGCCATGGTCGGTTTCGAGGATTCGGTCAACATGGCGGAGGAGACCCGCGATCCGGTCCGGAACTTTCCCCGCGTGATGCTCCTCGGCCTCTGCGTCACCGGGGTGATCTACGTGCTCGTGGCGATCTCCGCGGTCGCCCTGGTCGCCCCCGCCGAACTCGGTGAAGGCGACACTCCCCTGCTCAAGGTGGTCGCGGCCGGAGCGCCCGGATTCCCACTGTCGGTGTTCGCCTTCATCACCATGTTCGCGGTGGCCAACTCGGCACTGATCAACATGATGATGGCGAGCCGGCTGCTGTACGGGATGGCCCGGGAACGGGTGCTGCCGTCGGTGCTCGGCCGGGTGCACCGCGGTAGACGTACCCCATGGGTGGGGATCGCCATCACCACTGTCATCGCCTTCGGCCTGATCTGGTTCGCCGACCTGACCGCCCTCGGCGGAACCACCGCTCTGCTCCTGCTCTGTGTCTTCGCCGTGGTCAACGTGGCCTGCCTGGTACTGCGCCGCGACCCCGTCGAGCACCGGCATTTCCGGGCACCGACCGTGATCCCGGTGCTGGGCGCCGCGGCCTGCGCCTTCCTGGCGAGCCCGCTCTCCGGCCGGGCCACCGCCGACTACCGGGTGGCGGGCGTGCTGCTCCTCATCGGAGTGGCGCTGTGGGTGCTCACCTACGCCGTCAACCGTTTCGTACCGGGCACGGTCTCCCGCCCCTGACCCTGCCCTCACCAGCACAATCCGGGCAATCACCACTGTCATCGCCTTCGGGACGTCCCACCCAGGCCAGCCTCAGGACCCCTCGTAGTAGCAGCTCAACAGGGATGTGGAAAGCTGCCCGCTACACCTGCACCCTCCTCTCCAGTCCGGAGGCCCAATATGGCATCATTCCTCTACCTTGTCGCCGGGCTCGCGATCGGCGTGATAGTCGGATGGCTGGTCTGGGGTCGACGCTCCGGCGCCACCACCCCGACCACCACGACCACGCCGGCCAGCTCGAAGCCCGCGACCTCGACGACCACCGCTTCCTCGGCTCCGGCGAAGTCCGCTGAGGACAAGCCGGCCGGTGTCACCGACACCGAGAAGACGGCCGTCATCGCGCCGGTCATCACCGAGCCGCTCACCGACACCACCTCGGCAACCGAGCCCGCCGCCGACGCCGACGCCGACAAGACTTCTTTCCTCTCGCCGGTCACCGACGCTGAGACGGCACCCGCCGCCTCGGCCGATGCCGACAAGACCACCGTCATCGCGCCGGTCGCCGAGCCCGTTTCGGAGCCCGTCGTCGAGCCCGTCGCGGACTTCGACGCCGACAAGACGGCGATCATCGTGCCGGCCACCGCGACCGAGACCAGCACCGACGCCGAGGACACCGCCGACATCACACCGGTTGCCGAAGCCGACAAGACCACGTTCCTCACGCCCGCCACCGTCACCGAGCCGACTCCGGTCGCCGAGGCTGAGTCCGACAAGACCACGGTCATCGAGCCCGTCTCGGCCGTTGCGGACGACGCGGACAAGACCACCTTCCTCACGCCCGTCGCGCCGGCCGACGCCGACGCCGACAAGGCCACCGTCGCCGAGCCGCTTCCGGTCGCCGAGCCTGCGGTTGTCGAGGAGGAGAAGACCGCCGTCCTGGCGCCGGTCGCGGTGGAGGCCGACAAGGAGCCGGTAGCCGGGACGGCCACCGTCACCGAGTCCGTCGAGGACGAGAAGACGGCCGTGTTCGAGCCGGTCGCCGCTGGTGAGCCCGCGCCCGCCGTGGTCGACGAGCCCGATTTCGAGGACGAGAAGACCGAGGTCATCGTGCCGGTCGCCGCTGAGGCGGTCACCGCCCCGGAACCGGTCGCCGCGCCCGAGCCCGTCGCCGCACCCGAGCCGATCGCCGCGCCGGAACCGGTCATCCCGGCTCAGGCGATCATCACCGCCGAGCCGGACCTCGTGGGTACGCCCGCGCCGGTCGCCCAGCCCGACGACCTGACGAAGATCCCCGGCATCGGTCCGAAGGTGGCGATCGCCCTGGCCGCGGCCGGCATCACCACCTTCGCCAAGCTGGCCGACGCCGACGTCATCAGCCTCAAGGCGGCGATCAACGCGGCCGGCATGCGCGGTTCGGCAAGCATCGCCACCTGGCCGGGCCGGGCACGCGAGCTGGTCGCTTCCGCTAGCTGACATCAGAACCACCGCGACAGAGGGCGTGGTCAGGTGCTCCCGGAGAGCACCGGCCACGCCCAGCGTGTTTCCGCCGGCATGTGGTAGCCGGCGAACCCCAGGCGTGGGTGGCGGGTTCGGGGTTTCCGGGGCGGCTCCGGACCGGTTGCGGTGAGGTTGTTACACAGGTCACTCACAGAAGTTGCAAGTCGGGAGTGCGGCGGACGATGTAACCGGCTGTCCAGCGAGTGATCGCTACCGGAGAGCAACGGAGGAGCCCCCGATGCAGGTGAATGCCGCAACCTTCTCGGAAAGCAACAGCCACGCCGCCTACAGCCGTCTGGCCGCCGCTCGCGCGCAGCTCATCACCGACCAGATCCCGACCGCTGCCCACAGCAAGGTGATCACCGCCGACCGGGCGGCGGTCGCCGACGCCGAGGCCGAGGTGGTCCGGATCGAGGCAGAGGTCTCCCGGGCGGGTGCGATGCAGGCCGGCGAGAACGCCAGCTTCCTGCGTAGCGGCCGTTTCATGGACGTCTACGCTTAGCCGGCCGACGGCCATCCCCACACGGGGATGGCCGTCGCCACACGGGTGCCCGTCGTCGCGCTGCGTGTTCGTGATCCGGGGCCGAGACTCGAACGTGGTCACCCGGCCGACACTGGATCCGGTGAAATCTGCACGGCCGCCGTGACTATGGCACGTTTGCGGGCAGAGCATGGATCGACACCCTTCCACTCCCGCGGTTCGGCAACATCACCGCAGGTAGATCGTCACGTGCGCATTCCGGATCGGACACCGCGCAATCGAGATCAACAACAGTGTGTCGTCAAATCACAGCGGTTCGTAATCAACTCGGGGTTTCGTGGGCGGCTTCGGCGTCGCACCATGGATGACGGGTGATGCAATCGATGAGCGGGCGACGACTGGCAGTGGTCATTAGCGTCGAGCAGCACGACGACCCCGTGTTGCGCAGGTTCGCGGTGCCGTCGGCTGATGTTCCGGCGTTCGTGGACGTGCTCGGGGAGCAAGCGCTCGGCGGGTTCGAGGTGGAGTTCCTGCGAGATCCCGGGGCGCGGGAGGCGTGGGGCCGGGTCAAGTCCCTGTTCGAGGGGCGTGACCAGGACGATTGTGTGCTGCTCTACTTCCGGGGTGTGATGCTGACCGGGCCGGGTGGCGGGCTGTATCTGGCCGCCGCCGACACCGTCATGGGCCGCCCCGCGGACACCGCGCTCGACGTGTCCCAGGCCGCGTCGCTGATGCAGCGCAGCCGCGCCGGGCAGGCCGTGGTGATCCTCGACGGCCGGACCGGCGGTCCCGTCGACGCCGGTCACCATTTCCGGGCCGCCCGCTCCGCCGAGTGGCAGAGCCGTGTCGTGATCGCCTCGACCGCCCGGCCCGAGCCCCCCACTTTCGCCGGGCTGATCGCCGACGGCGTCACCAGCGGCGCCGCCGACCGTGACCGCGACGGCTGGATCGGCATCAGTGAACTCTACGACCACCTGCGCGAACGCGACCCCAGCGCCCGGCAGTGGGTGTTCGGCTCCGGCCGGCAGCCGTGGCTCTCCCGGATCCGGCGCCCCGGCAGCGACCAGATGGCGTCGATCGCCCAACTGGCCGTCGCCGCCGCCGGCACCGACCTGTCCCGCGCTGTCGAAGCCCGCTCCGCCCTGCACGGCCTGTCCACCGGCGAGGGCCGGGTGGCAGCCGCCGCGACCGCCGCGTTGCGCCGCACTTCGGTCCGCCTGGCCGAACCCGCCCTCGACTTCGGCCGGGTCGCCCCCGGCACCCGCCAGCTGGCCGCGGTCGTCGCCGTGCAGGGCCCCCCGCTGTCCGCGGCGTCAGCAGTGACCAGCTCGACGGAGGGCTTGCACGCCCGCCTCGAAGGCGGCACGCTGCGGGTCTCCTGGTTCCCCACGGTGGGCCGTTTGAACGGCGCCGTCACCTTGGACGGCCCAGCCGGCACCGCACGCCTCACCGTCACCGGCGAGGTCTCGGAGGACTTCGACGTAGTCACCGGCGGCTGGATCCCGTCCAACGGCACCGGCGCTCAGGCTCAAGCCCTCCCACCCGGCCCCGGCGGTTCAC
Organism: Actinoplanes derwentensis; assembly: GCF_900104725.1. Taxonomy (NCBI): domain Bacteria; kingdom Bacillati; phylum Actinomycetota; class Actinomycetes; order Micromonosporales; family Micromonosporaceae; genus Actinoplanes; species Actinoplanes derwentensis. The sequence continues at coordinate 4,423,131 of NZ_LT629758.1, forward strand.
CCACGGCCCGCCCCGAGGCGGCCACACCCGGAACAGCACAGCCATGGCCCACCCCAGTCTCTGGCGTCGGCTCTGGCGCTAGCCTCGGCCCCGGCTCGGTCACCGGCCCCACTTCTTCACCGGCCACCGGAACGCAGCCCTGGTCCACCCCCGAACCGGCATGGCACGGCCCTGACAGCCCGGCCCCGTCGCACAGTCCAGCATGGTCCGGCGATGCCGGGCGAGCCTCACCACCGGGCGGTGGGCAGGCCTGGCCGGGTGAGACCGTCGCGGCGTGGCCCGGGGAGATGCCGGGACCAGCCGAGGCCTGGCCCGGGGAGACCGGCGCATGGTCCAGCGAGGCCGTCGGCGCCCCCGGCTGGCAGGACGCGGCCCGGCAGACACCACCGCCGATCCCCGACGGCCCGGACCAAGTCCCGGTCGCAGAAGGCAGCAGGCAACTACTTGACCCCGACCTTTCCGGTACGACCGGAGCACCCCGATTCGATCCGCACGCACCGACCAGCGGATCCGCTGCCCCGAGCCGGTTCGATCGGGATGACGCTCCCACGCCCGGATCAGGCACTCGGCCAGGCACTCCCTACGGCAGTCCCGCTGTTCCGGGAACACCAGCCGACGCCCCGTCCGCGAGCACTTCCCCATGGGCACCCATCAGCGGCCCACCGGCCACTCCCTCATACCGGCCCACGGGGCTCCAGCCGGGAGTCAGCCGACCCACAGGGCTCCAGCCGGGAAGCGTTCAGCCACATCGGCCCACCAGTAGTCAGCCCGGAGGCATCCGCCCCGCCAGCAGCCCGCTGGAAAGCAGAACACCGACTGCAGCCGGGAACTCCGATGACGAGCTACTCACCGCGCCGAAGGCCACAGTCCGGGGGACGTTTCCGCTCGCCGGAACAGCCGGCACCGGCCACCGCGGCGATCCTCTCGCCGAACGCACGAACGATGCTCCCGCTGAACGCACGAACGAGACTCTCGCTGGCCACCCGGGCGAATCTGCCGTTGGTACCGACTCGGCGAGCGACTCTGTCTCCAGGCCCGATGAGACGGTTGGCCCAGATTCCACCGCCACGCCGGTCGTAGTCGGTGATCCCCCTGAGGCGGAGGCCCCGGGGAACAACACGGGTTCGGAGACTGCGGCCAGGGCAAACGACACCGGGGAACCAAAAGCCGACACCGGTCCGCACACTCCGAGCGGCGCGATTTCAGGCAATGGTTCGGGGCCTGACGGTCCTATGGCGGAACCGTCCACCCGTGGCGTTTCCGAGACCATGTTCGGGACCAGTCCCTGGCCCGGCTCCGAGTCTCAGCAATCCACCGATGATTCGCGCAGCGCGGCTGTCTCCGAACGAACGGACACCTCCGCCCCGGACCTCAGCGGTTCGGGTGACGAACCGGCCGATGAGCCGGAGGCCTCGGATTCGAACAACATCCGGCAGCCGCAGGATGAGGCTTCGAGCGACACCGGGCAGCCGACGGACACCGCTTCCAGAAACAGCGGGGCGGACGGGCCGAGTCTGACGGAGCCGGGCAGTGAAGAACGTTCCCGGGAACATGTGGTCGATGCCGGGACCTCTGGATCGCTGCAGAGTTCGGCATCGGATCAGGGTGACGTCAGACGGGACACCGGATCGGCTGCGGGAGGCTTCGTCGGCTCGTGGTCCACAAGCTGGGGAAAGACCGACCCGGCCGGAGCATGGCCGGCGGCTGGCCGGAAGCCGGGCCAGTCTCCGGAACAGTCGGCTGTCTCTGAGTCGTCGGCCGCCATACCCGCCACCGAACGCGGCACGATCTCCGAATCCACCGAGACCAGCAGCCCTGAGCCCACCGCGCCCAATACCGACGCGGCCGAGGCCGGCACGTCTGAACGCGGCACGTCTGAAGGCGATGCGGACAGGGTCGGGCGTCGTGAAGCAGTGGATGGCGGCATAGCGGGAGGCTTCGCTGGAGATGGCGGGCATAGCCCGGCCGGGCCGTGGCCCGGCGGCGGATCGTGGCCTGACCGTCCAGCCGGAGCAACCGGAACGGCTGGAGCAACCGAAGCAACCGGGAATGGTGTGGCCATTCCGGCTCAGCGACGGCCCGCGGAGGATGACCGGCCGTCTGGTGGCAGCGCGTCGGCGGAACAGGACGGAGCAGGTCAGGGCTGGTTCGCGGGGACGAGAGCCGGCTCGCCGGTGAATGCCGACGCGGCCAGTGACACGGAAGCAGGCGACGGTTCGCGGTCGAGTACCACTCCGGTGGAACCGGTATCTGGAACAGATGAGGAACCCGCGATTTGGGCCACTCCGGATGCCGACGATCGGGCTGGGGCTGAGACCTCGAGGACGGCTTCCGGAAGCGCGGCAGGAGTCTCGCCTGGAGACGGACCGGGGGAGGCTACTGCCGGAACCGGAACCGAACCAAGGATCGCGGAAGACGCCGCCGAGAGCGGAACGGGTGTGGAGGCTGGGCCCGGTATCCAGCGTGGCGGGGTGGCTGGACCGTGGGGATCACTGCCTCCGCGAGCGGAGACCGGAACAGGGGCAGGGGCAGGGGCAGGGGCAGGGGCAGGGGCAGGCAACCATGGTCGGTCAGCGGATAGCTGGCCGGATTCGGATGCCACCATGGCCTGGGCCGAGGAGCGGGCTCCTTCATCCGGTGTGCCATGGCCGGGCTCGACTTCGGAAGCCGGCCAGCCAGGACAACCGGCGCACTCGGGGCAACCGGCCGGCGATCCGGAGGCCGCTCGGCAATGGCCCGGCGACCGGGGCGGAAGCGGACAGTGGCCCGGCGATCCGGAGGCCGCCCGGCAACGGCCCGGCGGCCGTGGCAGTGCCGGGGAAGGGCACGGCAAAGACCAGGCGGATGGCGGCGGTTCGGCTGGAGGTTGGCCTACCTCGCCGGTGGCGCCTTGGCCGAGTTCTCCGGCGGGGGCCTGGCCGGCTACGGATTCGTGGGCTCAGGGACCGGGGGGTGCTACTCATCCGCAGGGCGACGATGTTCCGGAACAGCCGGGAGGTGGCTATCCCCGAGGCCGCGAAGACCACGAGGCTGCCACCGGCCGGTTCGGTGGGAACTTCGCTGCGGGTCCGGCTGATGGTCCTACCGGGGCCGGCGGATTCGGGGCGGGAATAGCGGGAAGCGGCTTCCCGGCAGCACCCAGCGAAACCGGCTATCCCCGCGGATCACATGGCGCCGATGCCGGTGGGTATTCCGTGGGGGCGGGCGTGGGTCCGTACCCGCAAGGGGTTGAGGAGAAGCGGAAACCGGGACGGCGGCGCATTGCTGTTGTCGCGGGGGTGGTGGTGGTTCTTCTGCTGATTGCCGGTGGGGCGTTTGCGGGGGTGCGGTTCGCGCGGGATCGGGCGGAGACAGCGGCTGCTCCGGGGGATCCGGCGCCCACGGTGACCGCGACTGAGGACGAGCAGCCCGCCGGGGAGGAACCGACTGCTCCGGCGACGGATCCGGCGGGGACTCAGTCGCCGGTGGCCAGTCTGGCGAAACCGGTGGTGCTGGAGCAGATCAAGCTCGGCCGGGAGCCGGAGGGTGTGGCGGTGTCGCCGGACAACCGGACGCTCTATGTGGCTGATCAGGGTTCCAAGGACGTGCATTTCGTGGATGTCCGGTCGCAGAAGAGCAGTGCCATCAAGGTGCCGAACACGCCGCGATTCCTGGCTTTGTCGGCGGACGGGAAGCGGCTTTATGTGTCGCTGTTCGAGGACAACTTCACCGGTAACGGGATGGCGGTCATCGATACCGTGAACCGGTCTCTGGTGAAGACGATCCGGACTGGACCGCGGCCGTTCGAGCCCGCGGTGGCGCCGGACGGCAAGGTGTGGGTGCCGATTCACAACGGGGCCCGGGTGGAGATCTATGACGATCAGTCGCTGACGGAGGCGGCGCGGATCTCGGTGCCGCCGAACCCGCATTGGATCGTGTTCACCCCGGACGGGAAGACTGCTTTCACCGCCAATCACGAGTCGAGTCAGCTGTCGGTGGTGAACGTGGCGGACCGGTTGGTGCTGAAGAACTTCAAGGTCGGTAAGTCGCCGCACGCGCTGGCGGTGACGCCGGACGGCGCGCAACTGGTGGTGACGAACTACGACCTGGACACGGTGGAGGTGTACGACTCCGGTGATCAGCGCCTGGTCCACAAGATCAAGGTGGGTAAGGAACCGCAGGCGGTGATGATCTCCTCGGACGGGAAGCACGCCTACATCGTGAACGAGGGTTCGGACAGCCTGTCGGTGATCGATCTGGGCACCGGCAAGGTGGTGTCGACGGTCGACGTGGGCGACAGTCCGCGGGTGAACGCGCTGTCACCGGACGGTCTGCGACTCTATGTGACGGACGGACGGGGCAAGACGGTTACCGTTCTGCGAACGACCAAAGAGTGACGATTCCCTGGTAGCGTCGCGCCATGTCGACGGATTCCGGGGTTTCTCGCGGTCTTCTCAGCACGTTGTCGGGGCGGGAGCTGGCCACCTACGCCGACCGTCATCGCGGTTCGCGGGCGGCCTACACGCGGGCGGATCACCTGTTCGGCCGGGTTCCGATGACCTGGATGAACAAGGCGGCCGGGCATTTCCCGATCTACCTGGACACCGCGCGCGGGAACCGGATCACCGACGTCGACGGCAACGAGTTCATCGACTTCGCCCTGGGTGACACCGGTGCGATGGCGGGGCACTCCCCCGGCCCGGTGGTCGAGGCCGTCACGCGGCGGATGGCGGATCTGGGCGGGCTCAGCACGATGCTGCCGACCGAGGACGCGACGGTCGCCGCTGCCGAACTGGCGCGTCGTTTCGGCGTACCGAAGTGGAGTTTCGCCCTGACCGCGACCGACGCCAACCGGTGGGCGATCCGCCTGCTCCGGGCTGTCACCGGGCGTTCGAAGATTCTGGTCAACAGCTACTGCTATCACGGTTCGGTCGACGAGTCGCTGATCGTTGTCGGTCAGGACGGGCGCGGGGTGAGCCGGGAGGGCAACGTCGGCGCGCCGGTCGACGTGACGATGACGAGCCGGGTCGCCGAGTTCAACGACCTGGCCGGGCTGGAGCGGGAGCTCGCGCACGGTGACGTGGCGGCGGTGCTGATGGAACCGGCCCTGACGAACATCGGCATCGTGCTGCCCGACGACGGTCATCTGGCCGGGGTGCGGGCGCTGACCAGGAAGTACGGCACCTATCTGATCAACGACGAGACGCACACGTTCTCGGCCGGGCCGGGTGGGGCGACCGCGTTCTGGGGACTGGATCCGGACGTAGTCACGATCGGTAAGGCCATCGGTGGCGGGGTGCCGGTCGGTGCGTACGGTCTCGCCGACGACCTGGCCGAAGCGCTCGCCGGGCGCGGTGACCTGGACCTGATCGACATGGGTGGGGTCGGCGGCACCCTGGCCGGCAATCCGGTGTCGATGGCCGCGACCCGCGCGACGCTGACCGAGGTCCTCACCGCCGAGGCGTTCGACACGATGATCGCGACGGCTTCGGCATTCGCCGACGGACTGATCAAAATCATCAGCGGGTACGGGTTACCGTGGTCCGTCAGCCGCCTCGGCGCCCGGGTCGAGTACCGGTTCACCAGTCCCGCCCCGCGCAACGGCACCGCCTCGGCGGCCGGAGCGGACGCCGAGCTGGAGGATTTCCTGCACCTCTACCTGGCGAATCGGGGTGTGCTGCTGACGCCGTTCCACAACATGGCGCTGATGTGCCCGCAGACCACTCTCGCCGACGTGAACCGCCACCACGAGATCTTCGACGCGGCTTTGACGGAGCTGACGAGCTGAAAGCGGTGAAGGAGCCGACGAGCTAGAAGCGGTTCAGGGTGAACCGGGGCTCCGGGGCGGCGTCGCCGATCGCCAGGGCCGCGGTCATCTCGCCGGTCAGGGCGGCGAACTTGGCCCCGTGGCCGGAGCACGGCGAGAAGGCGACCGCGACGCGGATGTCGGACCTCGGATCGCTGCTCATCGGGCCATTCTGGGGCGTCTCGCGATCCGGGACTGTGGCAGGGTGACGGCATGGGATTTCGTGACTTGCACTCGGCCGGGACCTTCCTCATCCCCAACGCTTGGGACGTGGGTTCGGCCCGGTTGCTGGAGTCGTCCGGATTCTCCGCGGTGGCCACCACCTCCTCGGGTCTGGCCGCCAGCCTCGGCAAACTGGACCAGCAGGTGACCAGGGACGAGCTGGTCACGCACGTGGCGGCGGTGGCGGCGGCGCTCACAGTGCCGTTGAGCGTCGACGGGGAGCGGCTGTTCGACGACATCACCGGGACCGTCGAGCTGCTCGCCGAGGCGGGGGCGGCCGGTGTCTCCATCGAGGACTACGACCCGGCGACCGACACGATCGACGAGTTCGAGGCGGCTGTCGAGCGGGTCGGCACGGCCGCCGAAGTCGCGAGGAGCAATGGGCTGGTGCTGACCGCGCGGGCCGAGAACCTGTTGTACGGGCGGACTGATCTGGACGACACCATCGCGCGGCTGGTGGCGTTCCGGGACGCGGGCGCGGACGTGCTGTTCGCTCCCGGCCTGGTGTCGGCCGGCGACATCGAGCGGGTGGTCACAGCGGTCGCCGCGCCGGTCAACGTTCTGATCTTCCCGGGCACCCCGAGCGTGCCGGAGCTGGCGAAACTCGGGGTGCGGCGGGTGTCGACGGGTGGTTCGCTGGCGTGGGCGGCGTACGGCGCGCTGCGGGACGCGGCCACCGAGCTGCTGGAGTCGGGGACGACCGGTTACCGCGCCCAGGGCCTGACCTCTAGCGAGGTGCGGGCGGCGTTCGGTCGCTGACCCGGTTCTCGGACAGCGCGAGTCCGGCGCGGTGCAGCAGGGTGTCGGCGTCGGTCTCGCCCGGTTCGGCCACCGCGACGCCGAATCCGGCTCGGGGCTGCACCATCAGGTCACCGATCAGCACCGGCTCGCGCATGGCGTCCCGGATCCGGGTGACGACGGCGTCGGCCTGTGCCGGGTCGTTGATGTCCTGCAGGACGATCGCGAACATGTCGCCGCTGATCCGGGCCACCAGGTCGGTGCCGAGGACGTTGGCCCGCAACATCCGGCCATAGGCCCGGCGCAGCTCGTCGCCGTACTCGGAACCGTCCAGATCGGTCAGCACCACGGCGACCGTCTTCGGGCCGCGGGCGTTGCGGGCCAGTGCCACGGACAGCCCGGTGTGCAGGCCCCGCCGGTCGAACAGCCCGGTCAGCGGGTCGGTGCCCGGTTCGGGGATGTCGAACCGGTCGGCCGCGGCGTCCCGGAGCTGGGCCAGCGGCGCGAGGGCGAGCAGGAAGTGGGCGACCAGCAGGCAGGAGTCCACCAGATCACCGCCGGGGCTCTGCCGGACGCTCAGGTAGACCTCGCCGCCGACGGTGGCCAGCGCGGCCGCGGTCAGCAGCCAGGACCGCCAGGTCAGCCGGGACAGGCCGAACACCGCGACCGGGACGAAGGCCAGCAGCGCCACGTCGGCCGGTGACGGGAACGGGTAGTCCTCGGCCGGGAAGACCTGCCGCAGCAGCCCGGAGGTGGCGAGCAGCGCGAACGCCACCGCCATGATCCCCCAGCCGCGGCGGGCCGCCGGATGCCGCCAGGCGACGACGGCCGCGGCCATCGCGGTCACGTCCAGGGCGAAGAGGGTCAGCGCCACCTGTGTCTGTGTGCCGACCATCTCCGCCTCGGCGTGCACCGAGATCAGGGTCGCGGCCAGGCCGATCCCCAGCAACAGCGTGAATGCTCCGAGTCGGGACATCGCACCTCCCATGCAGGACTTTTCGGGCCGCTCATCGGTGTCCCGGGTCCGGTCATGAGAAGTTCTGGGCGCGGGTCGTGTGCGCGGTCACAAAATCCAGGTCGACATCAAAACCCAGACCAGGCTTGGTGGGTACGTCCACCAGGCCGCCGTGGCAGACGATCGGCTCGGTGGTCACGTCGCGGGCGTAGTACTTGGCCGAACCGGAGACGTCGGACGGCAACGTGAATCCGGGCAGCGAACTGAGGGCCACGTTGGCGGCCCGGCCGACACCGAACTCGTGCATGCCACCGCACCAGAGCGGGATGCCGTGCCGGACCGCCAGGTCGTGGGCTTGCAGCGCGCTGGTGAGACCGCCCATCCGGGAGACCTTGAGGTTCACGATCCGGGCCGCGCCCAGGTGCAGTGCGGTGGCCAGGTCGCCGACCTCCTCGATCGACTCGTCGAGGCAGATCGGGGTGGTGATCCGGTCCTGCAGTGCGGCGTGGGCGAGCAGGTCGCGAGGTGCGTAAGGCTGTTCGATCATCGACAGTCCCCGCTGATCCAGTTCGCCGAACACCGACATCTCGCCCGAGGGGTAAGCGCCGTTGGCGTCGACGTGGAGCAGCAGGTCCGGATATCTCTCTCGCACTGCCGTGACCGGTTCCACGTCCCAGCCGGGAGCGATCTTGAGTTTGACCCGCCGATAGCCCTCGGCCACCCGCAGCCCGACCTGTTCCAGCAGGTCGTCGATGGTCGGCTCGATCCCCAGTGACACGCCGGCTTCGACCTTCACCCGCTCTCCCCCGAGGGCGGTCGCCAGCGGTACGCCCCGCACCCGCGCCCACAGATCCCAGGCGGCCATGTCGAACCCGGCGCGGGCGAAGTAGTTCCCGCGCACCACCGGCAGCTCGGACGGATGCTCCCAGGCGGCCTTCAGGATCATCGGCGCGAGATGGTCCCGGGCCACCGCCCAGCAGCTCTCCACCGTCTCGGCGCAGTAGAACGGCCCGCTCGGCGACGCGATCTCACCCCACCCGGTGGCGCCGTCGGTGTCGATCAGGGTCACCAGGATGTGTTCCAGCTCCCGCTTCGCGTGCGAGCTGGTCTGGAAGCGGTGCACGAGCGGCAGCCGGACCCGTCGCAGTTCCACCCGCTCGATCATGTGGTCTCCACGTAGAGTCCCAGGCCGGCCGCGAGAGCGTCCCGGTCGCGCAGCCGGCGGCCGGCGCCTTTCGAGCTGGCGATGGTCAGGGTGGCGAGCAGGTGCAGGGCGAGCGCGACCGAGGTGGGCGAGTTCGCGAAGGAGGCGCTGTCGGCGCCGATCACGATGCTGGTGGTGGCGACTGCGGCCAGGGGTGCGTCGTCGGCGTCGGTGATCAGGACGAGCTGGCCCTCGTTGCACACGTACGCCTCGGCGACCTCGACGGTCTCCCGGCGGTAGCGTGACATCGACACGGCCACGAGCAGGTCACCCTGACGGACGTCGCTGAGCACGTCCAGGGCCCGCAGTGAGCCGTCGCCGACCAGGTGCACGCCGGACAGCCCGGCGCTGAGGTCGGTGGCGAGCATCGACGCGTACGCCAGCGACTTGCCGTAACCGAGCAGGAAACGGCGCCGGGCCGACACGATCAGGGCGGCGGCCTGCTCGATCGCGTCGTGTTCGGCCGCCCAGGCCAGGGCTTTCTCGAACTCGGCACGCTGTTGTTCCAGAACACGCTGCTTGAGCACCTGCGCGGACCGCCGCTGCACGTGCCGGTCGAACCGTTCGGACGGGCTGGTCACGACGCCGCCTCGAACAGGTAGGTGGCCCGGCCGGACGCCTGGACCACCCCGGTCAGCCGGGCGCCGGAGGCGAATCGCTCGCGCAGCCGGGCCCGCAGAGCCGCCCGGTCGGACCGTCGCGGCGCGGCGATCCGGGAATCGGCCGGGGTGTCCACCGGCGGGAGCGGGGCGCCGGGTTTACGGGCGTGCCACAGGTCCCAGCTGACCAGGACACGGTCGGTGTCGTCGCCGTAGTAGTCGGGCCGGAACCGGATCCCGGCCGCGCCGAGGACGGCCAGATTGAAGTGGGCGTTGCGTAACGCGTACGGATCGAAGGTCCATCGCATGGTCCGCGCGCCGGTCGCCCGCGCCACCTCCGCCTGGGCCTGTTTCAGCTGGCGGCCCACCCCGGAACCCTGGGCGGCGGGGGCGACCACGGCGGCCTGCGAGTAGTGGTACAGCTCGCCGCCGTCGACGGCGGCGAAGCCGTAGCAGAAGCCGATCACCGTGCCGTCAGAGCCGAGGGCTCCGATGACCGAGCCGGAGTTCTCCCGCAGGGCGGCGAGCAGGCGCGGGTTGACCCCGAACTCGGGCTGCTGGTAGCCGAAGACGGATCGGTAGAGCGCCGACGCCGCGGTCCACTCGGCAGCCCCGTCGAGCTCGCGTACCACCACTTCCATGACCGCCCCCCGTCAAAGATACGAAACGTATAACCATCATCGTGGCAATATCCACGCTCGTTGACAATGGGTTCGGTGCGACTTAGCGTTCGGATATGCTGGAGACGCTGCGCCGGTACACGTTGCTCGAGTCGCCCACCGGAGACGCCCGGCGACTGGCCGCCCTCGCCGAGGCGCTGGAGGCCGACGCCGCGCGGGCCGGTCTGCACACCGCCCGGGAGGCCCACCCGACCGGCGACCATCTGATCTGGACGCTACCGGCGCGCGACGTCACCGGGCCGCCGCTGCTGTTCCTGAGCCACTACGACACGGTGTGGCCGGTCGGCACTCTCGCCGAGATGCCCTGGTCGGTGACGGGTGACGTGGTGCGCGGGCCGGGGGTCTACGACACCAAGGCCGGTCTCGTCGCCCTGCTCACCGCGATCTCCCAACTTCAAGGTCCACATCCGGCGGTACGAGTGATCGTGGTCGCCGACGAGGAGATCGGCTCGCCGACCGCCGGTGACCTGGTGCGCTCCGAGGCGGCGAAGTCGTCCGCGGTGCTCGGCCTGGAACCACCGCACCCCGGCGGCGACCTGAAGACCGGCCGCCGGGGCAGCACCCGGGCCCGCATCGCGGTGACCGGAGTGGAGGCGCACGCCGCCCTCGACCCGGACGCCGGGGCCAGTGCCATCGACGAGCTGGTGGACCAGCTGATCCGGGTGCGTGCGCTGGTGTCGGCGCGCCCGGTGCTGCTGAACACCGGAACGATCGCCGGTGGCGGCCGGACCAATGTGGTCGCCGGCCGGGCGCACGCCGACCTGGGATTACGGTTCACCGACCCGGCCGACGAGGAAGCGGTGCTCGGCGCGCTGCGGGCCCTGGACCCGATCCGCCCGAAGGCGTCGGTCACCACCGAACTACTGTCGCATCGCCCCACCTGGCAGCCCGGCCCGGCCGGTGCGGCACTGCTGGACCGGATCCGGGTGATCGCGGCCGGTGCCGGGCAGACTCTGAACGGCCACCCGGCCGACGGTGCCGCCGACACGAACACCACCGGTTCGCTGGGCCACCCGACGGTCGACGGTCTGGCCCCGTGGGGTGGGGGCGCGCACGCCCGTACCGAATGGGTCTCGGCGACCGGTTTGGCCGCCCGCACCACCCTACTGGCCGCGATATTGACTGATCTCGTTTAATGATGTGAACCGCGGGTAATCCCCGGACGGCTACTCCGTCATAGGGGGCATCCATGTTGAGTGACGACGACCGTCGCGTCATAGCCGAGCTGGAACAACGGGTCATCCTCAGCGACCCGGACTTCGCCGCGCGGATGGCCGAGCCACCGTCGGAGGTCCGCTTCCCGGCCGTGGCGGTACTCTGCGCCGGCCTGTTCGTCCTGGTCCCACCGGTCATGCTGCTGTTCGGCTGGCCCGGCCTGATCATCGTGGTCGACCTGTTCATCGCCGCTCTGGTCGCGGTGCTGATGCGCCGCCGGCATCGCTGAGCGCCGGTTCTCATCGGGTTCTCATCGACCTGTGTTTCGATGACAGCACCATGAACGCCCACGTCCTCGTCGTCGACGACCAGCCCAACATCCTCGACCTGCTGCGGACCGTGCTCACCTTCCACGGTTTCACCGTCGGCACCGCGGCCACCGCCGCCGAGGCCGTCTCCGTAGCCACCGCCCACCCGCCCGACCTGGTGCTGCTCGACGTCATGCTGCCCGACGGCAACGGCCTGGACGTGTGCCGGCGGCTACGCGAACAGGGTTGCGACGCCGGGATCATCTTCCTCACCGCGCGGGACGGCCGCACCGACCAGCTGTCCGGGCTGGCCTGGGGCGGCGACGACTACGTGACCAAACCCTTCGACGTGGAAGTGCTGCTGGCCCGGGTGCGCGCGGTGCTGCGCCGGGTCCGGGGTGGCGAGCCGACCCGGACCGACCCGGTGCTGCGCTACGCCGACGTCGAGCTCGACCAGGAGACCCTGCAGGTGCGCCGGGCCGGGGAACAGGTGACGCTCTCCCCCACCGAGCTGCGGCTGCTGCGCTACCTGCTGGCCAACCCCGGCCGCGTGCTGTCCCGGGCGCAGATCCTGGACGCCGTGTGGGAATACGACACGACCGCGGTCTCCAACGTCGTCGACACCTACGTCGGCTACCTGCGCCGCAAACTCGACCGGTTCGGGCCGCCACTGATCGTCACCCACCGCGGCTTCGGTTACGCGTTGCGCCAATGAGCCGCCGTTCGCTGCGGTTCACCCTGATCGCCGGAGTCGCGGGACTGACCGCGGCGGCTCTGCTGATCACCTGGCTGACCGCGGCGGTGGCGCTCCGGTCGTACCTGATGAAACAGACCGACGAACAACTCGCCGCCGCGGCCGTCCTGGTCCGGCAGCGTGCCGCGCTGATCCCGCCCGGCGGTGACGGCTCCGAACTGCGCTCGGCGATCTCCGTCACCGAATACCTGATCGAGTTCCGGCGCACCGACGGGCACACCGTGCGGCTCTTCGGCGGCACTCCACTGCCCGCGACGCCACTGCTGGACCACGCCGCGACCGCCGAGGCCGGACCGCAGACCGTGCAAGGTTCCTACCGGGTCCAGGTAGTGCCGGTCGCCACGGGTCTGGTGCTGCTCGGCCTTCCCCTAGCGCCGGTACGGGACACCGTGACCCGCCTCGCCCTCACCGCCGCGATCACGTCGACCGTGGTGTTGATGCTGCTCACCGTACTGGCCCGCTGGCTGGTGGCCCGCCGGTTACGCCCGCTCGACGAGATCGCCGCGACCGCCGGGGCCATCGCCGGCGGCAACCTGGACCGCCGGGTCGGCGCGCCCCCGCCCGGCTCCCCCGAAGCCCGCACCGAAGTCGGGCGGCTGTCGGTGTCCGTCGACGGGATGCTCAGCCGGATCCAGGCCGCGATGGCCGTGCGGGAACGCTCCGAACAGCGGATGCGTGCCTTCGTCGCCGACGCCTCGCACGAACTGCGCACCCCGGTCACCTCGATCAGCGGCTACCTCCAGCTCATCCGCACCGGCGTCGTCGACCTGGCCGACCGCCCGGACGTGCTGCGCCGCCTGGAGCAGGAGGCCGGGCGGATGGGCGCGCTCGTCGACGAGCTGCTCTACCTGGCCCGGCTGGAGTCCGATCCCCCGCCCCGCCGCGGCCCGGTCGACCTGGCGGCACTGATCCGGGACGCGGTCGCCGACGCCCGCGCCATCGAACCGGACCGTCCCCTCGACGTCACGGTCACCGGCCCGGTGACCGTCACCGGCGACGAGAGCACGCTGCGGCAGGTGCTGGCCAACCTGCTCGGCAACATCCTCGCCCACACCCCGGCCGGCACACCCGCGTCGATCACCGCCCATCTCGTCGGCGGCCCACCCGAGTCCGCCGTCACCCGCCCCACCGGCGGCACATCCGAGTCGGGCGCCGGTGGCACACCTGGCTCGCCGTCTGCCGGTATGCCGGGTTTCGGGGTGCCCGCGGTGCGGGTCGAGGTCACCGATCAGGGGCCGGGTCTGCCTCCGGCGTCGGTGGCCCGGGCGTTCGAACGCTTCTGGCGGGCGGACACGTCCCGCGCCCACACCGGTGGCGCCGGCCTGGGCCTGGCCATCGTCGCCGAGGCGATCCACGCCCACCACGGCACCACCGGAATCACACTCGGTGACCCGGGACTGACGGTCTGGTTCGAGGTTCCCATCTGACTCTCATCCGGTTCGCATCGAGCCGTCACCGGCCGCTGATGCCATGGGTGACGTGCGAAAACCACTGATCATCATCGGGGTGACGGCCGGCTGCCTGCTCACCGCGACCGTCGTCGCCGACCGGGCGGCCGCGTCGATCGCCGCCGGGCGCCTGGCCGCCCAGGTCCGCTGCGCGGCGGGCCTGTCCTCGGACCCGTCCGTCTCCTTCGGCGGCGTACCGTTCCTGGACCAGCTGGCCCGCCGCCGCTTCGACAGCGTCCGGCTGACGGCCGACGCGGTCCCGGCGGGCCGCTTCCGGTTGTCCGTCGAGGTCGACGCGGCACAGGTGAGCCTCCCGGCGACCGGCACACCGTCCGCAGAATCCATCAGGGCCACGATCACCTTGCCGTACGGGGATCTACACGCCCCCGCCCCCACGCCCTCCATCTCCCCCATCGCGATCACGGCAACCTCCGCCTCCGCCACCAGCTCCCGATTCCCCGCCGCAATCCCGCCGGTCTCCTCTTCCTCCCATTCCTCCCTTTCCTCCTCGTCTTCCGCCGCCGCCTCGACTTCCGCCTCCGCGGCCCCGAGTCCTGCCGTGATTCCGCCGAGTTCCGGCGCTGCGGATTCCGGCACCGTTCCGGGCCTGCTCTCCGGTCCGTTGTCCACGGACGGCGCCGGGCATCTACTGATCCCGATGACCCGGACGATCCTGGGACGCGAATTGCAGGTGACCGTGATCGCCACCCCGGAGATCACCGACGGCCGGCTGCGGATCCGCCCGGACGAGGTGGAACTGCCGGTCGCCGGTATCCGGTTGCCCGCCTCCCGTTTCGGTGACGGAGCGAACGCCCCCACCATGGACCTGCCCGAACTGCCCGCCGGGCTGGCCTACACCGGTGCCGAGGCCGCGATCACCGGCCTCCGCCTCACCATCACCGGCGACAACGTGACAGCCGATGCCCTCACCGGCGACGCTGTAACAGCCGGCGCTCCCACCGGCGGCTCCTCCTGTTCCACCGAGGGCGGGGTTGCCGGCAGGTTCGGTGTGGGCGAGGGTGTAGGCGGCGGCTCGGGCCGCTACTCCGGAGGTGCCGCATGAGTGCCGCTCGTGCGGGAGGCCGGATCCATCGGCTGTTCACCCGGGCCGGCTGGTTCGCGGTTCGGCGGCCCTGGTGGACGGTCGCCGGATGGCTGCTGGTCACGGTGGCCGTCGCCGGGTCGGTGCTGGTGTTCGGGTCAGCGGTGGACGACGACACCACGTTGCCGGGAACCGCCGCTCAACACGGGCGGGATCTGCTGGACGAGCATTTCCCCGGAGCGGGCGGCGCGAACGGCACCGTCATCCTCCGCTCGGCCGGCGGACCACTGGACCCGGCCTTGACGGCCGCGGCGGCGGACCGGATCAGCGGACTCGACCACGTCACTTCGGTGACGCCGCCCAGTGTGGGGGCCGGTTCGCTGACGGCGGACGGCGGCACCGGGTACCTGGCGGTGCAGTTCGACGTGAGTCCACGCGACATCAGCGAAGAACTGATCGGTGAGGTTCTGGCCGCGGCGGAACCGGCGGCGGACACCGTGTTTCCGGGCGGGACGCTGGCCCGTGGCGAGGCGGACACCCGGCGCAGCGAGGCCCTCGGCATCGGGGTGGCACTGGTGGTGCTGATCGTCGCGTTCGGCGGGCTGGTCGCGGCCGGACTTCCGCTGCTGACCGCGCTGCTCACCCTGGTCTGCGGACTCGGTGTGATCGGGCTGGCCGGGCATCTGACCGCGATCCCGGCGGTGGCCACCACGGTGGCCACGATGATCGGGCTGGGCGTCGGCATCGACTACGCCCTGTTCATGATCACCCGCTACCGCACCCTGCTCACCGACGGTGTCCCGATCCCGGAGGCGATCGTGGCCACGGTCGTCTCCTCGGGCAGCGCGGTGGCCTTCGCCGGCGGAACGGTGATCGTCGCCCTGGCCGGCCTGGCCGTAGCCGGAGTACCGATCCTGGCCACCCTGGGCTGGACCGCCGGCCTGATCGTCCTGATAGCGGTAGCCTCCTCGATCACCCTCCTCCCCGCCCTGCTCGCTCTACTGGGCCCCCGCGTCAACGCCCTCCGCCTCCGCCGCCAGCCACCGGCTCCACCCCCTCCCGTCACCACCCCCGCGCCCGCCTCCACACCCACCTCCGCGTCCACACCCGTGTTCGACTCCGCTCCCGCACCCACTTCCGCTTCGGCCTCCGCCGCCGCGACGGATACCGGGCGTGGTTCGGCGTGGGGAAATCTGGCGGACCGGGTCACCCGGCGACCCTGGCCATGGGCACTGGTCAGCGTGGCTTTGCTGTTGGTGGTGGCCGCACCGGTGACGGCGATGACGTTGGGCCAGACGGACGCCGGTGACGATCCGCCGGGCACCGCGGCCCGGGCCGGATACGACGTCATGGCCGAGGAGTTCGGGGCGGGCGCCACCGGCCCGATCATCGTGGTCGCCGAACTCTCACCCGCCATCCCGGCACCGGCGGCGGGCAGCACCGCCACCACACCCACCGGCGGCACCATCACCCCACCACCACCATCAGCAACCGTGAGCAGCGCAACCGGGACCGGTGCCACCGCACCGTCAATGCCCGCGAGCAGCAGCGCCACCGCACCACCCGCCGCTGACGGCAAGACCCTGGTGGATGCTCGGGTGGAGGCGTTGTCCGCGGCCGTCGCGGCAGTGCCGGGTGTGGTGCGGGTGCAGCCCGCCCAGGTGTCGGCGGACGGGTCGGCCGTGTCGGTGCGGGTGATTCCGGCGGACAGTCCCGGGGATCCGGGGGCGGTGGCTACGGTTCGCGGGCTGGAGCAGGTGTCCGTGCCGGGAGTTCGGGTCTTCGTGACCGGGGCCACGGCGGCCAAGGCTGCGCTGGCCGAACGGGTCGGGGACCGGATGCCGTACGTCATCGGTCTCGTGGTGGTCCTTGCCGCCCTGCTGGTGCTGGCCGCCTTCCGGGCGCCGGTGGTCGCGGTCAAGGCGGCCGTGATGAATCTGTTCTCGGTGGCCGCCGCCTATGGAGTGCTGACCGCGGTGTTCCAGTGGGGGTGGGGTGTGACGCTGCTGGGGCTGGACGGGCCGGTGCCGATCGAGTCCTATGTGCCGATGCTACTGTTCGCGCTGCTCTTCGGGCTGTCGATGGACTACGAGGTCTTTCTGCTCACGGCGGTGCGGGAGTCGTGGGACGCGACCGGCGACAACCGGCGGTCGGTCCGGGAGGGTCTGGCCGGCACCGGCATGGTGATCACGTCAGCGGCGTTGATCATGGGGTGCGTGTTCGCGAGCTTCGTGCTTGACACCAGCCCGATCGTGAAGATGACCGGGCTGGGGCTGGCCGTCGCGGTGGCGATCGACGCCACGGTCATCCGGGGTGTGCTGGTCCCGGCCACGATGGCGCTGATGGGCCGGGCCAACTGGTGGACACCACGGTTCAGCCGGCGGTGACCGTGGTGGCCGTGATGACGCCTTCGGAGTCGGGGACGCCCTGGACGGTCACGGCCACGCCGGCGAGGAGCTTGTCCAGGGTGACAGCTTGGCTGAGTTTCACCGTGGTGGTGCCGGCGGTCCGCACGGTCACCGTCTCACCGGCCGCCGTCTCCAGGTAGAGGGTGGTGCCGTCCACCAGCTTCACCGTCCCGGTGGTGCCGACGGGGGTGGCCGGGGCGCCGCCGGGAGCACCGGACGCGTTTCCCCGGCCACCACCGAAGCCGCTGGGCATGCCCGCGCCGCCGGGAAAACCGCTGCCGGGCTGCGCCGACGTGGACGAGGTGGTGCCCCAGCGTTCGTGCGCCTGGACACCGCCGAGGAAACCGCCGATCAGCAGGGCCGCGCCGAGCAGGGCGATGGTGGTGCGGTTCCACCATCGGCGCGGGGCGGCCGCGGCCAGGGCTTCGGTCAGGCCGGACGGGGTTTCCGGGCGGGACAGGACCTCGGTGTCGTGGTCGGAGGAAGTCACGGCTCGGGCCCCTATTCGTAGCGGAGTGCGTCGATCGGGCGGAGGCGGGCGGCGCGGGCGGCGGGCAGGCCGCCGAAGAACAGGCCGATCACCACGGAGACTCCCAGGGCGAGCGCCACCGAACTGGGCACGATCACCGGTTGCACGCCGACGATCGAGAACCGGCTGCCGATCATCGCGGCGGCCACCCCCAGGCCACCGCCGATGACACTGAGCAAGGTGGCCTCGATCAGGAACTGGGTGAGGATCACCCGGCGCGGGGCGCCCAGAGCTTTGCGGATGCCGATCTCCCGGGTCCGTTCGGTCACCGTGACCAGCATGATGTTGGTGATGCCGATGCCGCCGACCAGCAGACTGATCGCGGCCACCGCACCGAGCAGCGTGGTGAACGTGTCAGCGGTCTCGGTCTGCGTCGCCAGCAGCTGGGAGGCGTTCTGGATGCGGTAAGCGGTACCGTCGGTGGTCGCCGGGACCCGCTGATCCAGGACGGTGGCGATCTGCGCCTGGACGGTGTCGACCTTCGACGAGTCGTCGGCTTCGACCAGGATCGAGTTGAGTGACCCGTACCCGGAGAGGACCTGGCGGACCGCACTGATCGGGGCGACCGCGGTGTCGTTGGCGTCGCTGAACCCGGTGGAACTCTTCTCGTCTAGCACCCCGACGACGGTGAACAGCGCGCCGCCGACGGTGACCTGCAGACCTACCGGGTCCACCCCGGAGAACATCTCCTCGGCGACGGTCTGCCCGATCACCACCACCCGGCGGGCCTGGGCCTCGTCGTCGGCGGTGAAGACCGCCCCCGCCGCGACCGGGAAGTTGGAGGCGGCGAACCAGGCCGGGGTGGTGCCGACGAACGTGCTGACGGCGTGTTCGTCGCCCTCGTAGGTGAGGGTGGCAGCGGTGCTGACGACCGGCGAGACCGACCGGACGTCCGGAGCGAGATTCGGATCGGCGAGGGCGTCGGAGACCCGCATGGTCAGGCCACCGCTGCCCCGGCTGGTGCTCATCACGGTCAGGGTGTTGGTGCCCAGAGCCTCGATCCGGGTGGCGATCGCCTGAGCGGAACCGTTGCCGACCGCGACCAGCAGGATCACCGCGGCGACCCCGATCAGGATGCCCAGCATGGTGAGGGCGGACCGCAGCTTGTTGGCCCCGATGCCGCGCAGCGCGAACCGGACGATCTCGGCGAAGTTCATCGGGTGGCTCCCGCCGCGTGCCGGCCGGCCGGCTGCTGTCGCGAGTCGGCGGTGACCCGGCCGTCGCGGAGCTTGATCAGCCGGTCGGCGCGGGCGCCCACCTCGTCCTCGTGCGTGATGATCACGATGGTCCGGCCGGCCGCGTTCAGGTCGTCGAGCACCGCCAGGACCTCCTCGGTGGCGTGACTGTCCAGGTTTCCGGTGGGTTCGTCGGCCAGCAGCAGCGCCGGTTCGGTGACCAGCGCGCGAGCCACCGCGACCCGCTGCTGCTGGCCGCCGGAGAGCTGGTTGGGCTCGTGGTCGGCGCGGTCGGCGAGACCCACCAGGTCCAGGGACAACAGGGCGCGGCGGCGCCGCTCAGGACCTTTCATTCCGGCGTACGCCAGGGGCAGCTCGACGTTCGCGACCGCACTGGTCCGCGGGATCAGGTTGAACGACTGGAAGATGAAGCCGATCAACCGGTTCCGGGCCAGGGCGAGCTGCTCGTCGCTGAGCCGGCTGACGTCCACCCCGTCGAGCAGGTAGCGGCCGGTGGTCGGCACGTCCAGGCAGCCCAGGATGTTCATCAGCGTCGACTTGCCGGAACCGGACGAGCCCATCACCGCGACGTACTCGCCCTTGTCCACCGACAGGGTCACGCCGTCGAGGGCGCGCACTTCGGTGTCGCCGACGCCGTACACCTTGGTCAGCGCCCGGACGTCCAGGACCGGCAGCATGGTCAGCGCCCGCCCGTTCCGCCGCCGGGCGGGCCACCGTTGCCGCCGGTCCCGGGGAACCCGCCGCGCGTGTTCGTGGTGGTGGTCGTGGTGGTGCTCTCCGGGATGACCACCCGCTCGCCGGCGGTCAGCCCTTCGGTGATCTGCGAGGCGTCGTCACCGGCCAGGCCGATCTTGACCTGGCGGACCTCCTGCTGACCGGCCGTGGTGAGGACGGTGACGGACTTCCGGTTGCCGGTGGTGCTGATCGCCGCCGAGTTGACCATGACGGCGTCCCCGACGGTGCCGGTGACCACCGCGACGGTCACGGTCTGACCGGGTTTGACGCCCGCCGGCGGGGTCGGCAGGCTGATCGTGACACCGTAGGTGACGACACTGTTCGTGGTGGTCGCGGTCGGGTCGACGGCGGTCACCCGGCCGGTGGCGGTGGCGCTCTGCAGCGCGTTCCACACGATGGTGGCGGTCTGGCCCACCTTCAGTTCGGTGGCGTCCGCTTCGGGGAACGCGGCGGTGATCTGCAGCTTCGACAGATCCACCAGGTCCACGAAACCACCGGTCGAATCCTGCCCGGAGACCGTCGACGATCCGCCCAGGGTGCCGTTGATCGCGACCACGGTGCCGGCCATCGGGGCGACCAGACGGGTCCCGGCGACCGCGGCCTCCGCCTCGTCGACGGCGATCTCGGCCTCGGCGACCGCGTTGGTGGCGTTCCCGGTGTCGGTGCCCGCGGTCTCGGCCCGGTCCAGGGAGTCCTCGGCGGCCTCCCGGTTCGCCTCGGCGAGCGCCAGGTCGCGCTGGGCGTCAGTGGGGTCGACCCGGGCGAGCAGCGCTCCGGCGGCCACCGCCTGCCCCACCTTTGCGGTGATCTTGGTGACGGTGCCCGCGGTGGTGAACGTGGCGGTGGCGGTGGCGGCACTGGCCACCGAGCCGTCCGCGGTCACCGTCTTGGTGACGGTGCCCTGCGAGACGGTCACCGTCCGGGTCCCGGAGGCGCTCACCAGGGTCGTCTCGGAAGTGTCCCGCAGCAGGACCCAGCCCCAGAGCCCCGCACCGACGATCAGCAGGGCCAGCAGGGCGTTCACTGCCGTACTGGGACGGCGAAGCGCTTTCACACCCTCATCATGCCTTCCGGGCGGTTCGTGCCGCTTGTTATCGGAAAGGGTTCACCAGGAACGGACGACCTGATCGCCCACGGACAGCCCGTCGAGGATCTCGGTGTACTGATCACCGCGGAGCCCGACCGTCACCAGCCGCTCGGCCGAGCGGTTACCGCTGCGCACCAGGACCGTCCCGGCACCGGTGGAGACGTCGTGCACGGCCGTCGACGGCACTCGCAGTGCGTCGGCCACCTCGCCGGTGCGCACTTTGACCTGGGCGCTCTGGCCGACGAGCAGACCGTCCGGCGATGCGGCGAAGGCGAGCAGGACGCCGTACCGGACCAGGGTGCCGTCCGACGTCCCGGCCGGATCGACCTGGACCACGGCGGCGTCGAGCCCCGCGTCCGCACCGGCCAGCGTGACGGTGGCGTTCTGCCCGACCGCGAGCGAGCCGGCGTCCGCTTCCGGAAAGTCGGCCCGCACCTGCATGGTGTACGTGTCGGCCAGGCTCACGAATCCGGCACCGCTCCGGACCTGGTCACCGACACTGCCGGAGACCGCGACCACGGTGCCGGCGATCGGGGCGGTGATGGTAGCGCCGGCCCGCGCCGTCGTCGCCTTCTCGACAGCGCGGGCGGCCCGGTTGACCTGCTGCTCGGCGGTGAGAACCGGGTCGTTGCCGCGGTCCGGGAACCCCTGGGTCGCGCAGGGCGTCGCGGAGACGGCCGAGCCGAGATCGATCTCGTAGGTGGCAGTGACTTCGACGTCGGCGGCAGCAGCGGCAACGTCGGCTGCGGCGGCAGCATCGGGGGCAACGGGGACAGCTGCGGGGGCAACGGGGAGAGCGGGGACAGCGGCGGCAGCGGCGGCCGGGGTGGATCTGGCCGGGCGGGCGCAGGTGGTGGCGCTTGCGGTGGTGTGGGCGGTGACCACCTTCGCGGCGGTGAGCCGGGTTCGGGCCTCGGCCAACTGGGACTGGGCGTCAGTGACGGCGTCGGTGGTGTCGGTGCCGTCCAGCGTGGCCAGTTTCTGGCCCTTGACCACCCGGTTGCCGGGGCGTACCGGCACTGCGGCGACGGTGCCGCCCACCCCGAACGACAGGGCTCGGGTGGTGGCGGGTTCGACAGTGCCGGTGGTGGCTACGTCGAGCGTGATCGGGCCGCGGTCGGTGACGGCGACCACGATGGCCGCCGAGGTGGTCCGCTGCTCCTGATCGAGCGCGAGGATCACCCCGCCGGCGACCGCTCCCAGCACGACGATCACGGCCCCGATCCACCGTATGCGCCGGTCACGGCGGCTCTCCCGCGATTCGTCACTCATACATCTGGATTGTGGCGGCCAGTGGGCTGATCGTCCGTGGAATCCGGATTCCGGTGGCCACCGCATTCGGCCCGGCGGTCGCGGGTCGGCCTCGGGCCGCGCCCACCTCGCGGGGACGAGGCAGGGCTTTCGTGGGGCGTACCGGCAAAGGGGTTGCGGCTTTTTCTCCTACTGGTCGCCGCGCAGGTAGCGGGTGATCATGTCGACGAGTTCGCGTTCGAAGGTCTCGACCGGGACCGAACCGGGGGCCGCCATCAGTTTGTGGGTGTTCATCTCGATGGTGAACAGGATCAGGTCGGCGGCGGTGCCGACGTCGCCGACCCGGACGTCCGGGTGGCGGGCGAGCAGGTCACTGATCTGGGCGGTGCGGGTCCGGCCGTGCCGTTCGATGGTGTCGAGCAGTTCCTGGGACAGCGGCGCCTCTTCGATCATGATGCGCAGCAGTTGCGGGTCCTCGCTGTGGTTGTCGATCGCGTCGCGGACCATCGCCCGGACGGTGTCCTTGAGCGTGCCCGGCGCGAGGCCGAGCTGGTCGGCGCCGGTCCAGGTACCGCGGTCGATGTGGCGCACCAGCAGCTGGGCGAGGATGGCGTCCTTGTTGGGGAAGTACTGGTACAGCGAACCGATCGAGATGCGGGCCCGCTCGGCGATGCGGTTGGTGGTGCCGGCGGCATAGCCGAACTCGGTGAAAACGTGAGCAGCCGCGGCGAGGATGCGTTCGCGGGTGAGTTCGGCACGCACCTGACGGGGCTCGCGACGTGGCTGAAGTCGGCGGTCGGCCGGCGGCATCTCGGGTCCTTCCGGTGCTGGTGAAAGCGAGTAGCGCAATAGTTGAGCTATTGCTCACAATAGTACGGTGAGCAGCGAAGACAAACATCTCCTGTCGACCGTGGAGCAGATCGAGGCGACCGTCGGCAGTCCTGCGGCAGCGGTCATGCTCAAGCAGATCGGCGCCCTGGACGAGGGCTGCCGGATGGTTCTGGCCCGCAGCCCGATCGCGGCGTTCGGTTATCGGGACGCCACCGGCACGAGTACGACGACCTTCGTCGGTGGCCGTCCCGGCTTCGCCCGGATGCTGTCCCCGACCCGCATCGCGTTCGCCGCTCCACCGGGCGCCCAGGGGCCGGTCTCACTGTTCTTCCTGCTGCCGGGCGTCGGCGAGGTCCTGCGCATCAACGGAACCGCGCCCGTCAACGTTGAGCCGGGCGTCGATGTTGACGTGACCGTCAATGTTGAGGAAGCGTTTGTGCACTGCGCACAAGCCGTTCTCCGGTCCAGCCTGTGGCAGCCACCCGCCCCGGCCGTGGCCACCCCCGAGGTCACCGGCGACGGGCCCCTGGGCCGGTCGGGGGTCGCCGCGTTCCTCGCCGCCGCCCCGTTCCTCGCGCTCTCCACCTGGGGTGGAACCGGCAGCGACACCAGCCCGCGCGGCGACCAGGGGGCGGTGGCCTGGATTCTGGACGACCGCACGCTGCTCATCGCCGACCGGAAGGGCAACAAACGGGCTGACGCGCTGCACAACCTGATGCAGGACGACCGGCTCTCGCTGGCGGCACTGGTGCCGGGACGCGGCGGGGTGCTGCACCTGAACGGCCGGGGTGTCATCACCGCTGATCCCGAACTGCTGGCGACGCTGGCACTGCGCGGAATGCCACCGCACGCGGCGCTTCTCGTCGACGTGGAGCATGCCGAGGTGACCGAGAGCGAGGTGGTGGCCGGTTCGCGAATGTGGTCACCCGGCGCGCACGTCGTTCCCGGCGAGACACCGGACCTGATGGTGCTGGCCGGGGAGCATCTGGCGGCCAACGCGGGGCGGGGCGGGCGGCTGCTGCGGGCGCTCTGGGCGATTCCAGGCATCGAGCGACTGTTGCGGCGGGTGATGGCCAAGGCCTACCGGTCCGGTCTACGGAAGGAGGGTTACGCGCAGGACGGCGGGCTGCGGGAGGTACGTGTCGCCGAGATCCGCCGGGAGACGCCGAGCGCGGTCACGCTCGTGCTGACCGACGCTGCGGGCGGGTCGTTCGACTTCCGGGCCGGCCAGTTCTTCACCCTCGTCGCCGATCTGGACGGTCAGCCGGTGCGCCGGGCCTATTCGGCGTCGTCGGCTCCCGGCTCGTCACAGCTTGAGGTGACCGTCAAACGGATCGAGGGCGGGCGGTTCTCCACGCATGTGCACCAGAGTCTGCGTACCGGCGACCGGCTGGCGGTGCGTGGCCCGGCCGGCACGTTCCATCTGGCGTCCACGGCGGAGATCGTGCTGGTCGCGGCGGGCAGCGGGGTGACCCCGATGATGAGCATGATCCGCACGCGGCTGGCGGGTGGGGTTCCCGGCCGGATCGCGCTGCTCTACAGCAGCCGCAGCGAAGAGGAGATCATCTTCGCGGCCGAGTTGGGCAGGCTCACCGCCGAGCACCCGGGCCGGCTGTCGGTCACCCACGTGCTGACCGGCCAGAGCGGGCGGCTCACCGCGGCGGAACCGGCCCACGCGGGTGGGCGGCTCGACGGGGCGGGGATTCGCCACTGGATCGTGGGGGTGGCGCCCGCCGCTGACGCCCACTACTACGTGTGCGGTCCCGAAGCGCTGATGGACGCGGTTCAGGACGTCCTGACCGGTCTGGGAGTCGACGGGTCGCGGGTGCACAGTGAGCGCTACGCCGCCGGTGTGGACGCCGGGGGTGGGTCGGCTGAAACGCAGGAGCTGACCGTTGAACAGAACGGTCGTTCTCTCGGCACGACGACGGTGGCACCGGGGCATACGCTGCTCGACGCGGGGCTTGCCGCTGGGCTGCCGATGCCGTACTCCTGCATGGCCGGCGGCTGTGGCGAGTGCCGGGTTCGACTGATCGGCGGCACGGTCACCCGGACCGAATCGGACGGGTCCGTGCTGGCGTGTGTGAGTTGTCCCCTATCGGCGGTGAAACTCGATATCGGGCGGTGACCAGGGCGCCTAGGCTGCCCGGCATGACTGAGACGATGGTGAAGGTCGCCGGTGGCGACACGGTGTGGGCGGACGACAGTGGGGACGGTCCGCCACTGGTGCTGCTACACCCGGGGGTGGGTGACTCGCGGGTGTGGGATCCGATCCTGCCGGATCTACGGGGGCGGTTCCGAGTGATTCGCTACGACGCCCGCGGATTCGGGCGGTCGCCCGCACCCACCGCGCCGTTTGTGCTTCTCGACGATCTGGTAGCGGTGCTGGATCACTTCGGGATCGAGCGGGCCCCGATCGTCGGGTGCAGCCAGGGCGGGGACGCCGCCTTGGGACTGGCGATCACCCAGCCGGAGCGGGTGTCGGCTCTGGTGCTGCTCTGCCCGGGCATCTCCGGGTTCCCGGTTCCGGCAGCTCCGGCGGTGCGTGCCGCCTACGCCGAAGCCGAGAAACAGGGATTCGACGCGATGGTCGAGGTGGCGCTGAGTATGTGGGCGCGCGGCGAACGAACCCCGGAAGTGGTCGAGCAACTCCGGTCGGGGGTCCGGGGCTGGCTCGCCGAGAACGATCTGGAGCAGCCGAACCCGGACGTGTTCGACCGGCTCGGCGAGATCACCGCGCCCACTTCGCTGCTGGTCGGCGATCTGGACGTGGATTGGATCATCGACGCCGCCCAGCAGGCCGCGACGCGCATTCCGGGTGTGGAGTTCGTCGAGGTGCCGGGCGTCGATCACCTGCCGCCGCTGCGGATCCCGGAGCGGGTGCTGGCGCTGATCGAGGCCACCGTCAGCCGTTCGCGAGGATGATGACGTGCAGGTGACGGGGTCCGTGCACGCCTTCGACCCGGTTCAGTTCGATGTCGCTGGTGGCCGACGGTCCGCTGATCCAGGTCAGCGGGCGGCCCGGATCCAGCCGGGCGACGGCGTCCGGCACCGAGGCGACCACCTGATCCGGCCGCAGGACGATGACGTGCACGTCCGGCAGCAGGGTGATGATCCGCCGGCCCTGGTCGGGTGAGGCGTCCAGGACGATGGTTCCGGTCTCCGCCACGGCGACGGCCGCGGCGGTGAGGACGACGTCGGCGGCGGCGATGCGGTCCGGCGCGAGGTCGTCGTCGGTGAAGGCACCCTCCGGGCGCCACGATTCAGGCAGCCCGGCGGGTACGAGTACCGAGCCGCCCTCCCCCGCCAGCCGCTGCACGGTGGCCGCCACCTCGGCCTCGCCGACCCGGTAGACCTCGGCCTTGTAGTCGACGAGCCGGTCGATCAGCACGTCCAGATCGGCCGTGTTCGTGCCGGCCGCCCGGTACTCCCGTGGCACCTCGTCCACCACTGGCGCGTCCCGCAGGGCGGCCCGGATCCGGTCCAGGATCAGTTCTCGGGAGCTCATCAGCCCTCCTCGTGAGGTGCGGACGAGCCGGGGTGCGTCTCGGCCCACCAGTCGCGGAACGTCTGTTTCGGGAACTCGGGCAGGTCGCGGGTCGCGGTCCACCCGGTCAGCGGCGGCGGGAGCATCCGCCCACGACGGCCGGCGATCCGGGCCATCTTGGCGGCGCGCTGTGCGGACGCGTACAGCCGCGGCCGGTCCATGATCTTGGCGGCCGCGGACATGGCGGCGCGCTCAGCGGCCGGGTGTCTCACCTTGTTGCGCAGATGCACCAGCATCGACGGGATGTCGATCTTCACGGGGCAGGCGTCGAAGCAGGCCCCGCAGAGCGACGACGCGTACGGCAGCGACGCGTTGTCGGCGATCCCGGTGAGCTGCGGCGACAGCACCGCCCCGATCGGTCCGGGGTAGACCGACCCGTAGGAGTGCCCCCGGCCCGTTCATAGACGGGGCACACGTTGAGGCAGGCCGAGCAGCGGATGCAGTGCAGCGCCGATCGCCCGTCCGGGTCGGACAGGACCGCGCTGCGCCCGTTGTCGAGCAGCACGAGGTGGAGGTTCTGCGGCCCGTCGCCGGGGGTGACTCCGGTCCACATGGTGGTGTACGGGTTCATCCGCTCGCCGGTCGACGCCCGCGGCAGCAGTTGCAGGAACACTTCCAGGTCACGCCAGGTGGGCAGTACTTTCTCGATGCCCATCACGGTGATCAGGGTGTCCGGCAGGGTGAGGCACATCCGCCCGTTGCCCTCGGATTCCACGACGCCGAGGGTGCCGGTGTCGGCGATGGCGAAGTTGGCCCCGCTGATCGCGACCTTCGTGGACAGGAACGTCTCCCGCAGGTAGTGGCGCGCGGCGGCGGCCAGCACCGGCGGGTCGTCGGTCAGCAGCGGGTCGACGCCGGGCATGGCGCGCAGGAAGATCTCGCGGATCTCGGAGCGGTTCCGGTGGATGGCCGGGACCAGGATGTGGCTGGGTTTGTCGTTGCCGAGCTGCACGATCAGTTCGGCGAGGTCGGTCTCGATCGGGGCGATGCCGGCGGCTTCGAGGGCTTCGTTGAGGCCGATCTCCTGGGTGGCCATCGACTTGACCTTGATGACGCGGTCCGAGCCGGTCTGTCGCACCAGGTCGGTGACGATCTGGTTGGCCTCGTTGGCGTCGGCGGCCCAGTGCACCACGCCACCGGCGGCGGTGACCCGTTCTTCGAGCTGTTCCAGGAGCGCGGGGAGCCGGGACATCACGTCCGTTTTGATGGCCGACCCGGCATCACGCAATCGCTGCCAGTCCGGCAATTCGGAGATGACCCTGCCCGACTTGCCACGAATGGTGGTGGTGGCGTGGCGCAGGTTTCGCCGGAGCTGGTCGTTCTTGAGCGCTTCGCGGGCGGCGGCGGGAAACGGCTCGTCGCCGCGCAGATGCCCCACTCCGCGCGGAGCGGTGACCGGCATCCCGAGAAAGGTGGTCATGACGACTCCGTGGAGGCGAGGATCTCGGCCAGGTGAACCGTGCGCACCCCGGCACTCGACCGGGACAAACCGCCATTTATGTGCATGAGACAGGAGGTGTCACCAGCGGTGCACACCTCCGCGCCGGTCGAGACGACGTTGGTCATCTTGTCGGCGAGCATGGCGGCGGACGTCTCGGCGTTCTTCAGCGCGAACGTCCCGCCGAACCCGCAACACTGCTCAGCGTCCGGCAACTCGACCAGCTCCAGCCCTCGGACCTGCCGCAACAGCCGCAACGGCTTGTCACCGACCCGGGTCATCCGCAGGCTGTGACAGGTCGGGTGATAGGTGACCCGATGCGGATAGAACGCCCCGACATCCTCCACCTTGAGCACGTCGATCAGCAGTTCGGACAGCTCGTAGGTACGCGCGGCGACGTCTGCCGATCGGGACGCCAGCCCCGCGTCGCCGTATTTCGCGGCCACCATGCTGTGCTGATGCCGGATCGACCCGGCGCAGGACCCGGACGGGACGACGATCACCTCGTACCGGTCAAAGGTTGCCGCATATCGTTTGACCAGCGGTAACGCCTGCTCCTGGTAGCCGGTGTTGATGTGCATCTGCCCGCAGCAGGTCTGTTCGAACGGGAACACCACCTCGTGCCCGAGCCGTTCGAGCAGCCGCACCGTGGCCTTGGCCGCCTCCGGAAAGAGGGTGTCGGCCAGGCACGTGGCGAAGAACGCGATCCGCACCCTTCACCTCCCTACTCGCGTGGCGGCGTCGTCCCAGGCCGTGGAGACGACGGGCTCGTACCGCACGATCTGCTGAGTCTCGCGCACCAGCGCCCGCATCGCATCCAGTCCCCCCTCGACCACACCGGCGGCCCGCGCCTGCACGAGCAGGTTACCGATGGCGGTGGCCTCGACCGGACCGGCCAGCACCGGCAGCCCGCAGGCGTCCGCGGTCAGCTGGCAGAGCAGTTCGTTGCGCGCCCCGCCGCCGACCAGGTGCACCACGCTGACCTGACGTCCGGCCAGTTCCTGGGCCTGCCGGACGGCTCGCCGGTGGGCCAGCGCGAGACTGTCCAGGATGCAGCGCACGACGGTCGGCCGGTCGGCGTCGGCGGGCAGCCCGGCGGTCTTGCGCAGCCGGCCCGCCATGTCGCCGGGCGGCAGGAAGACCGGATCGTCGAGGTCGACCACATGCGCCAGTTCCGGTTTCGACGCCGCCGCGGCCAGCAGCGCGGGCAGGTCGGGCGAGCCCCACTCGCGCAGGCACTCCTGCAGCGGCCACAGCCCCATCACGTTGCGCAGGTACCGGATCGTCGAGTCGACGCCGCCCTCGTTGGTGAAGTTCGCCGCCCGCGACGCGTCACTGAGCACCGGATGGTCCAGTTCCAGGCCGACCAGGGACCAGGTGCCACAGGAGATGTACGCGAAGTCGCTCCCGTCGGCGGGCACGGCGACGACAGCGCTGGCCGTGTCGTGCGAGCCGACCGCGATCACCGGCGTGCCCTCGTAGAGCCCGATCCGGTCGCCGGGGTGCCGGATCGGGGGCAGCACCGTGGACCGCAACCCCAATTCGGAGATCAACGGCCAGGACCATTCGCGGGTACGTACGTCGAGCAGCCCCGTGGTCGACGCGTTGGTGTACTCCGCGCCGATCTCCCCGGTCAGCCAGTAGGCCAGCAGGTCGGGGATCAGCAGCAGCCGGTGCGCGGCGGCGTACTGGGCCGTCGGCTCGGCCGCGATCAACTGGTACACGGTGTTGAACGGCAGTGTCTGCAGCCCGCACACGTCATAGATGTCCCGCACCCGTTCGGCGATGCCGTCGGTGCGCGCGTCCCGGTAGTGCACCGGGTTGCCGAGCAGCGCGCCGTCGTCGTCGATCAGCCCGTAGTCGACCGCCCACGAGTCGATCCCGATCCCGCGTACCGGCCCGGCCTCACGTAGTCCTTCGACCACCCCGCGGTAGAGCGCCAGGATGTCCCAGTGCAGGGTCCCACCGACCCGCACCGGCTCGTTGGCGAACCGGTGCACCACGTCCAGTTCGAGCTCGCCCTGGTGAAAGCGGCCGACCACGACGCGCCCACTCGACGCGCCGAGGTCGACAGCCGCGAAAGCGTCGCTCATCGCAGGAACGCCGCGGCGACACCCGCGTCCACCGGAACGTGCAGGCCGGTGGTGTGGGTCAGGTCGCCACCGGTGATGGCGAAGACCGCGTTGGCGATGTGCACCGGCAGCACCTCACGCTTGAGCAGGGTGCGCTGCGCGTAGAACTCGCCCAGTTTCTCCTCCGGCACTCCGTAGACGGCGGCCCGGTCGGCGCCCCATCCCCCGGCGAAGATGCCCGATCCCCGAACCACGCCGTCCGGGTTGATGCCGTTGACCCGGATGCCGTGCGGGCCGAGTTCGGCGGCAAGCAGCCGGACCTGATGCGCCTGGTCGGCTTTGGCCGCGCCGTACGCCACGTTGTTGGGCCCGGCGAAGATCGAGTTCTTGCTGGAGATGTAGATGATGTCGCCGCCCATGCCCTGCGCGATCAGCACCCGGGCGGTCTCGCGGGACACCAGGAACGAGCCCTTGGCCATCACGTCGTGCTGCAGGTCCCAGTCGCGGGCGGTGGTGTCCAGCAGCGACTTCGACAGCGACAGGCCGGCGTTGTTGACGACCAGGTCGATCCCGCCGAAAGCCAGGACCCCTTGCCGTACGGCGGCAGCCACCGCGTCCTCGTCGGTCACGTCCAGGCTGACCGCGACGGCCACGTCCGGGCCACCGATCTCGGCCGCGACCCGTCCCGCCGCCTCGGTGTCCCGGTCACTGACCACCACACACGCGCCCTCGGACGCCAGCCGCAGCGCGATCGCCCGGCCGATGCCCGAACCCGCGCCGGTGACCAGGGCGATCCGGGTGGCCAGGGCTTTCGGCTTCGGCATCCGCTGGAGTTTGGCCTCTTCCAGGGCCCAGTACTCGATGCGGAACTTCTCCGACTCGTCGATCGGGGCGTACCGGGAGATCGCCTCGGCGCCGCGCATCACGTTGATCGCGTTGACGTAGAACTCGCCGGCCACCCGCGCGGTCTGCTTGTTGGCACCGAACGAGAACATGCCCACGCCCGGGACCAGCACGATCGCCGGGTCGGCACCCCGGATCGCCGGGCTGTCCGCGGTGGCGTGGCGCTCGTAGTAGCCGCGGTAGTCGTCGCGGTACGCCTCGTGCAGCTCCTTCAGACGAGCGACCACCTCGTCCACTGGCGCGTCCGGAGCGGTGTCCAGAACGAGCGGCTTCACCTTCGTACGCAGGAAGTGGTCCGGGCACGAAGTGCCGAGCGCGCCCAGCTCGGCCAGGCGCTCGCTGCCGGTGAACTCCAGGACCACATCGCTGTCGTTGTAGTGGCCGACCTGGGCGCGGTCGGTGGAGGCCAGACCGCGGATCACCGGGAAGAGCAGTGCGGCGCGCTCGTGCCGCTTTTTCTTCTTCAACGGCTTAGTGGTGAGCGCGCCGAACGGCTCCTTGCGGCCGTGCTCCGCGATGTACGCCGCGGCGGTGTTGATGATCTCGTTAGAGTTGGCCTCGCACTCCTCGCTGGTCGCACCCCACGCGGTGATCCCGTGACCGCCCAGGATCACGCCGATGGCCTGCGGGTTCGCCTTGTACGCGGCACCGATGTCGAGGCCGAGCTGGAACCCGGGGCGCCGCCAGTCCACCCACAGGACCCGGTCGCCGTAGATCTGTTTGGTCAGCGCCGGCCCGTCGGCGGAGGTCGCGATCGCGATGCCGGAGTCCGGGTGCAGGTGGTCCACGTGCGGGGCGTCGACCAGGCCGTGCATCGCGGTGTCGATGCTGGGGGCCGCACCGCCCTTGCCGTGCAGGCAGTAGTCGAAGGCGGCGACCATCTCGTCCTCGCGGTCCAGCCCCGGGTAGACACCGGTCAGCGCGCGCAGCCGGTCGAGACGCAGGACGGCCAGGCCCTTCTCCGTGAGTGTGCCGAGGTCGCCGCCCGAGCCCTTGACCCACACCAGGTCGACCGCTTCGCCGGTGACCGGGTCGGTGTCGGTGCCCTTGGCGGAGGTGTTGCCGCCGGCGTAGTTGGTGGTCTTCGGGTCCGCGCCGAGGCGGTTCGAACGGGCGATGAGATCGGAGACTACGGGGTTGGTCATGGAAGTCCGCTTCCCTTGATGGTGAAACGTTTCAGAATTACGGGTAGATTACGGCCGCCGTCAAAGCAGGTCAAGGGCGAACTCTCATACCGCGCACCGGGCGGCCGATTCTCCAGCCGTGAATACCATGTTCCCGATGACGCCCACGGCGCGAGCGGCCGTCGTCGCTCATCTCGAGGAACTCGAACTACTCACCGCCCGCGATTTCGAGGCGGTCTCCGCCCCGGCCGCGATCCTCGAACTGCAAGCCCGTGAGCACGGCTGGACCGACCTGGTCTGGCGCGCTCAGCTGATCATCGCCGACGTCGCCGGCCGCCGCGGTGACGTCGCCGAGCAGGGCCGGGTCGCCCGCCGGGCCAACCTGTGGGCCGAGGAACACGGCGACGAATTCCTCCTCGCCCGCAGCCACCGGTTGCTGTCGATCGTCTTCCGGCGGCTCGGCGACCCCGCGCAGGCCCTCGTGCACGCCGTCTCCGGACTGCAGCACGCTGACGGCATGCCCGACCGGCTGCGCTGCAACCAGCTCATCACCCTCGGCCTGGTCCTCGACCTCAACGGCCGGTTCGACGACGCCAAACGCCGGTTCACCGAGGCCATGCGGATCGCCGACGAACACCACGACACCCATCAGGCGCTCACCGTGCTCAACAACATGGCGTTCACCGCGTACGAGAACGAGGACCCCGACGAGGCGAACGCCCTGGCCCGGCAGCTGGTGGACGTCGCCGGCCGGGGCGGGATCCCACTCGACGGCCTCCACCTGGACACCCTCGCCCGCATTCTGATGATGCAGAACCGCTGGGACGAAGCCGAACGGATACTCCAGCCACTGATCGACGACCCGGACGGCCCCCTGCACAGTGAGGGCGACAGCCTGCCCGAATGCCTGCTCACCCTGGCCGAGATCTACCGGGCGCAGGGCCGGCACGCCCTCACCGGCGAGACCCTCGACGCCGCCGGCCGGCTCTGCGAGGAACGCGAACTCGGATCGATCGCCGCCCGCGTGCACCGGGCCCGCGCCGAATGGCACGCCACGGCCGGCGACTACCGCAAGGCGTACGAGGCGTATCAGCGCTTCCACGCCCTCACCGTGACCTTGCACTCGGCCGAACGGGAGGCCCGCGCGTACGCCATGCAGGCGCTGTTCGAGGCCACCGAGGCCCGCAAAGCGTCCGCCCAGTTCCAGGAGATGGCCGAACGCGACGCCCTGACCGGCCTGTTCAACCGCCGTTACCTGGACGGGAAACTGTCCGCGACGGTGGCCGCCGCACGCCGTACCGGCGGCCCCCTGTCGCTGGCGATCATCGACCTGGATCACTTCAAACGTGTCAACGACACGCTGTCGCACGCCGTCGGCGACGCGGTGCTGCGCGAGATCGGCACCCTCCTGAACACGTTCGGCACCGGCCCGGAGATCACCGCCCGGCTCGGCGGCGAGGAGTTCGTCCTGCTGCTGCCCGGCATCGCGGCAGCGGCCGCACACGCCCGCTGCGAACAACTGGTCAGCCTGATCCGCAACCACGACTGGAGCCCGATGACGGGTTCCCTTCCGGTCACGGCGAGCATCGGCCTGGCCGTCAGCGAGGCCGGCGAACTCCCCCCGGACGCGTTGCTGGGTCACGCGGACGAATGGCTCTACCAGGCCAAACGCAACGGCCGGGACCAGGTCCAGGCCGATCCGGCCGCCGTCCCCCTCGACATCACCTGACGTCGCCGAGCGTCGCCAGGAAGTCCTCGAAAGCCTGGTTCACCCGCTCCACGTCGCCGGTGGACTCGAGGTCCAGGATCAGGCCCCGGATCACCGCGAGCACCAGCGTGCCCAGCTCGGGACGGCCGATGCTGCGCATGCCCTCCGCCATCGGGCGCAGCCAGTCGGTGGTGGACTCTCGCCGGAAACCCGGCCACAGCTTCTCCCCGGCGTCCTCGCGCAGCCTGCCGAACATGCTCAGGAACGGGCGCCCCGCCGGACCGGTCATCGCATGCCAGGCCCGCCGCAGGGTGACCGGATAGGGCTCGCCCGGCCGTGGGGCCAGCAGGTCACCGAAGTAGTCACGCTGCCGTCGCCGGGCCCGGCCGAGGGTCTCCCGCAGCAGCGCGTCCCGGGTCTTGAAGTGGTAGATCAGCATCCGGGTCGACGTGCCGGCCGCCACCGCGAACGGTTCCAGCCGCTCGGGCAGCCCGTGAACGAGCGCGTGATCCACGCAGGCGTCCAGGATCCGGTCCCGGATCTCCGGTTGTCTCTGCCGCCCCATGCCCGGAACTTTTTCACGTAACGGCGAGTACGTCTACCGTTGATCGCAGTGATCGCCGAGTCTCATGGGAGCTGGTTATGCGCGTGGTCTTCGTTCACGGGGCTTGTGTCCGGGACGGCTCGTGGTGGTGGCATCCGACGGCCGCGCTGCTGGCCGGCCGTGGTGTCGAAAGCGTCGCCCCGGAACTGCCGAGCTGCGACGGACCGCCCGGCTCGGGCCTCGACGAGGACATCGCCGCGGTGCGGGCCGTCCTCACCGGCAGCGACGAACCGACGGTGCTGGTCGGGCACAGCTACGGCGGGATCGTGGCGTCCGCGGCGGCGGTCGGCGCCCCGGCGGTGCGGCACCTGGTGTTCGTGTCGAGCTACCTGCCCGAGCCCGGTGAGTCGCTGTCCTCGTTCGGGGCCCCGGAGCCGCCGCCGTTCCTGGACTTCGACCCCGACGGGGGTACGTTCACCGCCCGGCCGGAACTGTTCGCCGACACATTCGTGCAGGACTGCCCGCCGGAGATCGTCAGCGCGGGCGCGCAGCGGCTGGTCCGGCAGAACATCGCGGTGCTCCAGCAGCCGGTTCGGCAGGTGGCGTGGCACGACCTGCCCACGACCTATCTGGTGTGCACCGAGGATCGCGGCACCCCGGCGGAGACGCAGCGCGAGTTCGCCCGGCGCGCCGACACGGTGATCGAGGTGAAGGCCGGTCACCATCCGTTCCTGTCCGTGCCGGAGACGGTCGCCGAAATCATCGGGAACCTGTCAACGCGGGAGGCCGCTCAGGGCGTTTCATAGGGCGTGACGTTCGAGGAGTACGCGTACGCCCGCGGCCCGTCGCTGGTCCGGCTGGCCCGGCTGCTGACCGGCGACCAGCACCGGGCCGAGGACCTGGTGCAGGACGTCCTGGCCCGCGCCTACGCCCGCTGGCGGCGGATCGCCAGAACCGAACAACCCGACCTCTACGTACGACGGATGCTGGTCAACGCCCATCACTCGTGGTGGCGCCGCCGCAGCAGCCACGAGGTGGCCGTCCCGGCGATCGCCGACACTCCCAGCTCCACCGACGCCACCGCGGACCTGGCCGAACGCGACGCCCTGTGGCGGCTGGTCCGTGCCCTGCCGGCCCGCCAGCGGACGGTGATCGTGCTGCGCTACTACGAGGACCTGGACGACACGGCCATCGCCGGGATCCTGGGCTGTTCCACGGGCACCGTCCGTACCCACGCCAAACGCGCCTTGACCACCCTCCGGGCGGTGACCGGTTCGCCCGCCGCCCCGGCATCGCCCACCGCGCCGATGGGAGCCCGCTGATGTCGCACGACCTCGACGACCGGATCGCCGCCACCCTTCAGGGCCGGGCCGGGGGCGAGATCGACCCGGAGCCGCTGGTCCGTAAGGCCCGCGAGCACGGCGCGCGGATCAGGCGCCGCCATCGGGTGATCAACGCCGTCGCCACCGCGGCCCTGACCGTGACTTTGACCGTCGCCGTGCTGGTGACCCCGGACGTGTCCCGGACCGGCCGGACCGGGGTGGCCGTGCCGCCTCCCCCTGCGACCGGTGTGTCCGGGGCGGCGGCAAGTCCCGGCCTGGTCGGCGGCGACCCGGCGACTCTGCACTTCACCGCCGCCGAACTGGTCGCCGGGGCCGAGTCGGTGACGTGGGGCGCCGGTGAGGGGGTGGAGAGCGTGGAGGCGCGCGGTGCGGACGTCTCCTCGCTGTTCCTGTTGACCCGCACCGCGAAGAAGCTGGACGAGGCGGACCGCACGCTCGGTTCCAGCGGTGAGCCGGTCAGCCCGGTGGACGTCCTCGTCGCAGATCGTCCGGCCCGGGTGTGGCAGGACGGTGACCACGGCGACGGCGGCAACTGGACCGTCGAATGGCAGCCCACCGGCGGGCTGTGGGCGCGGCTGCAGATGGTCGGATCCGGTCAGCCGGAGTTGCTGGCGGCGGCCGCGACCCTCCGGTTCGACGCGGCGACCCGGTGTGCGCTGCCGTTCCGGTTGACGGTCGTGCCAGCCGGGATGCGCGTCCTGTCGTGCAGTGTGACGCTCGGTTCCCGGGGATTCTCGGAAGGTGTGACGCTGGTCGGCGACGACGAACGCTGGTTCAGCGTCCGGGTCGAGGAGCCCGGTGCCGGCAACCCGGCGGCCGAGGTCGACGGCGCCCTGACCGCGGGGCCCTACCAGGTACGGCGGGCGGAGACCCGGGTGCTGCAGACGGTCGCCGGTGGTTGCTATGTGGGCCTGATCCGGGACGGCTGGGGCTCGTGGGCGAAGGGCGTCACCGAACCGGAGGCCCTGTCGGTGCTGGCCGGTTACCGTCCCGCCGAGAACCTGAGCGACCCGGCCCGCTGGTGATCCGCCAGGTCGTTCTCGGCACCGGCCGCCGGGGTGGACCCGGCGGCCGGTGACCGTCACGCCGGGGCGGGCAGGTTCTCGCCGCCGTGCCAGGAGGTCCACAGGGCCGAGTACGGGCCGTCGGCGGCGACCAGTTCGTCGTGGGTGCCGAGTTCGATGACGCGGCCGCCGTCCATCACCGCGACCCGGTCCGCGTCGTGGGCGGTCTGCAGGCGGTGCGCGATCGCGATGACCGTGCGGTCGTGCAGCACCGCCGCCAGGGAGCGTTCGGCGGCACGGGCCGCAGTCGGGTCGAGCAGGGCGGTCGCCTCGTCGAGGATGACCGTGTGCGGATCGGCGAGGACCACCCGGGCCAGCGCGAGCTGTTGGGCCTGCGCGCCGTCGAGCGGGTGTTCACCGAGGTCACGGTCGAGGTCGGCGGCCCAGTCGGCGCCGACGGTGCGCAGAGCCTCGGCCAGCCGCTCGTCGGGGGCGTCGGTCATCAGGTTCTCCCGGAGCGTCTCCCGGAAGACGTGGTGTTCCTGGGTGACCAGGACGACGTGCCGGCGCAGTTCGTGCGGTGGCAGGTCGGCGATGGGGACGCCGCCGACGGTGACGGTCCCGGCGGTGGGGCGTTCGACGCCGGCGATCAGGCGTCCGAGGGTGGATTTGCCGGCGCCGGAGAGGCCGACGACGGCGAGCCGTTCGCCGGGACGGACGGTCAGGTCCACGTCGTGCAGGACATCACGGCCCTGGTCGTACGCGTAACGAACGCCCCGTACCTCGATCCGCTCGGTCTCCGGCACCCGGTCGGCGAACGGTGGCGGGGCGGGCACCGCGGCGATCCCTTCGACGCGGGAGAAGGCGGCTCCGGCGCTCTGCATCTGGTCGAGGTAGATCAGGATGCTGTCGATCGGGCCGACGAGCTGGCGCAGGTAGAGCACGGCCGCGGCGACGGTGCCGAGGGTGACCCGGTCGTCGAAGTAGAGGAACCCGCCGAGGAGCAGCACCAGGACGGCGGGGACCGCGTACGACGTCTCGGCCACCGGGAAGAAGACGCTGCGCAGTCGCAGGGTGGCCAGCCGGGTGCGCCGGGTCTCGGTGAGGGCCTCGTGCCCGGCGGCGAGCCGGTGCTCGGCGAGCCCGAACGCCTCGATGGTGCGGGCTCCGGCGGTGGTGGCGGCGAGTTCGTCGGCGAGCCGCGAGTTGGCCTCGCCTTCGACCAGGTAGGCGGCACCGGCGCGGCGCAGGTACCAGCGGGTGACGAACCAGATGCCGGTGAAGCCGACCACGCCGACCAGCCCGAGGACCGGTTCCAGGACGAGCACCGCGATGATCAGGAAGACGCCCTGGACGACGGCGACGAAGATGGTCGGCAGGATGTCGCGCAGCGCGGTGGCGATGGAGTCGACGTCGGTGCTGCCGCGGGCGGCGAGGTCACCGGCGGGGACTCGTTCGATGACGGCGGCGGGCAGGTTGACAGCCCGTTCCAGGAAGGTCTCCCGGATCCGGGCGGCGGTGCGCTCGCCGAATCGGTACGCCACCGCGAGCGCCCACCGCGACAGCAGCAGCTGGACGATCGCGCAGGCCAGCACGGCGAGGGCGAGCCGGTCGACGTGGCTGTCACCGCCGCCGGTGGTGACCGCGTCGATGACCCGGCCGAGCAGCCAGGGACCGCCGAGCCCGGCCAGGGCGGCGAGGGAGCTGAGGGTGACCATGCCGGCCACCACCCGGCGGTCGGCGGCGACCAGGGCGACGACAGCGCGGCCGACCCGGCGTTGATCGGCGATCGGGAGCTTGTGGTTCATCGGTTCACCAGTGCCCGGTAGCCGGATTCGGTGGCGAGCAGTTCGCGGTGGGTGCCGGAGGCGGCGACCCGGCCGTCGACGAGCCAGTGCACGGTGTCGGCGCGGTCCAGCAGCACCGGTGAGGTGGTGGCCAGGACGGTACCGCGACCGGCGCGGGCCTGGCTGAGCCGGTCGGCGATGGCGGCTTCGGTGTGCGCGTCGACGGCGGAGGTAGGTTCGGGGGCGAGCAACATCTCCGGGTCGGCGTAGACGGCGCGGGCCAGCCGGACCCGCTGCCGCTGCCCGCCGGAGAGGTTGCGCCCGCCCCAGGTCAGGGGCCGGTCCAGGTCGTCGCCGACGTCGTGGGCGACGGCGGTGGTCAGGGCTTGGCGGATCCGGCGGTCGTCGGGGGCGAGCCGGCCCGCGACGACCTCGCGCAGGGTGCCGGCGAACAGGTCGGCCTCGTGTTCGGTGACCAGGACCCGGTCCCGGATCTCGGCGACGGCGATGTCGTCGAGCCGGCGGCCGGCCCAGGTGGCCTCGGTCGGGCCGTATGCGCCGAGCCGGTCGAGGATCTCGGCGCCGTCGGCGGGGCGGGATCCGGCCAGGGCGGTGAACCGGCCCGGTTCGGCGCACACTCCCGACACCGGGTCGTGCAGGGCGGCCGGGGCCGCCGGGGCGGGTTCGCCGGACGGGTCGTCGACGGGCAGCCGCAGGAACTCGGTCAGCCGCCGGGCCGCCACCACACCGTGCGTGACGTCGAAGCCGACGAAGATGAGCACGTTCACCGGGATGACCAGCATGGCGGTGTAGCCGTACACCGCCATCAGTTGACCGGGGGTCAGGCCGCCGTCGACCGCGAGCCGCGCGGCCAGCCAGATCACCACACCGATGAAGACGGCCGGCAGGCATTCGCCGAGGGCGCCGATCCAGCTGGACGGGCCGCCCACCCGGTAACCCTGGTCCCGGAGCGCGGACGATTCGCGCTGGTAGCGGGCCAGGTGGAGCTCCTTGCCGCCGAGCCCGTTGAGGATCCGGAGGCCGCCGAGCACGTCGAGCAGCCGCCCGTTCACCGCGCCCTGCCGCTCCCGGTAGCGGGCTCCGGCGCGCTGGGTGCGGCGCAGCAGCGGGCCGACGATCAGCACCATCGACGGCACCCCGATCATGATCACCGCGGCGAGCATCCCGGAGATCCGGGACAGCATGACCGCGATGACGACGCAGGCCACCACCGACGCCACTCCGACACCACCGGCGTTCATCGCCCGGCCGATGGTCCACACGTCGGAGATGCCGATGGTGACCACCTCACCGGCGGTGACCCGGCGGGGCAGGGCCGCGCCGAGCCGGGTGGCGTGTGTCATCACCAGGTCTGCGGTGCGCATCGCGGCCGCCAGCCGCAGTCTTGTCATGCTGCGGTGCCGCATGATGCCGAGCCAGGCGCTGGCGACTCCGACGGCCAGGACCACGCCGGCCCAGGCGATCAGCACGGAGGGCCGGTGCGGCACCAGGCCACGGTCGATGGCCTGCGAGATCAGGTACGGCGTGACGGCCAGACTGGCGAACCACAACGAC
This sequence comes from Actinoplanes derwentensis, assembly GCF_900104725.1. Taxonomy (NCBI): domain Bacteria; kingdom Bacillati; phylum Actinomycetota; class Actinomycetes; order Micromonosporales; family Micromonosporaceae; genus Actinoplanes; species Actinoplanes derwentensis. The sequence goes on from NZ_LT629758.1 coordinate 4,463,103, forward strand.
CCGAATATCGCGCCGAGCGCCACCCGGCCTTTCACTTGACGGGCCAGCCACCACAGGTATCTCACGGGTCCACGCGCATCCACGACCGCCATGCTGCCGCACCGGCACCCGGAAATGTCACCCGATTTTCACCGGTCCGGTCACTCGCCGGCGCACCGCGACCACCACGATGAAGGCCGCGACCAGCCCGAACACGCCCGCCAGCACGGTGACGCGGCTCAGATCGGCGGCATACGAATTCTGCTCGCGGAAGACCGTCCCGTAGATCGCCACCCCGAACGCGAACCCGAGCTGACGGAACGTGTTCAGTGCCCCACCGGCCATCCCGCTGCGGTCGCGGGGAACCTCGGCCAGCACCGCCGACGACAGCACCGGCATCACCACCCCGGAGCCGAGCCCGACCAGGATCAGTCCCGGGATCAGGGCGAACGCACTGTCGCTGACGATGGTCTGGGCGAAGGCCCCGGCGGCGATGGCCAGCAGTCCACCGCTGATCGTGATCCGCGGGTCGAAGCCTTGCAGGTGCCGGCCGGCGAACACGCCGACCAGCAGGGCCGCGCCGCTCAACGGCAACGCGCCGAGCAGTCCGGCGTCGACCGGGCCGTAGCCGAGCACCTGCTGCAGCCAGGTGGTGGTGAACGGCAGGTAGGCGAACGCGGCGGCCTGGCACAGGAACGCCGCCACGATCAGGCCGGTGAAGGGCAAGCGCCGGAACAGGTCCAGGTCCAGCATCGGATGCTCGGACCGGCGTTCCACCAGCACGAACACGGCGATCCCGGCGAATCCGGCGGTGAGCAGGCCGAGCACGGCCGGTGAGGTCCAGCCGTCGGCGGCGGCGCGGATCAGGGCGTAGACGATCGCGGTGGCGGCCAGGGTGAAGGTGACCGTGCCGGGGATGTCGAAACGGCCGGCGCGTTCGGCGCGGGACTCGGTGACCGTACGCAGGGTGAACCAGACCGCGGCGACGCAGACCGGCAGGTTGACCAGGAAGATCCAGCGCCAGTCGAGATGTTCGGTGAGCAGGCCGCCGGCCAGTGGGCCGGCCGCCGTGGCCGCGCCGCTGACCGCACCCCAGACGCCGAACGCGGTGCCCCGGTCCCGGCCCTGGTAGGTGACGTTCAGGATGGCGACCGTGGTGGCGAACATCGCGGCGCCGCCGACGCCCTGCACGACACGGGCGGCGATCAGGGCCGGGACGGTCGGTGCCAGCGCACAGAGCAGGGACGACAAGGCGAAGATCACCAGCCCGATGACGTACGTCCGGCGGCGCCCGTAACGGTCGGCGAGCGCCCCGGCGCCCAGCAGGAGGGCGGCCAGTGCCAGGGCGTAGCCGTCCAGGATCCAGGTCAGGTCGTGCGGGCCGGCTTTCAGGTGACCGGCGATGCTCGGCAGGGCGACGATCACGATGGTGACGTCGACCAACAGTAGGAAGGTGCCGAGACAGACGGCAATCAGGGGTGACCACTTACGCATGGGCCGAAGAATGCCGTGACTGCGGCGGTGTCAACGACGTTTTCCGATGATCGCTGCGGATCTCGACACCCGGTAGGCTCGCCTGGTGGAATTCGACATGCTGGATCAGCAGATCGTGCACGCGTTGCGCGTCGACGGGCGGGCCGGCTACCGGGAGATCGGCGCGGTCCTCGGTGTCTCCGACCAGACGGTGGCCCGCCGCTACCGGCGGCTGCGGGAGAACGCGGGGGTCCGGGTGGTCGGCCTGCCGAACCCGATCCGGCTCGGCTACGAGACGTGGATGCTGCGGCTGCACACCGGCCCGGACGTCGCCATGCCCCTGGCCCGGGCGCTGGCCCGCCGTTCCGACACGAGCTGGGTGACCCTGTCCTCGGGCGGCACCGAGATCTCCTGCAACGTCCGTGTCCCGGCGCATGCCGACCGCGAGTCGCTGCTGTTGGAGAAGCTTCCGCGCACACCCCGCCTGGTGTCGGTGAACGCGCACTGCCTGATCCATCATTTCGTGGGCGGCGCGGTCGGCCCGGACCGGCGCGACGACGCGCTGACCCAGGCTCAGATCGACACCCTGACCCCGGCCGGGGTTCCGGCGCCGCCGCCCCCGCCGTACTCGCACCGGGGCCCCGGCACGGTCCCGGGCAGCGCCGCCGATCCGGGCGACGGGCCGCCCGCCCCGTTGACGGTCGAGGACGAGACGCTGGTGGAGGCGCTGTCCCGGGACGGCCGGACCGGCTATGCGGAGCTGTCGGCGGCGACCGGCTGGCCGGAGTCGACGGTCCGCCGCCGGATGGTCGAACTGCGCCGCTCCGGTGCCCTGTACTACGACGTCGAAGTGAAGTCGTTCATGTTCGGCTTCCTCGCCCCGGTCCAGTTGTGGCTGACCGTCGCGCCCGCGCATCTGGCCGCCGTCGGGCAGGCGCTGACCGAGCACGAGGAGGTCGTCTTCGCCGCCGCCACGACCGGCGCCACCAACCTGGTGGCGATCGTGGTCTGCCGGGACATGGCCGCCTTCTACCGTTACCTGACCGAGCGGGTGAGCGGCCTGGACGGGGTGGACCGGGTCGAGTCGGCGCCGCTGCTCCGGCACGTCAAACAACTCGGCTCGGTGACCGGCGTGTTGTGAATCGGTACCGAGTGTGAACTTCCCGTTACGGTTTCCCGGGACAGGCCACCGATCAGGGCGCGGATACGTCCATGATCTGTGAGGGGCCGGAACGCCGGACGGGCACGGGACGCGGTTCGCGTCCCGCTCGATGACCGCCGGCGAGTCGCCGGGCCTGGTTCGGGTGTGGCGGCGGCACCGGTTCGGGCCGCCGCCCCTCCGCTCCACGCGCTCAGGAACACTCCGGCACGCTCATCGGCGACCACCCCGGCGGGCCGGGACCTCGGCGGTCTTGTAGGTGACCAGTGGGAGCGTGCTGACGACCGGAGTGGCCAGACCGTGTGTGACCAGGTCGCCGATCACCTGCTCGATGCGCTTGTAGGCGGTCGGCGCCTCCTCGAACAGGAGCTGCCGGTCGCCGCAGACCACGAGCGAGCCCACCGCCGTACGCCGCAGCTCCTCGATCGTGTGTTTGGCCTTTCCCCGGCGCAGCGCGTCGGCCCGGGACATCTTGCGGCCGGCGCCGTGGGCGACCGACCAGCCGGCCTCGGGTGCGGCGTGCCCGGCGACCAGGAACGAGGGGGTGCCGCGGGTGCCGGCGATCAGCACGTCCCGGCCGTCGCCCGGTGCCGCGCCCTTGCGGTGCAGGTAGGCGCCGTCGCGGACCTCGACCGAGTTGTGGCAGACGTCGGTGACCGGCTCGCTCAGTTCGGCGCCGAGGGCGTCGGCGACCCGTTCGGCCATCAGGCGCCGGTTGAGGTGGCCCCAGCGGACCGCCTCGTCGTGGGCGGCCAGGTAGGCCGCCGGGTCGGCGGCCGGGCCCGCGCCGTGCACCGAGGTGTGGGCGCGCAGGATCCGCTCGCCGAGGCCGCGGGATCCACTGTGCACGATGAGGACCAGGTCACCGGCGGTCAGGCCGAGCCGTGCGGCGTGGGCGGCGTCGAGTGTCTCGTCGACCTTGGCGAGTTCGACGAAGTGGTTGCCGCGGCCGACGGTGCCGAGCTGGTCGAGGTAGCCGGCCGGGATGTCGAGGCCGTCCAGGTCGGCCGGGTCGAGGGGCTGGTCCAGGTCGGGGAAGCGGGCGGCGAGGCGTTCCGGGACGGCTTTACGGATCCGGATCGGGAAGACGGCGATGCCGCAGCCGATGTCCGAGCCGACCAGGAACGGGTAGAGGACGGTGGAGAGCATGGCGGCGCCGATCGGGGCGCCCTTACCGGGGTGCAGGTCGGGCATTCCGGCGACGCGGATCATGCCGGCGAGGGCGGCGACCTGATGGCACTGGTCGACGGCGCCGGTCTCGATCCAGCTGCCGGGTACGGCGAAGATCGTGACGGTGGCAGAGCTCTGCTGAGACAAGATCAGCTCTTCTTTCGAAAGATCGCATGACGGAGGGCACGCCGGCGGAGTCCGCGGGCGGGTTTGTCGGGGGGATCACCTCAGTACGTCATGCCGATCACCTTCGCCGACGCTCCGCCGGGCCGCAACCGGATTAACGGCAGATGATCAACGGCAACAGCCGCGACATACCACCGAAACAGGGACCGGATCGGGATTACCTCGGTTGTTACTCACGGGTTAACTTATCGACATCCGTGAATGACTAGGAGCCCCACCACCACCAGGGAGTTCCCCATGCCCGTTCCCACTCGCCGCCGCAAAGCCTCACTACTGACAGTGCTGTGCGCCGCGGCCGCCGCCGTCCTGGCGACCCCGGCGGCACCCGCCGTCGCGGCCAACCCGTACGAGCGCGGTCCCGCCCCCACCAACGCCAGCATCGAAGCGTCCCGCGGCACGTTCGCGGTCGCCTCGGTCACCGTCGCCCGGGCCAGCGTGTCCACATTCGGCGGCGGCACCATCTACTACCCGACCGACACCAGCGTCGGCACGTACGGCGCGATCGCCATCTCCCCCGGTTTCACCGCGTCCCAGTCCAGCATCGCCTGGCTCGGCCCGCGCATCGCCTCCCAGGGTTTCGTGGTCATCACCATCGACACCCGGAGCACCCTCGACCAGCCGGACAGCCGCGGCACCCAGCTGCTGGGCGCGCTGGACTACCTGACCGCAACCAGCTCGGTGCGCACCCGCATCGACGCCACCCGCCTCGGCGTGATGGGCCACTCGATGGGCGGCGGCGGCAGCCTCGCCGCGGCCCGCACCCGCCCGGCCCTGCAGGCCGCCGTCCCGATGACACCGTGGCACGGCACCAAGAGCTGGACCACGGTCCGGGTCCCCACCCTGATCATCGGCGCGGAGAACGACACGGTCGCCCCGGTGTCCTCCCACGCCGAACCGTTCTACACCAGCCTGACGGCCGCCCCGGAGAAGGCTTACCTCGAAGTCAACAACGCCACCCACTCGGCCCCGACCGAGGGCGGCAACGTGACCGTCGCCAAGTACGCCCTGTCCTGGCTGAAGCGCTTCATCGACGACGACACCCGGTACGACCAGTTCCTGTGCCCGGCCCCGAGCGGCTCCACCATCCAGGAATACCGGGCCACCTGCCCGCACACCTGATCCACCACACCAGACGGGGCCCGGCAGTCGCCGCCGGGCCCCGTCCCCTACTCCCCCGGAACCCGATAACAGGGCGACGACAGCAGCGAAAGCACGGCTTCCTCCTGGCCACTGGTGATCGCCGCCGAACACTCCTCCCCCGCGGCGGCGCGCAACTCACCGCCACCGCCCCGGGGGCGCCCGGTTCACCAGAGCGTCGGCGGGCCCTCCGGCTCCAGCGACGGCGGTGTGGGCAGCGGCTCCAGGGCCGGCACGAGCGCCCGCACCTCGTCGTGGAACCGCCGGCAGAGTGCGGGGGCGTCGGCGTTGTCCGGGGTGTGCACGAAGAACGTCGGCGACCGGCCTTCGCGCAGCCATCCGGCGACGATCGGCACCCAGCGCTGCCAGCCTTCGACGGTCCGGCCGGTGTCGTCGCGCCCCAGGTAGCGGATGATCGGCCGGTCGGTGAGAGCGGTGGTCCGCAACGGCATCCGGGGCTTCTTCAGCCACGCCTCGCGTTCGGCGTCGCTGGTCGGCGGGGTGCGGAAGAATTCCGTGGTGTCGAACGGAACCCATTCCGCCCGATGCTCGGCAAGCGTTTCGGTCAATGCGTGCGGATCGCGGAAGAAGGCTGGATCGCGGACTTCCACCGCGTACCGGAAAGGGGTCGGCAGGCCGCGCAGGAACCGGGAGAGAACCGGGAGATCGCCGGGTCCGAAGGAGCCCGGCAGTTGAATCCACAGGGCGTGGACGCGATCATCGAGCGGCTCGATCGCCCGAAAGAACTCCGACAGGACCGAAATATCGGACAACTGTCGTACGTGGGTGGCCTCGCGCGGCAGTTTCAGCACGAACCGGAAGTCCGGCGACGTCTGCTCGGCCCAGTTCGACACCGTTTCGCGGGTCGGCGTCGCATAGAACGTCGTATTCCCCTCGACGGCGTCGCACCAGCCGGAATAGGACCTCAGCCGTTCCGACGACCCGATGAACCGGCCCTGCCACGACTTAAGACTCCACATCGCACATCCGACGTGCAGCCGCATCACACTCTCCAGTCCGAATTCGCTCAGCGCCGCACAGTACCCGACGACGCCCGCGCCACCAGCGCCGGCACGAATGTCGCCTGTTCGTGGACGTGTTCCGGATTGGTGGCCTCGTCGAGGACGAGACGGGCCGCCGTACGCCCCAATTCCTGCCTCGGCTGACGCACCGAAGTGAGCGGAACCGCCGCCGCCGCCGCGAAATCGATGTCGTCGAATCCGACGATCGCCAGGTCGTCCGGAACCCGCAGTCCCGCGGTGACCGCGTGCTGCAACAGGCCGAGAGCGAGCAGGTCGTTGGCGCAGAACGCGGCCGTCGGCCGGCGCCGGGTGGGCAGCCCCGCCAGCCGCTCCCCCGCCGATCGCCCCTCACTGACGGTGAGCGCCTCGGTCGGCAGGTGGATCAGGTCCTCCTCGGGCATGCCGAACTCGGCCCACACGGCCCGCGCACCCTGGAGCCGCTCCCGAACCTGCCCGATGCTGGGCGGCCCACCGACAAACGCGACCCGCCGGTGTCCGCGATCGATCAGATGCTCGACGGCGATGCGCCCACCGAGCACGTCGTCGACGGCGACCGAACAGTGCCCGCCGTCCTGGCTGAGCCGGTCGACCATGACAAACGGGATGCCACGCTGACCGATCTCGGCGATGTGCGCGGCGTCCGGGTCGACCGGGGTGATCAGGATGCCCTGAACGCGCTGCTGGACGAGCCGGTCGATGTGCTTGGCCTCGCGGTCCGAACGCCCGCTGCTGTTGCACACGAACAGTGACAGGTCGGCGTCCTCAGCGGCGGTCTCGATGCCTTCGGCGACGTCGTGGAAGAACGGGTTGCCACCGTCGAGCATCACGTACGCCAGCGCCCGGCTGGTGCCCGCCCGCAACTGCCGGGCCGACTCGTTGCGCACGAACCCGAGGTCGGCCATGGCCCGCTCGACCCGTTCCCGGGTGGCGGTGCTGACCACGGCGGGCCGATTGAGGACATTGGAGACGGTGCCGAGCGAGACCCCCGCGGCCGCGGCGACGTCCTTGACCGATGGTGCCCGCCCGTTGCGCGGCTGGAGTCTCAACCTGGGCCTTCCTGACCTCTGGGTCTACGGTTTGCCCCCAGAGTTAAGCACCATCCTTGAAACATTTCAATCCCGCCCGTGTCCACCCGGGCGACTCACCGTGCATCCCACCACATCCCGTCCCCGGCCCGGCTCCCCGGCCCCACGAATCACCCGTTCCACCGACCGAACCAGCACCCCGAAGATCAACCCCTTTCTCTGGTACGACCGGCCCCTCTCCGCCGAATCCACGACATCCCGAATCACAGCGCGAGGCCTCCGGAACTCCGGCCCGACCCGCGACCGCCGGGCCGAATGCGATGGCCACCGGCCCCGGTCATCGCTATCCCCGTAGCCGCCTCCCGGTCATTGTTCCCCGATTCCGACGTTGTGCAGCATCAGCCCGATCACGTCCAGATCAGAGGGAACATCGGCGAGAAGAATCGCGGCGTTCTCCTCAGGCTGAGCGATCTCCGCATCCTGACGTCCACACAACCGCAGCAGTCCCAGCACCCGAACCGCATGCTGCCCGCCACCCCCATGCAGCAGAAGAACGTCGCCACTGAGAATCGGGCCACCCACCACTCTGCCGGTGACGACCACACCACCACCCGGCCCAGTGAACGTGTCCTCGATCCGCATCGCCCCCATCACCCGAACGTAGCGCCCGACCGCGACGGTCAGGCCGTGAGGAACGAGACAACGGTCGCGACCAGGAGAACCACGGCCAGGGCCAGCCCGGCGATCTGCACCGGCGGGAGCGCAGTGGTGGCGTCGATCCGGCGAACAACCGCTCCGTCCGGCTCAGCCAGAACCTCCACAGCCCGCAGCGGAACGAGCCGCCCGGAGTTCTTACGCAGGAGCCCAGCATGACGAGCCGGAATCACTCGAACCAGGTCACCGGCGCGCAGCGAATCTCGGTCAGCATCGGTGCGCACGGAACCCCGAAACATCCGCCCAGAACCAGCACGAACGCTGCGACCGGAATCGCCCCGACCGCTTCGACCAGAATCGTCCCGGTCGCTCCGGCCGGAACCGATACGAACGGTCAGTTCCCAAACCGCGTCATGACCGCCGCCCGGACGAAGCCGCTGAGCCACGAACACCCCCGCGACCAGCACCAACGGCACCATGACCCCGGCGAGCAACAGACCGGTACGCACCTCCCCGAAGAGCCCCCGCCCGAACCAGGCGGCAATGCTGATCAGCGCAGCGACGGAGACAGCCGACAGCCCGGGCGCAGAACGGCCGGAGACCGCGGCAGCCGTGACCAGAACCGGACCAGCAACAACTCCGACATGCGAACCATCACCGGAACCCTCCTCCAGTCCGCTCCCGGTGCCGCCGTGCAAGCCGGTCCCTGAGTCACCGCTTCCTCCAGGTTCCAACGGCTCCGGATAGCGCCCACCAGAAGCCGATCGCCCGGACGAGGACACCCCACCCGAGGTCGACGTCCGATGCCCCGGAGCCCCAGCGTCCGAGGACCCGGATGAACGAAGCCCCGACGACGACTCGCCACCCGGCGCCCCCGACGCACGACGCCCCGAAGACGCGCCCTCATCAGCCGAGCGACGACCACGCGCCGAATCCCCACCACCAGCCCCCGGCTGTCGGCGACCCGAAGACGGTCCACCATCAGCGGACCCGGGTGACCGGCGACTCGGCGGCAACCCGCCATCTGCGGAACCCGGTGCGCGGCGACTCGGCGGCAACCCGCCGTCGGAGGGGTCCGGTGGGCGGCGGGCCCGCGGCGAGTTGCCGTTGATTCGCGGAGGCGGACGGCGGCCCGCTGACGAAGCATCGCCGCCGTCGGCCGAGCCGCCATTGACTGGGCCACCGTTGACACGGCGCCGGGGCGGTGGCGTCTCCGACGGGTCCTGCCGTGGCGGCTGACGCCGAACCGTTCGCCCGGTGAGCAGGCGCTCCTCGTCGTAGCCGAACATCGGCGGGCCCTCAGGAGCCGAAGCCGGCGAGGCCTCCGGCCGAGACCCGGGCCGCGCCACGGAACGAGAGTCGGCAGGCGACCCCGGCCGTTCTCCGGACCGGCGCTCATCTCCGGAGTCCCCTTGCGAGCCGGCCGACCCACCCGGCTCGGCCGACGAGTCACCCGACTCGGCAAAGGAGTCCGGGCCGGGAGTTCCGGGGTGGTGTTCGCCTCGCTGGGGGTCGGAACCAGGGGATGGATCCGGTGGCAGGTCGTCGGTCATGCGATCGGCCTCGGCGTTCATGCGTCGGGAGCGGGAACGGAATCGGGCACGAGCAGGTTGGGGACCGGCTGTTAGTCCGGGACGGCCTCTACCGGAAAGGCTACCCGCAAAGGCACCGGCAAACGCCACCCACGATGGCCACCCGGCAACCCGCCAGCTGCGGCAGAACAAGACAAGGCGAGGCAGAACAGTGCCAGGCCACGCCGGGACAGCGACAGTCCCGAAGCGGCACAGCTATGGTCGGTCCTCATGAGAACGCCCACCGATAACCACCGGTACGGCACCGAATGACCCTGCTGCGCACTGCCGTACCAGCCGATCTCGAAGCCATTCTCGACGTGCAACAGGAAGGTTCGATCCGGTCCCTTTCGCACATCTTCCCGCAGGACCGGCACCCGTTCCCCCGTGCCGAACTGGCCGAACGCTGGTCCGAGGAGATCACCGACCCGGCCGTTCGCGTCCTCGTCATCCTCCGGCACGGCGAAGTCGCCGGATTCGCCGCGCTGAAGGACGATCAACTGCTTCACCTGGGTACGTCGGTGGAAAGCTGGGGTTCCGGCCTGGCCTCCGCCGCACATGCCGAGATCCTGGCACTGCTGCCGGAGAATCCCCGGCTGTGGGTGTTCACCGGCAACCATCGGGCCCGCCGCTTCTATGCCAAGCACGGCTGGGAACCGACCGGCCGAACCCGGCCGACCGCTTTCGAACCGCATCCGGAGCTGCTGGAATACCGATGGGTTCAGTCTTCGCAGGACGCCACGTAGACCACGTCCGGATCGCCGCGGCCCACCGGGACCCGGACCGTGCGTACCGGCCCCACCACTCGGTGGAGGGTGTCCGCGAAGCGGCGCTGGGCACTGGCGCTCCACACCGCCAGCACCCCGCCGGGCAGCAGATGTTCGCGGATCATCGCCAGCCCGGCCGGCCGGTAGAAGCCGGTGTCGTGGTCGACCACCGTCCAGCCGGGACCGTTGTCGACGTCCAGGCAGATCGCGTCGAACCGGTCGCTGGTGCCGGTGAACCAGGCCGCCAGGTCGGCGGTCACCACCCGCACCCGAGGATCGTCCAGGGCTCCTTCGCTGAACGGTTTCAGCACGCCCCGGTGCCAGTTCACCACCGACGGCTCGATCTCCACGACGATGATCTCGGAGGCGTCGGTGCGCACCGCCTCAGCCAGTGAGAACCCGACGCCCAGCCCGCCGATCAGCAGCCGGGGCCGCGGGTTCTCCAGGCCGGCCAGCGCCGCCCGGACCAGCACCCGCTCGGACTCCCCGGAGCGGGTGTCCGTCAAGAAGACGCCGTTGCTGATCAGCTCGAAGTGCCCGGCCCGGCCACGCAGGACCAGCTCACCACGTTCGGTGAGAACCCGCTCACTGAAGACCCGTTCAACCATGGGCGGCAGCGTACGCACCCGATGGAGTCCCGTCGATGCGCTACGGTGACCGGCTGTGACCACCGATGACGGCCTGACGGTTCCCGATCATTGCGCCCGCGCTCTGGCGAAAGCCCAGCGCACCAGCATCGATGTGGCGGGCGCTCTGGCCGTGGCGCACTCCCGGACCGGCGGAGCCGATCTCTACCTGCTGATCTACCCGGACCGTCTGGAGTTGGCCAGCCCCGGCACGATGATGGGCACCGGCGCCGGCCGCGAGCGCATCCCCCTCCCGGAGGTCACGCAGGTGACCGCCCGTGATCGTCTGTTCCGTTCATCACTGGAGATCACCACACCCACCACCACGTTCTCCTTCCCCACCGACCGTCCCACCGCCGCCTACTTGGCCGCACTGATCACGGCCCGCCGAACCGCGTCCCCCGACAACACGGCCTTGCTGGCCAACCTGGCTTCCTTGCACGCCGCGGGCCTTCTCACCGCCGAGGAGTACGCCACCAAACGCGCCGCCCTCCTCGGCGACTAGACAACTGAGCGGTGGGCTGGGGGCAGGTGGCCGGTCAGTGCCGGAAGCTGCCCACGATGGTGGTGAGATCCGAGGCCAGACGGGTCAGTTCGACGGCCGCCTGCTGGGTGGATCGTGCGCCCTCGGCGGTGGCTGTGGCGGAGTCGGCGACCCCGGAGATGGTGCCGGCCACGTCACCGCTGCTCGACGCGGCATCGGCCACCGAACGGCTCATCTCCGCGGTGGTGGCGGTCTGCTCCTCCACCGCCGAGGCGATCGTCGTGGTGTAGTCCCCGATCAGGCTGATCACCTCGGTGATCTCTACGATCGCGTGTGCCGCCGAGGCGCTGGAAGCCTGGATCGCCCCGATCCGGGCAGTGATCTCCTCGGTCGCCTTCGCGGTCTGCTGCGCCAGCTCCTTGACCTCGCCGGCCACCACCGCGAACCCTTTGCCCAGCTCGCCGGCGCGGGCCGCCTCGATGGTGGCGTTGAGGGCGAGCAGGTTCGTCTGCTCCGCGATACTCGTGATCAGGCGCACCACGTCACTGATCTCCGCGCTGGCGGTCCCGAGTTCGGCGACCTGCGCGGTGGTCCGCGCCGCCACCGCCATGCCCTGCTGAGCGACCTGCGCCGCCTGCCCGGCGTTCGACGCGATCTCGCTGATCGACGCGCTCATCTCCTCCGCACCCGCCGCGATCGTCTGCACCCCGGCGTTGACCTCCTGCGAGGAGTGCGACGCCGACTCGGCCCGCGTCGACGCGTCCGCGGCGCCGGCCTGCAACTGCGCGCTGACCGCCGACAGTTCCTCGGCCGCCGCGGACAGACCGACCGCGGTCTGCGACATCTGCCCGCCGATGATGTCCCGCAGCCGGGTCGTGGTGCTGTTGAGCGCGGCACTGAGCTGACCCACCTCGTCGCCGCTGTGCACGTCCGAGACCGCGGTCAGGTCCCCCTGTTCCACCCGGCGCAACACTGCTACGACACGCCCCAGCGGCTTGCTCACCGAGCGGGCCACGTACACCCCGACCGCCAGAGCGAGGCCCAGCCCGAGGACCAGGACGACGATCATCAGGGTCCGAGCGTTCTGATACGTGGCCTCCGCCTCGCCGGCTCCCGCCTCGGCCTGAGCGAGCTCGACGTCGGTCAACGTGTTCAACGCCTTGCTGACCTCGTCGAACGCCGGGTCGAAGCGTTCCGCCTCGGTCTCCGCGGCCTGCGCGTTCCGCTGGTCACGGCTCTGCGGCAGCAGTTCGTCGTCCGCGACCGTGTACATCGCCTCCAGCGCCGTCGCGAACTGCTCCCGAGCGGCCTGTTCCTCGGCACTACCCGCACCCGACGTGTACTGCTCCCACAACCCCTTTAGATGATCACGGAATTCGACGATCTCCGCGTCGCGTTCCCGCATCTCATCCGGATCGGTGCTGATCACATGCCGCAGGATCGTCGCCCGGATCTCGTTGACGTCCCCGTCGATCTGCGCCAGCACGCTTACCGGGAGCAGGTTGTTCTCGTAGATTCCCCCACCGACCTCGTCGACGGCGGCGATCTTCACGATCCCGACTCCGCCGACGATCACAGCGGCCGTCGCGGCGACGAACACCGCACACAACACCTTGCCCAGCACCGGCAGGCTGCCCCACAACCGCCCCCGCCGAGCCGACCCGCCGACGCCACTGGCCATCGGTTCTCCTCACCCACTCACGAGCACCCTGACGGCACCCCCTCGTGGCTCCTGTCGGCGGGAGTAAGCCACCCCTGAGGTGTCCAATCGGTGGGATTGGACACCTCAGCGCCACGTCGGACTGCCTAGACCCTTTCAGGGCCGGGGTCCGGCTGGGGCTGGTGGGATGGACCTGTTCCGGAGTTGCTGATGGACCCGGCCCCGACCTCCGCGCCGAAAGGTGTCCAGCTGCGGAGCGCCTCGATCAGGGCCTCCGGCGGGGTCGAGCGGGGACGGTCGCTGACCTGGCCGTCGCCGATCTCGACGAGGCGCCAGCGGCCGTCCTGGTGACGGGTCAGGTCGGCGGTCACGAACGGCAGGGACAGCTCACGCAGCGGACCCGCCACCGCGGACAGGTCCACGTCGGCGGGCGGCAGGTCGTCCGGAGTGTCCGGGTGGGCGGTCACGAGGCGGCATTCACCGGCGAGCCACCATGTTCGTACCTCAGCGCCCTGAAATTGCTCGTAGGCCCGCAGGACGAAACCGCCGGTGAAGTCGTCGCCCCGCAGCTCACGAAAGCGGGAGGCCACCGTCCACGCCGCCGCGGTGTCCCCGGTGTCCGGGATGTAGGCGGCCTCGTGCCAGTAGTGCTTCATCGACTTCGTCCAGTCACGCAGCACGGCCGGCCCGCCGCCCAGGGCCACGCACGCCTCCCGGAAGCCCGCCAGGTCGTCACCGGTGGTCCATGTCGTGCGCGGGGTGACGGCCGCGGCGGTGTCGTACCAGCCCGGCAGTTCATGGGCCTGCCGGTACTGCGCGGCCCCGGTGCGAAGAGCAGCGCCCCGGTCCGCCAGCGCGCCGGCCAGCTCCGCGTAGCGCTCAGCGGTGAACATCCAGCCCCGGTAGACGACGTCACCGACCCCGTCCGGTACCCGGGCCACGGCCTCCGCGGCATCGGTGAACCCGTGGTCGATCAGGACCACGTCGATCCCGGCTTCCCGGGCGGCACGAGCCTCGTCGGCAAAGTGCTCGTCGGGACGGCGGGGCCGCAGAACGTCAGCGGGAATCAGCAGCATCACCACCCGATGATCCCCGACGATCTTGAAAACCCACGACCGGTTTCCCGTACGTACGGCCACAGCCCCGTCCCGAGGTGCACAGACAAATGTTCCGTAGCACCCAGATGCGACGGGTCAGCCCACGGCGATGCGGGACCGCGGCGGCCGGGAGTGGGCGGCCGGCAGGTGCGGGCGGGCCAGCGGAGCTAGGGCGGCCAGCACGATCAGGGCGGCGAACGGCAGGAAGCTGAGATCGATGATGACCGCGGCGACGCCCGCGCCGAACAGCAGCGGACTCCAGGTGGGGACCTGGCGGGCGGCCACCAGCAGGCCGAGTGCGGTGAGCAGGCCGAGGGCGAACAGCAGTGGGCCGGCCGTCGCCAGGACGGCGGGCAGTGGGCTGATCTCATGGAGCGCGGGAGCCAGGTCTCCGGTGATCATCCAGAGGAAGCAGGCGACACCGGCGATGGTGGACGCGGCGGCCACGGTGGCGACCGGGCGGGTGCCCGGCGGGACCAGCTCGCGGACGGTGACGGAGAGCAGCCCGAACAGGACCATGCCGACGAAGAAGGCCAGGTGGCCGACGTTCCAGACCAGGCTGCCGGGGCTGGGCGAGCCGTTCAGGCCGTCGAACAACCGGATCAGGCCGTAGACCAGCAGGAGGACCGGCGCGTCGACGGCGGCGTGCCGGACGGTGGCGCTGTTCGATGGCATGCGCTGACGGTAGTTCGCGACGCCGGGGTTCCGGATCGGGTGAATCCCCTGCCGTTACCCCTAGAAATCCCGCCCGGTCGCTTACCGGCGACCATAGTCCTATCAGAATGATAGGAATGCTATGGTCTGGCGAAACATGACTACGGACCGGTGGACTCCCGGATCACCGTCGCCGAGCTGGAACGACACATGGCCGGGCTACGGCCGCCGGTGGCCGCTCGCGGGCATCTCGAACTCGACGTCGCCGACTGCCAGCCCGGCGACGGCTGGCGGGTCCCGGCCGCGGTGGCCGCGGTACTGCTGGACGACCCGCACGCAGCCGAGGAGGCCGCCGCGGCCACCGAACGGCTGGCCGGCGAACCCGCGTTGTGGGAGCGGGCGGCTCGGGACGCGCTCACCGACCCGGTGCTGGCGGCAGCCGCGCGCGACTGTTTCCTGACGGCCTACGCGGCGTTGAACCGCCAGGGCGTCTCTCGCGAGTTGCGCGACGCGGTCGCCGAGTTCACCGAGCGGTACGTCTACCGCAACCGCTGCCCCGCCGACGACGTCCTGGACCGAGCCACCGCCCAGTCCTGAGACCCACTCTCCCACCAAGACCGTTTCAGGCCGCGGAGCGCACCACACCCAGCGTGCCGACTTCGGATGTCGGGGTCAGGAACTGAGAGCCGCCGTGTTGGCTGTGGTCAGGGCGCGCGAGGGTTCCCGTACCGGCGGGAAAGGTTTTGTCAGGGTTTGATCTGCCTGGTGGGCGAACCGCTCGGCGACGGCGATGGCGGCCAGCACGGTTTCGTGGCGTTCGCCGGGCTCGACCCGGCGGGCGGCGGAGAGACGGTCGCGGAGCAGCAGCATCCGGGCGATGCAGTCGTCGAAGTGGCTGAGCATCTCGTCGTGCACGGCAAGATCCCTCCGGCGGCGGTACGAGGCGGGTGCCGTTCAGCCTAGAGATGTTCGTGGCCCCGAGGTACACCCTTCGGTAACCATCTGTTTACGGCACGTTTCCGTGAGTCTTTAAACCTTCAGGTTGACAATCTCCCGAAGCCGGGTCTACGTTGAGTTCAACCGATAAGTTGAAACGAGGGCCGATGTCCGCGGACACGATGTCGCAGGTCTTCGCCGCGCTGGCCGACCCGACACGACTCGACATGGTGACCCGGTTGTCCGGCGGCGACGCGACGGTCAACCAGCTCGCCGAGCCGTACCGGATGTCGCTCCAGGCGATCTACAAGCACCTACGAGTGCTGGAGTCGGCGGGTCTGGTGACCCGCCCGCCCGGCCCGCAACCCCGAGCGGTCCACCTGGAGACGGAGGTGTTCGACCAGATGCAGACCTGGATCGAGCGCTACCGCCGCCGGGCCGAGGAGCGTTACGCCAGGCTGGACGCACTCCTGAAAAGCGATGCACTCCGGAAAAGCGACACCCTCCAGAAGAACGACACGCTCCAGAAAAGCAGAAAGACAGCCGCGCAATGGGAGGAAGAGCCATGACCAGCATCGAAGCCGACCCGAACCTACCGCTCATCCGGATGACCAGAGACTTCACCGCCACTCCGGCGCAGGTGCTGCGCGCGCACACCGACCCGGAGCTGTTCGTGCGCTGGGTCGGCCCGGACTCGATCAGCAGCAAGGTCGACTACTGGGACGCCCGCACCGGCGGCAGGTGGCGCTACGTCTCGTCGAGGGACGGTGACGAGTTCGCCTTCCACGGCTCGTTCCACGAGGTGGCGCCGGACCGGATCGTGCAGACGTTCACCTGGGAGGGCCAGCCCGAGGGGGTGTCCCTGGAGACACTGCGGGTGGAGGATCTCGGCGACGGCCGCACCCGGCTGCACGTGCAGTCGCTGGTGGACAGCTTCGAGGGCCGGGACGCCTGGCTTCAGAGCGGCATGGAGGTCGGCGTCAACGAGGGGTACGCGAAACTGGACCGCCTGGTCGCCGACGGCCACGTCTGATCGGTGGTCTCGTAGAGGGCGAGCACCGACCGCACGTCGAGCAGCCGGTCGGCACGGTCCCGGACGGACGAGTCCCGGCCACGCAGACCAGCCAACTCCTCGTCGACAGCCCGCAGGGTCAGCCGCAGCGGGTTGGGTGCCGGGTCGACACGCTGGTTGAGGTAGTTCCGGATCCACCTGATCACAAAACGGTTCATACCCAACGGGCGGACGGCCGGAACCGTCCGCCCGTACCGAATCAGTCGTTCTTGATCGGGAAGAGGTCGTCGAAGACCGCGCCCCGGTCGAACTGCATGGCGTGCTGCCGGGCCCGGACCTCCAGGTCCCGGCGTTCTTCGGCGGTCATGTCGAGGACCACCCGGTCGACCGCCTCGGCCAGGGCGTGGATGTCGCCGGCTTCGACGATGACCGCGGCGTCACCGACCGCCTCGAGGACGCCCCCGGTGGTGGTGGTGATGATCGGGCCACCACCGGCCAGGGCCTTCTCGGCCAGCGCGATGCCGAACGTCTCGACGAAGTCCGGCTCCGGTTTGGTGGGCAGCGCGTACGCGGCACACCCGGCCATCAGCAGCGACTTCTCGTCGTCGTCCACGTCGTCGAGGAAGACGATCCGGTCGTCCTCCTTGGCCATCGCCCGCACGTGTTCCAGGGCCGGCCCGGTCCCGGCGACGACCAGTTTCACGTCGTCCCGGCAGCGCATCTGGCCGTACGCGATCACCAGGTCGTAGATCCCCTTGGCCCGGGCCACCCGGGAGAGGAACAGGATGTACTTGTCCTTCTCCAACCCGCGGCGCGTCAATGCCGCGTCCACCAGAGCCGGATCCAGGTCGAGGAAGGCCGACGCGTCGATCGGCGGGTAACTGACCGTGACACGTTCCCGGCACTGGTCCGCGAACGTGGTGCCGCAGTGGGCGTCCACTTCGAGTGCCGAGGCGATGATCTCGTCCCGGGTGTACTCCGAGACCGCCACCACCTCGTCGCTGGCCAGGAAGGTGGTGAACAGCACCAGGGCCGCCCCGAACCGGCCTTCGCGCAGGCAGGACTTGATGACGTTGGTGACGTCCGAACCGACCGCCTTGGCGATGGTGCGCACGTCGGGGTCGAGCCCGGCGGCCCGGACCGCGGTCACCGCGTCGTTGATCACCTGGGTGTGGGGGACCAGGTACATCGAGAGGCAGACCGTGGGTACCGGCTCGGAGAGCAGCTCCACCAGGCGGCCGGTGAGCCCGGCCAGGTGGCGGCCGTCCGGCACCCGGTAGTCGCCGACCGCCTCAGGGCGTTCGACGGTGATGCCGGGACTGTACGGCAGGAGCCGGTCCAGTGGTTTGAGGGGCAGGCCGGCGGCCTGCAGAGCCGGTACGGGCCAGGTGAGCAACCTGACGTCGTCGAAGCCCCTGGTGAGAGCCACCTCGGCGAGGTTGCGGGCCTCGCCGGAATGGCCGCAGATGACCGGGTCGGCACGGACCGCGATGACGAGTCGGCGGGTCGGTCGGCTCATCTTTGTTCCTTAGGGTGGGGATCGGAGAGGGATGGCGGCCGATTCCCGTGCCCCCAGGTGGAGGGTTCGGGCCCGAGCCGCAGATGCAGCCGCCCGCCGTTATGGACGTCGGCTGCAGTCAGGTGGGTGGCGTGCAGGGGCCTCCCGTTGAGGGTCGCGGACTGAACGTACTGGGGTGCCGGATCGCGGTCGATCCCCTCGACACCGATCGGCGTCTCCCGGTGCCCGGTGGTCTCGATGACGAACTCGCCGCCCTCGACCTTGATCGCGGCCCGCTCGAACGCCGGCGTGTTGACCAGGAACATGTTCTGCCCGGCAACCGGGAACAGGCCCAGCGACGCCCAGACGTACCAGGCGCTCAGGCCCCCGGAGTCGTCGTTGCCCGGCAGGCCACCCGGGCCGGTGCCGAACTGCCAGGTCAAAGCCGAGTTCAACACCTCGGCGGTACGGTCGGGGCGCCCCGCGTAGTGGTAGGCCCAGGGCACTTCCATGTCGGGTTCGTTGTTGAGCCCCTCGAACCGGTTCAGGGCGTAACCGGCGGCCATCTCGGCCGGGTCGGGGGTTCGGCCGGGCTGTTTGACCGGTTCGCAGCCGTACCCGAAGAACCGGTCCAGCATCCGCGCGAACGCCCGGTCCCCACCGGCCAGTTCGATCCGCCCGGCCATGTCGTGGATCAGCCGGAACGAGTAGTTCCACTTGCCGCCCTCGTAGAACTCGGAGTCCTTGAGCAGGCCGGTGGACGGGTCGAAGGCGTTGATCCAGCCCTTGCTGCGGCGTTCCAGGTCGGCGGCGAGCCGGTGGTCGTTGAGCGCGCGCGCCACCTGGGCGGTGCAGTGGTGGGCGTACGCCAGGTCCAGGGTGTGCGTGATCGGGTGCACCACGCCGTGTTCCCAGAAGTCCTCGCCGTAGAGCCGCCGCAGGTCGTCGACCATGTGCACGAGCGCCCAGGTCCAGTCGATGCCGGGCCGTTTCAGCGCGTGCGCGTCCGCCAGGGCGGTGTGCGCGAGGGCGCTGGCCTGCCGGAAGAACCGGTCGGCACCGCGGGCCATCCGGTAGCCGATCGGGAAGTTGCCCTCCTCCTCGCAGACCCGGATCAGGGACTCCAGCATGTCGGTGTAGCGGTCCGGGGCGATCGCCGACAGCAACGGCATCTGGGTCTTGTAGATGTCCCACATGGTGCAGACGTCGAAGGCGTACGGGCCGGGGTCGGGCCAGTTCGGGCTCTCGTCGTCGGCGATGCACGGCTTGATCAGCGAGTGGTACAGCGCGGTGCCCATCACGGTGCGCCGGGCCGGGGTGCCGCCGTCGACCTGGATCCGGCCGAGGTGGTCGCGCCAGCGTTCCCGGGTGGCCGCCTTCACCGTCTCGAAGGCGTCCTGGCCCGTGCCGCATTCGCGTTCCAGGTTGGCCCGCGCCTGGTCGCAGCCGCGCAGCGAGAAGCCCATCCGGACCTCGATGGTCTGCCCGGCCCGGGTGGGGCCCATGAACAGCATGCCGAACGGGCGCAGCGTGGTGTGCCGGATGCTGTCGAAGTCGAGCCGGGTGCCGCCGGGGATGAGCCGCCGGTCGTACCACAGCATCTGCCGCCAGCCGGGGCTCTCCACCTCGATGAAGACCGAGAGCGGGATGCCCTCCATCACCACGGTGCCCTGAGCGCGGCCGTGGCCCATGCTCTCGGCCTGGGCGCGCAGCGGGATGGTCCGGCCCAGGTCGATGCCGAGGCCGCCGCAGGACAGGTCGACGACGACCCGGGCGCTGTGGTGGTCGGGGAAGGTGTAACGGTGGACCGCGACCTTCTCCCCCACGGTGATCTCGCAGCGTACGCCGGTGTCCAGGTTGGCCGCGTAGTAGCCGGCTTCGGCCCGCTCGTCCTCCAGCGGCCACGACTGACCGAGGTCGTCGAGGGGCTGGACCATCGGGGTGACCCGCACGTAGTTGTAGTACTTGCGGATCGCGCCGGTGCCGGACTGCTGGAAGTGCGTGAACCCGGACGCCTGTAGCCGGTCGAACATCTGCTCCGGCACGCCCTCGGTGTTCTTGGCGTACCGTCCGTAACCGGTCGGATACGCCCCCGAGTAGGCGCAGGCGGAGACCATGCCCAGCGGCGAGGTGGCCCCCGGGTGGGTGTTACCCACCTGCGGTTTCGGCCACCACCATGTAGCGGCGAGACCGTGTGCGCGAGGCAGGTCGGTGGCCGCGGTTCCGATGAATGGATCAACGTTGTCAAGGATGGCCGGACTCTAACCGGCGACAGCGGTCCCCATGGTTTCGTCCAGATGAACTCCCTCGAAGGTGCCCCGTTCGATGGACTTCAGGAGCATCGCCTCGAACTCCGGCGAGGGCAGCGGCTTACTGAAGAAGTACCCCTGCACGGCCGGGCACCCGGCGGTCCGCAGCGCCTCCCAGTCGGCCTGTTCCTCGACGCCCTCGGCGATCGTGGACATGCCCAGCGAACGGGCCAGCCACAGCACCGCCTCGATGATCGAGGCCTTGCGGGCGTCCTCGGCCAGGCCGGCCACGAACGAGCGATCCAGTTTGACGATGTCGGCGGGCAGCGACTTGAGCCAGGTCAGCGAGCTGTACCCGGTGCCGAAGTCGTCCAGGGCGATCCGGACACCGAGCCGTTTGAGGGCGTTGAGGCGCTCGCTGACGTCGACCGCCGAGGTGAACAACGCGGTCTCGGTGATCTCCAGGACCAGACGGGACCGGTCGAAACCGGGCAGGGCGGCCAGCACACTCTCGACCATCGGCACGAAGTCCGGTTCGGCGAGCTGCCGGGGGCTGACGTTGACCGAGATGTAACCCAGCCGGTCCGACCACTGCAGCAGATGCTCGACGGCGGTCCGCAGCACGTGTTCGCCGAGCGGCACGATCAGGCCGGTCTCCTCGGCGGCTTCGATGAAGTGGAAGGGACTGAGGATCTCGCCGTCCGGGGTGCGCATCCGGACCAAGGCCTCGGCGCCGACGATCCGCCCGGTCTCGGTGGAGACCACCGGCTGGAACCAGAGCGGGAGCGTCAGCCGCGGGTCACCGGCCAGGGCACGGCGGACCCGGGCCTCGGCAGCGATCTTCTGTTGTACGGGTACCCGCAGCTCGTCGGTGTAGACCTGGACCCGGTTGCCGCCGGCCCGCTTGGCCGCGTACATCGCGGTGTCGGCGGCCAGCACCACGTCGTCGGCCGGGACCGAGCCGGAGGCCGTGGTGACGCCGACGCTGACCGAGACGGGCAGCTCGGCCTTCTCGTTGCCGCCGACGGTCAGCGGTTCGGCCAGCGCGGCGAGGATGCCGTTGCCGACCCGCAGACCACTGCCGGCCGGGCCCTGCACGGCCACGATGAACTCGTCGCCGCCGAGCCGCGCCACCAGAGCCCCGTCCGGCACCACCTGGGAGAGCCGGCCGGCGAGCGCGCGCAGCACGTCGTCGCCGGTGGTGTGCCCGTTGCCGTCGTTGATCGTCTTGAAGCGGTCGATGTCCAGGTAGATGACGCTGACCGGCTCGGCGCCGTCGGCCAGCAGTTCGGTCAAGTCGTGTTCGAAGGCCTTGCGGGAGAGCAACCCGGTGAGCGAGTCGTGCCGCACCTGGTAGCTCAGCTCGGCCTCGTGGTCGCGGACCGCGGTCACGTCGATGCAGTGCACGAAGATCAGGCGCAGGTCGCCGTCCGGGCCGTAGATGCCGGTGCCGTGAGCCTGCACCCAGATCAGCGAACCGTCGTCGAGCCGGCGGAACTGCCGGGTCGCGGTGACCGGCTCGCGGGCCTCGATGAGCAGCTGCAGCATGCCCACCTGGTCCTCGTCGACCGTGCTCAGCGGCAGGTCGTGGATGGTGAAGCCGTCCGGCAGTTCGTCCGGCAGGCGCAGCCACTCCCGGTAGGCGCTGTTGGTGCGCACCAGAAGACCGGCCGGCGTGAACATCGCCATCGGCACCGGCGTCTCGTCGAAGGCGACGCCGAGCTGGGCCTGGCTCTCGTTCAGGTCCTCCCGCGCCCGTTTCTCCTCGATCTCGTTGAAACGCCAGGCGACCAGCTGGAAGGCGGCCGAGGCGAGGACCGCACTGCCATGCACCAGCGCCCAGATCAGCGGATGAGCCTGGGCCGGGCCGTGCCCGAAGGTGTGGTCGCTCTGCAGCGTGCCGAACCCGGCGTGGTGCACCACGGTGGCGACCAGGAAACCGCCGAACGGGACCCAGTCGCGGTACAGCGCGAGCGCCGCCACTGCGATGAAGAAGGTGAAGTGGGCCTCGGTGAGCCCGTCGCAGAGCGCGACGAAGCCCGCACAGGAGACCGCGAAGCCGAGCGCCACCGCGAGCGACCGCGGCCGGCGGCCCCGCATCAGCCGGGCCGCGACCAGCGACGGCAGGACCAGCGCATCGGTGATGAGCAGCTCTTTCACGCTGTCGTCACCCTGCCACAGGCCGAACAGGGTCAGGAACACCATGAAGACGGCGAGCAGCACCGTCAGCAGCCCGTGCCGGCCCGCCCAGTCCTCGTCGTTGAGCCCGCCACCGGTCGGAAACCGGTCACGGAGCCGCGTCATCCATGTCGCCACGAACGAATCATCGGCCACCGGGGATGGCTACGGAAGCGTCTTCGGGTTGTAGGTCAGGAGCGAAGTACCGCTGCCAGAGCGGCCAGCAGGCGATCAACGTCATCGATGTCGCTGCCCAGACCGAAACTGATCCGCAGCAGACCGGTGCCGCCGTCGCTACAGGAACCGGTCTGCTCACTGCCGGTGAGGCGGCGGACCAGCGGGTGCGCGCAGAACTGCCCGGCCCGCACCCCGATGCCGTGGTCCCGGCCCAGCAGCTGGGCGACGGCCGCCGGGTCATGGCCGGGCAGGGCGAGCGAGACGATGCCGACCCGCGGGTGGTCCGGGCCGAAGACGCTCACCTCGACCGCCTCCGGGATGCCGGCCAGGCCGTCGCGCAGCCGGGCGAGCAGGTGCTGTTCCTGCTGGTGCAGGGCGAACCGGTCGGTGGCGGTCAGCGCCTCGCAGACCGCGGCGATGGCGACGGCGCCGAGCAGGTTCGGGGTGCCGCCCTCGTGCCGGGCCGCGCCGGTGGCCCACACCAGGTCGTCGAGGTCGTCCCCGACGGCGGCACTCGCGCCGCCGCCGGCCAGGTACGGGCCGGCGGCGTCCAGCCAATCGGAGCGCCCGGCGAGCACCCCGGCACCGAACGGCGCGTACAGCTTGTGGCCGGAGAAGGCGATCCAGTCGGCGCCCAGGTCCTCCAGGTCGACCGGCCGGTGCGGGGCGAGCTGGGCGGCGTCCACGACCACCCGGACTCCGTACGAGTGCGCCACGTCGGCCAGCTCACGCACCGGCCACACCTCGCCGGTGACGTTGCTCGCCCCGGTCACCGTCAGCACGGCCGGGCCGGTCAGCCCGTCCAGGGCCTGCTTGAGGGCGTGCACCGCCTCGTCCGCCGACGCCGGGGTGGGCAGGCGCAGCGGGTTCGGCCAGGGCAGCAGGTTGGCGTGGTGCTCGCCGTCGAACTGCACGGTGGTGGTGCCCGCCGGCAGGGCGCGGGCCAGCAGGTTGAGGGCGTCGGTGGTGTTGCGGGTGAAGATCACGGTGTCGCCGGGGCGGGCGCCGACGAACTCGGCCACCACGTCGCGGGCCAGCTCGTAGGCGAGGGTGGATGCCTGGGAGCGCACGCCGGTGCCACGGTGCACGCTGCCGTACCGGGGAAGAAGGTCCTGCACCGCGTCAGCGGCGGCCCGCACACAGGGGGCCGACGCCGCGTAGTCGAGGTGAACGAAGTCGCTGTCGTCGCCGATGACTTCGAGAGAGAAAGATGGCATGACCGCGCCTCCACGGGTTCGCCGTTTTGCCGATGTCGGGCGACATCAGCCCGGTCTTCACCCGGGGCACCCCATCGCGAACGCAAGGGTTGCCGGCCAGCAAGCCGGGGCTATCTGCTGGCACTCATGACCTGTCGCCGAAGTTATCAGATCTCACGCACCGGGTCCATATCACATTCAGCGAGTAGGGATTAAGGTCACGGTATGACGATCTCGTTCCAGGAGCAGTGGGACCAGTGGCACGCCGCCCACGAGAAACGGCGCGCCGACCCGCACGGCTTCCTCGCCATCACCGGCCTGCACTGGCTGACGGACACCCCGCAGCGCTTCGACGACGCTCCCGGCGATTGGAGCACCGGGCCGGACGGGGTCACCGTGGCCCTCGCCGAGGGTGAGTCGCTGACCCTTTCCGATCAGGTCATCACCGGCACACACACCTTCGCGCCGATCGCCGAGCGTGCCGACGTCACGGTCACCTTCGGTGATGCCAAGATCGAAATTGCCAAGCGCGGCGGGTTCGACGTGGTCCGCCCCCGGCACCCGTCCAGCCCGGTGCTGGCCGCCTACCCCGGCACTCCGGCCTTCCCCGCCGACGAGAAGTGGCAGGTCACCGGTCGTTACGTGGCGTTCGACGCGCCGCAGTCGACCACCGTCGGTTCGGTCGCCGAGGGCATCGAGCACGTCTACGAGGCGCCCGGCCGGATCGAGTTCGACCTCGGCGGCTCACCCCGGTCGCTGACCGTGTTCAACGGCTACCTCCCCGGCACACTGTCCGTGCTGTTCACCGACGAGACGTCCGGCCTGACGACATACGCCGCGAACCGCTCGCTGCTGATCGACGCGCCCGCCGCCGACGGCACGGTCACGATCGACTTCAACCGGGCGGTGAACCTGCCGTGCGCGTACACCGAGTTCGCGACCTGCCCCCTGCCACCCGCCGGCAACCGCCTCGGTGTGGCCGTCGAAGCCGGCGAGAAGAAGCCCGACTAGATTCCGTCGGTATGGACGACCTGATCGAGCTGCTGGCGATCCCCTCCACCGCCGACCGCCCGGACGACCTGCGGCGAGCCCTCGATCTGGTGCTCGCCCTGGTCGGCCCGGGTTTCGAGGTGCGCCGCTTCACCTCCGGCGGCAAGCCCAGCGCCCTCGTCAGCACCCCCGGCCACCCCAGGGTCATCCTCAACGCCCACCTCGACGTGGTCCCCGGATCGCCGGCCCAGTTCAAACCCGAGATCAACGGCCATCGCCTGTACGGCCGGGGAGCCCACGACATGAAGGCCGCCGCCGTGGCGATGGCGACGGTCTTCCGTGACGTCGCGCCGCTGCTCCCCTACCCGATCGCCCTGCAATTGGTGACCGACGAGGAGGTCGGCGGCTTCGACGGCACCGGCCACCAGGTCGCGCAGGGTGTCCGCGGCGACTTCGTGATCATCGGCGAGCAGAGCGACCTGCGGATCGTGGCCGAGTCGAAGGGCATCGCCCGGGTCCGCCTGACCGCCACCGGCCGGACCGCGCACGCCGCCTACCCGTGGCTGGGTTCCAACGCCCTGCTCACCGTGATGTCAGCGGTGCAGCGCCTGGTCGACCGCTATCCGGTACCGGCGTCCGAACAGTGGGTGACCACGGTGAACGTGGCCCGCGTCGACACCCCGAACACCACCGCCAACGTGGTGCCGCACGCGGCCGGGGCCCTGCTCGACATCCGCTTCCCGCCGTCCGACCGCGACTTCGCCGGCCGCACCCACCAGCAGATCGCCGACCACCTGCGCTCGGTGACCGGCCTCGGGGTGCGGGTCCGGCTCGACGCGCTGGGCGCCCCGCACTGGGCCGACCCGGGATGCGCCGAGGTCCGCCTGCTGCAGACCGCCGCACAGGACGCCGGCTACACCGGCGCCCTGCTGCGCAAACACGGCGCCGCCGACGGCCGTTTCTACTCCGCGGCAGGCGTGAACGCGGTCATCTTCGGCCCCGGCGGCGACGGCCAGCACGGCCCGGAGGAGTACGTCGACCTCCGCACGCTGCCCCCGTACCGCGAGGCCCTGACCAGTTTCCTGCTCAGCCTCGCCGGTTAGCGCATCGTCGCCCGGCAGGCGAAAAGGCCGGAAGGGTCAGGCGGCCAGCGAGTGGCCGGTCCAGGCCGCTAGCGAGTGCTCCACGCGGGCGGTGATGGAACGCAGGTGAGGGCGGCGTTCCGGGTCGACGCGGGCGTTCCAGGAGCACGGGCCCTGGCGCAGCAGCATCTCGGTGTAGCGCGCTTCGGTGTCCACCCGCAGGCCGCTCGGGCCGGTCGTCTGGTCGGCGTAGGTGAGGGCGTCAGCCATCAGGCTGCGCTCGTCGGGGAACGCCGACAGTTCGGCGGCCAGGCCGCGGGCGGCGCCGACGAAACGGGCGCCGGAGTGGTAGGCGACCAGGCCGGTGATGCGGGCCGGCCAGCCTTCGGCGCTCAGGTGCACGGCGCCGTCGAGCGGGTGGAAACCGGTCAGCGCGATCGTCTCGGCGTAACCGACGTCGTGCAGCCAGGCCGCTGTCACCAGGATGTCCGGGTCCAGGCCCAGCCGGGCGGCCAGTTCGGCGGCCCGGGCGGCCACTCCGGCGGTGTGCTTCCAGCGGTTACCGCTGTCGCCGATCAATTCCTCGGCGACGCTCCGGGCCAGGTCGGCGCGGGTGAACAGAACGGCTGTCATGGCCGGATGCTACGTCTCCGCAGGTTAACAACGGGCCAACTGGCGATGGCCGCTGTCCGAAACTGATGACGGCTCAGGACAATCGCACCCGCTGCGACGGAACTCCGGCGGCATGCAACTGGGCGGCCACGGTGCGGTTCGGATTGTGGACGAAGACGGCCACCTGATTGTCGTCACCGAGGTAGCAGGCGGCGACCACCGAACCCAGGTTGATCGGGTCCAGGTCGCGGACGTCGGCCAGGTCGACGATCAGGCGGAGCGGGCGGACACGGCGGACCGTGTGTACCAGGAGTTGCCGGAGTTCCACGGCCTCGTCGGGACCGACCGAACCGTGTGGCTGGATGACCACGCTGCCGTCGGGACTGGTGTTGACATCGAGTACCGCGCTACGCATCGGACTGCCTCTCGTTACCGAGCGTTCAGCTGTCCGCCCACCATAGGTGCGGTGCGGGAGCGCTCCGGCATAACGATCGGTGTCCATCAGGTGAACTGTCGGGAGTGAGTCCGCCCGGCCCGTACCCCGCCCCGGTCGAGATGGGGAACCAGCCGCGCGATCGACCCCGCGAGCACATGCCGGCCAGACCATCGGTGGCTGTTCGGGTGTTGTCGAATGGCCGAACGGCCGTGGTCGATCGGGAGATCATCTGGTTTCCTCGGTAGGCCCTGGAATCCGACGAAGCGGGACCCATGCTCCGAAAGCTCGCCGCGGTCGCCGTCATGCTCGCGGTCGTCCCGCTCGCCCTGATCAACGGCAACGCCACCGCCGCCACCACCCTCGCCCCGCAACCGGGCAACTTCACCGGGTACGGGTTCGACGCCTGCACCGCCCCGTCCAGCGACAGCATGGCGGCGTGGCTCAAGTCGTCACCGTACCGGGCGTCCGGCATCTACTTCGGCGGCGTGAACCGTGGCTGCACCCAGAAGAACCTCACCGCGTCCTGGGTGCGCGAGCAGGTCACCCGCGGCTGGCGGCTGATCCCGCTCTACGTCGGGCCGCAGGCCAGCTGCACCACGCTGACCAGCAAGAAGACTCGGATCGACAACACCAGGGCGGCCGCGCAGGGCCGGGCCACCGCCGACGACGCGATCACCCAGGCCACCGCGCTGGGGCTGTCGAAGGAGAGCGTGCTCATCTACGACATGGAGGCGTACCGGACCGACGACGCCGCCTGTCGTACCGGGGTGCTGAACTTCATGAGCGCGTGGACCGCCCGGCTGCACGACGCCGGTTACTTCTCCGGGTACTACAGCAGCACCTCGTCCGGTATCAAGGACCAGGTCGCGGTCTACAACCAGCCGGGGTACGTCCGTCCCGACTACGTCGACTTCGCCCGCTGGGACCAGGTGGTGACCGTCTCCGACACGGTCATCCCGGCCACCTACTGGCAGCCGAAACGGCGGATGAAGCAGTACCGCGGCGACCACAAGGAGACGTGGGGCGGCGTCACCATCAACATCGACAACGACTATCTCGACGTCGCCCGGCTGCCCGCCGCGAAACTCTCCGACTGGAACCGCAACGGCTGGTCCGACGTGCTGGCCCGGACCTCGTCGACCGGCAACCTGTACGCGTACCCCGGCAACGGCACCGTCGTCACCGAGGGCGCCCGGCTCAAGGTCGGCGTCTACGCCGCGGCGAACGCGCTGCTGCGGATGGACCTGAACCGGGACGGGTACGCCGACATGATCGCCCGCACCAAGGCCGGCGCGGTGTACTTCTACCCCGGCCTGAGCAGTGGGAAGTTCGGCAAGCGCAAACAGCTCTACAAGAACTTCAAGCACATGCGGGAACTGACCGCGATCGGCGACTTCAACAAGGACGGCTACCCGGACCTGCTGGCCGCCCAGACCAGCAACGGCAACGTCTATCTCTACCCGGGGCGCAAGGGCGCCACGTTCGGCAAGCGCAAGGCGATCGCGTACGGCGACTGGAACACCCGCAGCGAGTTCACCGGCGTCGGCGACTTCGACCGCGACGGCTTCCAGGATCTCGTCGGGAGACTGAACAGCACCGGCGCCCTGTACCTCTACCGCGGTAAGTCCGGCGGCCTCCACCCGGGCGCGCAGATCGGGACGGCCAAGGGCCTGCGTGACCTGCTCGGGGTCGGCGACTTCGACCGGGACGGCTTCACCGACCTGGCAGCGGTGCAGACGGCCACCGGGAACCTGATGCTCTACCGGGGCACCGGCAAGACCTTGACCGCGGGCGTACGGCTGGCGGTCGGCTATAAAGGCCGGTCACCGCTGTTCTGACCGGGCAACGTGAAGGCGACTGTCGTACCGCCGCCCGGGGTCTCCTCCATCTCGATGGCGCCACCGTGCCGTTCCACGATCCGCCAGCAGGTCGACAGGCCGATGCCGTGCCCGCCGGCGCTGCCGTTGCCGAGCCGGGTGAACATCTCGAAGACGCGCTGCCGCTGCTCGGGAGGGATACCGAGGCCGTTGTCGGCGACCCGGACGGTCCAGCCGCCGGCCGCACCGGCGACCGCGGTGACGACCACCCGGCAGGGCCGTTCCGGGTCCCGGTACTTGATCGCGTTCCCGACCAGGTTCTGCAGCAGCTGCCGGATCAGTACCGGGTCACCGGCGAGGGTCGGCAGCCCACCGGACGTCTCGACACTCGCCCCGGCGGCCTGCGCGGCCGGGCGCAGATCGGTGCGCACCTGCTCGAAGATGTCGGCCAGATCGGTCGCCACCCGGTGCACCGGGGCACTCCCGGCCTGGGCGTAGTCGAGCAGCGACCCGATCAGATCCCGCATCCGGGTGACCGCACGCCCGGCCGCCTCCACCCACTGCGCGGGCCGGCCCTGCACCTCGTCACCGATCAGTTCCAGGTAGCCGCCGACCGCGGTGAGCGGGGCGACCAGATCGTGACTGACCGCCCCGGCGAAGTTGTTCAGGTCGGTGTTCGAGCGGCGCAGGTCGGTGTTGGCGGCGGCCAGTTCCCGCCGGGCCGCCTCGATCACCCGCTGCTGGGCGCGGGCACTCGTCACGTCGTGCATCGCCACGACCGCGCCCTGCGGCTTCCCGCCCGGCCCGATCAGGGCCCGGCCACTGCTGCTGACCTGTATCGGCTCCCGGCCCGGCCGCTTGATGATGATCTCGGCGTCCTTGACGCTGCCGTCGTGCAGCGCCCGCAACAGCGGGATCCGGGCCGGTTCCAGCGGTGTGCAACCGTCGGTCTCGAAGAGCTGATACCGCCCGGACAGGTCGTTCGGGTCGATGTCCGGGTCGGCGTCCACCCCGTGCCACTCCCGCGCGGCCCGGTTGAACAGGGTCAGCCGGCCGGACTGGTCGGCGGCCACCACCGCCACGTCGATGGTCTCCAGCAGCGTGTCGGTCCAGCGCTGCCGTTCCTCGGCCAGCGCCGCCAACTCGGCGTTGATCCGGGCCTGCCGGCGCCGCTCGAACAGCGCCAGGATGATCCGGGCCAGATCCTGCAGCCGGGCGATCTGCTCCTCGTCCAGCTCAGCCGGTACAGAATCGAAGACACAGAGCGAACCGAGCGCGTGCCCTTCCGGCGTGACCAGCGGAAACGACGCGTAGAAGCGGACATCGGCCAGCACCCCGGTCACCCACGGGTTGGTCCGGAACCTCGGATCGGTGCTGGCATCCTTGAGGTACGTGAACTGCCCGCTCTCGAACCGCACCGCACACATCGAGTCGGACCGGGCCGAGTCGCCGCCCTCGAAACCGACCGTGGTGAGCTGGCACTGCCGGTTCTCGTCGATCAGGTTCAGCGTCGAGTGCGGCACCCCGGCCACGGTGGCGGCGACCCGGACCACCGCCTCCAGCTCGTCCCCGGCCGGGGAGTCGAGGAGCCGGTACTCATGCAGCGCGGTGAGGCGCAGTCGCTCCCGCTCCGACACACGCTCCGCCAGATCCACCTTCAGAAGTTCGGCAGCGCTACCCATGATCTGACGGTTTCCCGGGCAGCGTGACCACCACCGTCGTACCACCGCCCGGGGTCTCGCCGATCGTGATCGTCCCACCGTGCCGTTCGGCGATCCGCAGGCAGCTGGACAACCCGATGCCGTGCCCCGGTACCGGGAGACCGTCGACCCGGGTGAACATGTCGAAGACCTCCTCGCGCCGCCCCGGCGGGATACCGATCCCGTTGTCGGCGATCAGCACCGAGTCCGGCCCGGCGCTGATGTCGATCTGGCACGACCGCGACGGATCCCGGTATTTGACCGCGTTGCCGATCAGATTCTGCAGCAACTGCCGGATCAGCACCGGATCGCCGGTCAGCGTCGGCAGCACGGCCGGCACCGCGACCCGGGCTCCGGCCTCCACGAT
Organism: Actinoplanes derwentensis; assembly: GCF_900104725.1. NCBI lineage: Bacteria > Bacillati > Actinomycetota > Actinomycetes > Micromonosporales > Micromonosporaceae > Actinoplanes > Actinoplanes derwentensis. The sequence goes on from NZ_LT629758.1 coordinate 4,494,017, forward strand.
GTCCCCGGCCAGGTCCTGCAGGACCTGATCAAGAAGATCACCGAGCGGAACCGGCCTGGTACGTACCGGCGCGCTCCCGGCGGCCGCGTAACCGAGCAGGGCGTCGATCAGGTCCCGCATCCGCACGACCGCCTGGGCCGCGGCCCGCACCCATTCGTCGCCGCGCCCGCCCTCCTGCGGTTCCAGATCACTCAGCAGCTCCAGGTAGCCGCCGACCGCGGCCAGCGGCGCGACCAGGTCGTGGCTGACCGCCCCGGCGAAGTCGGTCAGGTCCGAGTTCGACCGGCGCAGTTCGGCGTTCGCGGTGGCGAGACGGCCGTGCGCCTCCTCGATGATGCGGCGGCGGGTGTGCTCGGCGGAGACGTCGTGAATGGCCACCACCGCACCGGTCACCTCGCCGGCGGCGGACTTCAGCGGAGCCGCGTTCGCCCGCACCGACCGGGTCCCGCGTACCGAACTCTGGAACACCAGCTCCCGGCCCAGGACCGGCTCGCCGGTGCGCATCGCCACCCGCAGTGGCAGATCGTCGTCGGCGACCAGGGTCCGGCCGTCCGGCTCGTAGAGCTGGAAACGCTCCGCCGCGCCGGTCAGGCCGCCGGTCATGTCGACGTCCGGCGGGTGGATCTCCCGGGCCGCCCGGTTGACCATGCTGACCCGGCCGTCCGCGTCGACCGCGACGACCGCCTCGTCGATGCTGTCCAGCACCGTCCGGGTCCACTGCTCCCGGGCCTGAATGGTCTCCTTGAGCTGCGCGGTCAGCCGGGCGTTGCGGCGCCGTTCGAAGAACGCCACCACGATCCCGGCCAGGTCGGTGAGCCGCTCGATCTGCTCCGTGCTGAGGTGCCCCGGCTTGTCGTCGAAGACGCAGAGCGTGCCCATCACGTTGCCGGCCGGGCTGATCAGCGGCGCCGACGCGTAGAAGACGATCCGCCCCAGCACCCCGGTCACCCACGGGTTGTCCCGGTAGTCCGGCTCGGCACGGGCGTCCGGCAGATGCACGAACACGCCCTGCGCCAGGCGGACCGCACACATCGAATCGTCCCGATCACACTGCCGGCTGGGGAAGCCGACGGTGGTCAACATGTATTGACTGCGGTCGTCGAGCAGGTTCAGGGTGGCGGCCGGCACCTTGGCGACCGCGGCGGCCACCCGGACGACCGCCTCCAGCTCGGCGGCCGGCGGCATGTCGAGCAGGTGGTAATCCCGCAGCTCCCGAACCCGCCGCAGCTCCCGCTCGATGCCCAGTTCAACCTCGATGCCCACGTGCTACCTATCGGCACCCGAACCGCACCCCTGACACCGCTGGTCCGGGTGATGCTCAGAACCAGCGGCGACGGCGATAGTGGCCGTGGTGCCGGTAATGGCCGTGATGACGGTAGTGACCGTGGTGGCCGTAGGCGCCCGGATGCCCGTAGGCGCCCGGGTGGTGACCGTGACCGCGCTGCCCGTACATCCGGTAGTTCACCTCACGGAGGAGGCCGTCGACTGCCGGGTTGTGCTTGCCGTGGGACATCCGTTGCAGCCTCGACGCGACCATCCCGAGCACGAACCGCTTGACAAAGCCCACCGCACGTCTCCTCTGTTGCCGGGTGCCTGGACTCCAGGGTAGGTGGTCTCCTCCACCCCTGACCTGTACGAATCCTGTCTGTTGGCTGTGTCAGAGTCGTTCGAGCTGTTCCTCCAGATGGAAGACCTGATCCAGGACGAGCATGCCCTCGTCCGGCCGGGCCTGCCCCAGAGCGGGGAAGAACTCGGCCATCGCGGCCTGCCAGCGCCCGTTCACCTCGGTCCGGGCCATCGCCTCCTGCACGGCCGCGAAGTCGTCGGTGACCAGGGTGCCGACGAGCAGCCCGTCGCCACGCAGAAAGAGCCGGTAGTCCCGCCAGCCGGTCTCGTGCAGCGCCTTGAGCATGTCCGGCCAGACGGCGGCATGGACCTCCCGATAGGCGTCGAGACGGGCCGGGTCGACCTGCAGGGTGAAACACACATGCGTCATGCCGCCATCCTGCCGCTCCACCCCCACGTTCGAAAAGAACGTTTCAATCCCCGGAAGTCAGCAGGTCGAGTGGAACAGCCCGCCGACCGCCTCGCCGACCGCCAGTTCGTTGTAGATCCGTACCGCCTCGGTGGTCTCCGCCTCGTGCACGGTGACACCGTGTGCCCGCAGCAGTTCCCGGGTGGCCGGGTCCACACCGAGCCGGAGTTCCATCCCCCTCGACAGCACCACCGTCGTGGCCCCGTTGTCGAGCAGTTCCTGGACGTCGCCGGGCAGGATGCCGGGCTCATGCTGGGTGCCGGCTTCCCGCCAGTCCCACGGCCGCCCGCCGCCGGGCCACAACTTGAAGTCCTTGCCCGGGGCAAGACCCTCGACCTCCATCCGCCCCCACGAGATCGAGTCGATCGCCGGTGACTTCGCCATTCGCACTTCCCTAGGTGTCGTAGAGACCGCAGTCCCATGGGGTGGAGAACGCCATGTAGTCGCCGGGCTCGGCGGTCACCCACCAGATGTCGCCGTCTGCCTCCGGCGCTTCGCTGATCAGGCCGAACGTGATGCCGAAACGCTCCACCTCGAACGGCGCGACGGAGATCCGCCCGTACTTCACGTTCCCGAGTTCCGCGAGGCGGCTCCGAAAGACCCCGGCGTCGTACGGGTCGATCCGGGCCTCGTCGAACTTACCGTCCGCGGTGAAAAGGTACAGCGCCACGAACTCCCGGCCGCCCGGCTCGAACGGCCGGGTCAGGAAGAACTGCCGGCCGTCGGCGGCCCGCCCGACGTGTTCGGCCAGGTAGTCGTCGTGATCGATCGCGACCCGCTCCGGCTCCACACCCTGCGGCGGAAGACTCGGCTCGACCGCGCAGGGATCATCGAACGCGGACGCCTCGGACGGGCCGAAGCTCACGCACCCGGCCGATCCTGCGGCGAGCAGAACAGTGACGGTGACCAGGGCGGCCGTTCGCCGCCATCGCAGGATCATGGCCGCAGACCGTAGCAGTGGCCGCCCGGCGATCGGGAAGACGCTGCGAGGACTGGCCCGGATGGCGGGCGTCGCCTAGTTTATGTCGCATGCGAAATAGTCTGGTCGAGGTCGGCGGGATCGTGGGGACGTTGTTCGAACCGGACGAGGAGCCGGTCGCCGTGCTGGTGATGCATCCGGCGACGGCCACCCCGGCCGGGTTCTACGCCGGGTTCGCGGAGTTCCTGGCGGAGAATCGGATCGCCGCGGTCACCTACGACTACCGGGGCACCGGACGGTCCGGGTCGCCGAAAGCGCATCGGGACCTGGGCATGAAGGACTGGATCGAGCAGGACGTGCCGGCCGTGACCCGATGGGCGGCCGGGCGGTTTCCGGGGCTGCCGCAGCTCGCGGTCGGGCACAGTCTCGGCGGGCACGCTCTCACCCTCGGTCATGGCGGGCCGGAGCTGACGGCGTTCGCGCTGGTGGCGTCGCATGTGGCGTCGATCGCGTCGATTCCGGACCGGGTCGAGCGCCTTCGGGTCCGGTTGGTGCTCCAGGGGCTGGGCCCGGTGCTCGCCGGAGTGTTCGGTTACGTCCCGGCCCGCCGTCTGGGGCTCGGTGAGGACATTCCGGTGGCGGCGATCCGGCAGTGGGGCGGCTGGGGTGCCCGGCGGAACTACCTGTTCGACGATCCGGCGATGGACGGTGCCGGGCGGGCCGCCGCGGTGACCCAGCCGGTGCTGGCGATCGGGATGAGTGACGACCCGTGGGGCACCCCGGCGCAGGTCGACCGACTCGCCGGCTACCTGACCGGTGCCGATGTCGAGCGGCGTACCTACACCCCGGCGGGTGCGGGGGTGGCACGCATCGGTCATCACGGATTCATGCGGCGCACCATGCGTGGCACCCTGTGGACCGATCTGCTGACCTGGTTCCATAAGCAGCTATGAGTCAGCGCCGCCTCGTCTTCGAGATGATGATCGCCGAGCGGAGCATGCGCCGGTGGATCGACGCGCGTTCCGGTGACAGCGGCATCGGCGCGGCCGGGGCGGGTGTGCTGTTCCACCTGGCGGGTCACGACAACGCCCTGGTCGGTGACGTGAGCGCGGCCATGTGCGCGTCGCCGTCCGGGATGAGTGGTCTGGTCAGCCGGCTGGAGAAGGGTGGTCTGGTGGCCAAGACCCCGGACGCGGCGGACGCCCGGGCGGTGCGGCTGTCCTTGACGCCGGCCGGGCGGGCGGCGGTCGAGGCCGCGAAGTCGGTGGTGCGGGAGCTGAACGCGGAGATGTCCGACGGCTTCACCGACGGGGAACTGGCCGTGGTGGCCCGCTGGTTGGGACACATCACACACCGATTGACCTGAGTACGGGTACTTCCGATCCAGCACTGGGCATACCAGAGTGAACCCAGACGAGGGAGTACTGATGACGCATCGAGTGGTAGTCGTCGGGGCCGGTTTCGGCGGTCTCTTCGCGATCAAGGCACTGCGCCGGGCAGACGTCGAGATCACTCTGATCAACGGAACCGCCTACCACCTCTTCCAGCCGCTGCTCTACCAGGTGGCGACGGGGATCCTGTCCGAGGGCGAGGTGGCTCCGCCGATCCGTGAGGTGCTGCGCCGGCAGGACAACGTCGACGTCCGTCTCGGCTGGGTGCAGGACATCGACGTGGAGTCGAAGGTCGTGTCGGTGGCGGGTCCGGGGATCGACTACACCGTGCCGTACGACACGCTGATCGTCGCGGCGGGCGCCTCCCAGTCGTACTTCGGCAATGATGGTTTCGCCGATCATGCGCCCGGCATGAAGAGCATCGACGACGCCTTGGAGCTGCGGGCCCGGATCTTCGGCGCGTTCGAGGTCGCCGACCTGCACACCGACCCGGAGACGATCGAGCGCTGGATGACGTTCGTGGTCGTCGGCGCGGGACCGACCGGTACCGAGATGGCCGGGCAGATCGCCGAGCTGGCCCATCGCACGCTGCGCGGGCAGTACAAGCACATCGACTCCCGGAAAGCGCGGATCCTGCTGGTGGACGCGGTCGGGGCGGTGCTGAACACGTTCGGTGACCACCTGTCCGCCAAGGCCGAGATCGAACTGGGCAAGCTTGGTGTCGAGGTGCGGACCGACACGAAGGTGGTGGCGGTCGACGCGACCGGCATCGAGGTGGAGTCGAACGGGCAGCGCGAGCGGATCCCGGCGATGACGAAGGTGTGGGCGGCCGGGGTGTCGGCGCCGCCGCTGGGCGGGAAGCTGGCCGCGGCGACCGGGGCGAAGACCGACCGGGCCGGCCGGATCCTGGTCGAACCGGACACCAGCCTGCCGGGGCATCCGGAGATCTTCGTGCTCGGCGACATGATGAACCTGGCCGGCGAGGACGGTAAGCCGCTGCCGGGCGTGGCGCAGGTCGCCATTCAGAGCGGCCGGCACGCCGCCGACCAGATCAAACGGCGCTTGACCGGCAAGGAGACGGGTCAGCCGTTCCGCTATTTCGACAAGGGCAGCCTGGCGACGATCTCCCGCTTCTCGGCGGTGGCGAGTATCGGGAAGGTGCGCCTGTCCGGCTTCCCGGCCTGGGTGGTGTGGGTGGCGGTGCACCTGTTCTACCTGGTCGGATTCAAGAACCGGGTGACCGCGGTGCTGCACTGGGCGGTCAGCTTCCTGGGCCGTGGCCGTTCGGAGCGCGTGTCGACCGAGCAGCAGGCGTTCGCCCGCCAGGCGATCCGGGCGTACGGAGATCCGTTCCGGCGGACGGACGACAGGTCAACAGCCACCGGAACGGCGGATGAACAAGCCAGGTAGCGTGTACCGGCCCGCGTAAGTCCTGAGGAAGGCTCACCATTGGTTCCGGTCGCTGTTTCCACACCCGTGGTGTCCCGAGCCAGGACCCTCGCTCCGGTCTTCCACGAGTTGACGCTGTTCCACGGCAGCATGGGGGCGGGCAAGTCTACGCTCGCGCTGCAGAACGCGTACAACCGCCGCGAAGCGGGCCGTCCCGGTGTTCTGCTGACCAGCATGGACCGGGCCGGCGCCGGGGTGATGTCGTCGCGCCTCGGGGTGGAGGCCGACGCGATCGAGGTGAACGACGGCACCGAGCTGACGGTGCTGATCGCGGGTGAGGTGCCGTCCGGCGGGTTCGTGATCGTCGACGAGGCGCAGTTCCTGCGGCCGGAGCAGGTGGAGCAGCTGGCCTGGTCGGTCGACGAACTGTGTGTGGACGTCGACTGCTACGCGATCTCCACGGACTTCCAGTCGCACCTGTTCCCGGGCGCGCAGCGGCTCCTCGAACTGGCCGACAACATCGTGTCGCTGCAGGTCGAGGTGGTGTGCTGGTGCGGGCGCCCGGGTCGGCAGAACGCCCGGATCGAGGACGGCCGGGTGGCCCGTTCGGGCGCGCAGGTGGCGGTCGGTGACACCAACGACGCGGCCGAGGTGACCTATCGGGTGCTGTGCCGCCGGCACTGGCGCAGCGGCGAAGCCGGGCCGGTGTAAAACCTAGGGGTAGATCATCCAGCCCCGCGTGTCGCCGTGGATGTCGAACAGGTAGCCGCCGTCGCCGACGCTGTGGTTGGCCGGATCGACGTTCGAGAAGATCGGCTTGGTCAGGCCCCAGTATTTGTGGGTGGCGGTGTCCCGGCCCGCGCCGACGTGCACGAAGACGTCACCGCCAGCCGGGACGACGGTACCGGCCGGGAACGTGTAACGCCGAAGCCCGGAGTCGCGCACCCACCAGCCGCCGACCGGCACGGCCGCCGCCGACGGGTTGTGCAGCTGGAACCATTCGCCGTTGAGGTTCTCCGCGTCGACACCCTCGGCGTCCGGGTTGACGGTCAGGGTCAGGCCGCTGTTCTGCGCCGGGCCGGATCGGCAGGCGTCGGTGTCGTAGAGTTCGCGACCCGCGGCGGCGGCCTGTTTGGCGGCGGCGTGGTAGACCTCGTCCATCGCCCATTCCCCGGGAAACGGTAACCACAGGGCGTGACCGCCGCGGACCAGTTCCGCGCCGACGTCCGTCCACTTCCCGGCGATCTTGACGGCCACCGAGCGCAGCGGCCGGCCCTCGCTGGCGCTGGCGGACTTCAGCGACGTCATCCGAACCTGGCCGCCGCCCGCTTTGACCAGCTGTTCCAGGCGCACGGTCGCGGCGAGCGCGTGACAGTCGCCCCGGCGTCGTTCCGGTTTCGGGGAGTAGACCTTCTGCTCCATCGCCTGGATGCCCAGGACCCGCACCGACACCAGGTCCTTGGTGCCGTCGCCGGCCAGGTCGACGCGCAGCGTGTCACCGTCGGCGACCCAGTCGACAGTTCCGGTCCACACCTGGCAGCGAGGGCTGCCTGCGGTCGCGGTGCAGGCGACGGTCGCGGCCTGCGCCGGGACGGCGGTGCCCGCGACGGCCGTGCCCGCGGCGGTCAGTGCTGCGGCGGCAAGGACTGCCAGGCGACGAAACATGACAACTCCATCGTCTGTCTCAGAGGGCGCTTGAGGCATTCTCCTTCGCTAGATCGTTAGCTAGGCTAAACACCACCACGTACGAGGAGCCTTGTTTGAGCGACGCCCCCCGCCGGGCACCCCGCGCCGGCATTCATCCGGACCCCTCGAAGAGCTGGCTGCGGCGCGCCTGGCCGATCGTTCGCGCGCATCGGATCCTGCTGGCCGTCTCGTTGACGTTGTCGTTCATCGGACTCGTCGTTCAGGTGCAGATCCCCGACCTGGTCCGAGTCGCCATCGACCGGGCACTGGTGGATCGTAACGACGATTTGGGGTTTTATGTCTGGTCCATCTGCGGGCTAGCCGTAGCTCAGGGAGGTATCAACTTTCTGGCCCGCCTCTACCTGCTCCGCACGGCCTTTGAGATGGAGTACGACCTCCGCAACATCGTCTTCACCCACATGATGCGAATGTCGTACGCGTTCTACGACCGGGTCCAATCCGGCGAACTCATCTCCCGGGCCACCAGCGACATCCGGGCCGTCCAGATGTACCTGGCGTTCGGCCCGTCGATCCTGGTCCAGTGCACGATCGCGGGCATCGCCTTCGCCCTGATGCTGTCGATCAACGCACCCCTGGCCGTGGTGGCGATGCTGACCATGCCGATCATCGCGATCCTGGGCGTCCGGATGCGCAAGGCGATCTTCCCGGTGTCGTGGCTGATCCAGTCCCGGCTGGCCGGGGTCGCCACCGTGGTCGACGAGAACATCCAGGGCGTCCGGATCGTGAAGGCGTTCGCCGCCGAGAAACAGCAGGTAGATCTGTTGAGCGAACAGGCCGACCGGGTCCGCTGGGCGTACACCACCGACGCCGGGATCCGCAGCCGGTGGATGCCGGTGATGGACAACCTGCCCCGGCTCGGGCTGGCGATGGTGCTGCTGGTCGGCGGCCTGATGGTGCTCGACGGCGACGCGACGGTCGGCACCATCGTGGCGTTCAACTCCTACGTGCTGATGCTGCAGCCACCGTTCCGGATGCTCGGCATGATCATCATGATGGGTCAGCGGGCGGCCGCGTCCGCACAGCGCATCTACGACATCCTGGACACCCCGGCGGAGATCGTCGACCCGGCCACCCCGGTCACACCGCAGCCTCGGGGAGAGGTCCGGTTCGACGGGGTGCGTTTCGCGTACCCGGACGGGACCCTCGCCCTTGATGGTCTTGATCTCCATGTACGTCCCGGCGAGACGATCGCGCTGGTCGGGGCCACCGGAAGCGGCAAGAGCACGGTCGCGCGGCTGGCAGCGCGCTTCTACGACACCGGCGGCGGGCGGGTGCTGATCGACGGCGTCGACGTCCGCGACTACCCGCTCACCACGCTGCGGGACCGGGTCGGCATCGTGCCCGACGAGCCGTTCCTCTTCTCGGTGTCGCTGCACGACAACATCGCTTTCGGACATCCCACGGCGACCCGCGACGAGGTGATCGAGGCGGCCCGGGCCGCCGGTGCGCACGGTTTCATTCACGATCTTCCAGCTGGGTACGACACCGTAGTCGGTGAACGTGGCTACACCCTCTCCGGCGGGCAGCGCCAGCGGGTGGCCATCGCCCGCGCGCTCCTGGTCAACCCGCCCGTGCTGATCCTCGACGACGCCACCAGTGCCGTCGACGTCCGGGTCGAGCACGAGATCCACGAGGCGTTACGCGACCTGATGCGGGACCGCACCACCATCGTGGTCGCCCACCGGCTGGCCACCATCGGCCTCGCCGACCGGGTCGTGCTGATCGAGAACGGTCGCGCGGTCGCCTCCGGCACCCACGCCTCGCTACTGGCCGACGAGCCCCGCTATTCCCGAGTCCTGGCATCGGAGGTGACCGCGTGAGCATGTTCGGAGGCGGATTCGGCGGACCCGGCGGTGGACCCGGCTCCGGGGCGATCGCGGGCATGGGCGGCACCGGCGCCCGCCGTAACAGCGGCTCCCCGTTCGCCGGCATCCCACCCGAACTCGCCGCCGGGGTCGCCGCCCTGGAAGCCCGCGAACCCGTGCACCCCGTGCCCGACGTGCCGTTTCGTCAGACCCCGGACTCCGGCCGGCTCACCCTGTGGTCGCTGCTGTCCGGCCGGCCCGGGCTGCTGGTCACCGCCGCGTTCGCGGTGCTGCTGGAAGCGCTGCTGCTGCAGTCCGGCCCGTACCTGGTGCAGATCGGCATCGACCACGGCATCGGGGCCGGCAACGTGCCGTGGCTGGTCTTCGCCGCGGTCGCCTTCCTCGCATCGGTGGTGCTCACCGCCCTCGCCTCCGGGATCCGGATCCGGGCCAGCGGGCGGCTCAGCGCCTACGCCACCCGGGACCTACGGGTCCGGATCTTCGCCCACCTGCAGCGGCTGAGCCTCGACTTCTACACGAAGGAGAAGGCCGGCGTCACGATGACCAGGATGACCTCGGACGTGGAGGCGCTGCAGCATCTGCTGTCCGAGGGGTTCGCCCAGTTCCTCATCCACGGGCTGACGATGGTCGTGGTCACCGCGGTACTCGTGCACTACGACGTGTCACTGGCGGTGATCACGCTGCTGATGGTCGTACCGCCGCTGGTGATCTTGTCGTTGTGGTTCCGGAAAGCCGCCGATGTCGGCTATAACCGCCAGCGGGACGCCATCGCCGGCCTCTTCTCGCACCTCACCGAGAGCCTGTACGGCGTCCGCGTCATCACCGCCCACAACCAGCGCGACCGCAACGTGATCGCGCACCGCGAGGTGGTCGGCGCCTACCGCGACGCCAACGACAACACCGGCCGCATCAACGCCGTCTACGGCCCCGGCACGTCGGTGATCGGACTGCTCGGCCTGGCCGCGCTGCTGCTGATCGGCGGCCGGATGGTGCTGCGCGGCACCCTCACGATCGGTGAACTGACCGCGTTCGTGCTCTACCTGAACGCGTTCTTCCAGCCGGTGCAGCAGCTCGTCCAGCTCTACACCAACTACCAGCAGGCCCGTGCCGCCCTCGGCAAACTCCGCGGCCTGCTGCGCACCATCCCCGCGGTCCAGGAGAAACCCGGCGCGATCCCGCTGCCACCCGCTGACGGTGGTCTTCTGATCAAGGACATGACTTTCGGGTACGACCCGGCAAGGCCGGTGCTGCGCGACGTCACCCTGCGGATCGCGCCCGGAGAGACGATCGCCTGCGTCGGCCCGACCGGCGCCGGCAAGTCCACCCTGGCCAAACTGGTCGCCCGCCTCTACGACCCGGACTCCGGCTCGATCCTCATCGACGGCCACGACCTGCGCGACGTCACCCTCGACAGCCTGCACCGGCAGGTCGGCGTGGTCCCGCAGGAACCGTTCCTGTTCGCCGGCACGCTGCGCGACAACATCGCCTTCGCCCGCCCCGACGCCCCCGAGTCGGCGATCCGGGCGGCAGTGGACGCGGTCGGCCTGCGGGACCTGGTCGACCGTTCCCCCGACGGCCTCGACACGGTCCTGCACGAACGCGGCCAGTCGGTGTCGTCCGGCGAACGCCAGCTGATCGCCCTGGCCCGCGTCTTCGTCGCCGAACCCCGGGTGGTGGTGCTCGACGAGGCCACCTCCAGCCTGGACCTGCGCTCCGAACTGCGGGTGGAGGCCGCGATCCAGCGCCTGCTCGAAGGCCGCACCGCGATCCTGGTCGCCCACCGCCTGTCCACGGCCCGCCGAGCCGACCGGGTGATCGTGGTCGACGCCGGCGGCATCCGCGAACAGGGCACCCACGACGACCTGCTAGCCGCCGGAGGCCACTACGCCACCATGTACGCCACGTGGCAGTCCCACACGACCCGCTGAGGCTGATAGCGTCGGAAACGGGGTGGCCCACGCCAAACCTCCAGCGACCGTCCCCGCAGCGCGGTCCTCGACGGAGGCAAAGGGATTCCCTTCTCGGGCCGCCTCTACACCAGCTATCAGGCCCCCGACCGACCCCCGGAGCCTGAACCGAGCCCACGCCTGACCCACCGGCCCGGCCTGGGCTCCCAGCACGGGGGGTCAGGCCGGGAGTTCGGACTCCAGGGTCGCGCTGATCTCCTTCACCTGGGCCTCGGTCAAGGCCGTGACGATGCCGTCGGTGGTCACCCGCCAGGTGCCGAAGTTGCGGGCCTTGACCTCCGCCGTGCACACCGCCACCTTGGCGGCGCCGGGAGCCAGGGTCAGGACCACCGGGCAGGTCTTGGCCGTCTTGCCGTTGCGGGTGAGGGCGACCGTGACCGTGACCGGGTTCGCCGGGGTCACGTGGTTCGCGGTCGCGGCGACCCGGTTGATGAACGCGATCTTGCCGGTGCAGGAGTCGGAGTCGCACTCGCGCAGGACCGTCCGGCCCTTCTGCACGATGCGGGAGCCCAGGTCGGCGGCGGTGGCCAGTTCGGCGGCGGTCCGGCGCAGCTGGGCGAAGAACGCGACCCGGTCGTTGTCGTCCAGGGCGGCCGGTTTGAGCTGGTAACCGGCGGCGGCGACGCCGAGCAGACGGGTGGGCTGGTCGGTGCTGAGCTGGAAGGTACGGTCGCCGGCCGTGACGAGCTGCACGACGGTGCCGTCGACGGTGGTGCGGGCGCCCGCCACGGGGGTGGTGATCCCGGCGCTGAGGGTCGCCGGGCCGAAGGTGGCGTTCAGATCAAGACCGAGGAACGTCGGCGGTACGAGTACCCAACGGTCGGCGAACACAGCGCGGCGTTCGTCGGTGATGCCGGCGCGGAGCCAGAAGCCGTCGGCGGCCCGCAGGAACGTGCGGTCGCCGATCTCCAGGACCTCACCGATCGTGCCGGCCGTCTGGATCGTGCCGAGCAGGGTGCCGCCGGCGGTGATCCGGGCGTCCAAGGTGTAGACGTCGCTGCTCCCGGCGGCCTGGAAGGTACCGGTGTAGCGGTGCGCGGGCGTGATCGCCAGGGCCGTGGCCAGGGCCGGCAGGTCGGCGACCGCTTTCCGGGCCGCGACGACGGCCGGGGCCGGCTGTTCGGCACCGAAGACGCGGGGGACCACAAAGATGTTGAGCGCGACGACGGCCAGCAGGCCGACACCGATACCGACGGCGCGCAGCCGGCGTCCGATGGTGCTCAATTGTCGTCTCCTCGTGAGTTCGGCAGGAGCGATCAATCTAGTTGATCAACAATGGCTGAGGGGAGCGCGATGACCTTAACGGTATGGTGAATCAACCACATCGATCGTTGCGTATCCGTCGGGACCCGGAGAGGGTCGGGGTCATCCCAACGGAGGTGCTTTGTGGACTTGTCCCGCACGCTGGCCGGATTCGGCTCCCGCACGCTGGCCGGATTCGGCGCCGCGTTGCTCGTGACCGCCCTGATCGCCGATCCGGCGACCGGCGCGCCTGGAGAGAACCCGTCGACTCGTGACTTCGGCAACGGGGCCGAGCGCAACGAGATCGCCGCCGTCGAGAGCGCCCTGGCCGCGCGGTTCCTGCCCGGAGCGGCACCGGCCGCCACCTGGACGATCAAGGGCGGGAAGGGCTACCCGCGGCAGTCGGTGCTCCCGGTCTGGCCGGAGAACCCCGCCGACCGGTCGATCAAGCTGGGCCTGGTGCCGTACCACGCCATTGCCCCGAAATTGAACGCCCTGCAGAAGGCCTCGGACCGCGTCTCCGCGGAGATCGCCGGAAGATCGGCCGGAGGCCGGGACCTGTATCTGGTGACGGTGACCGCGCCCGAGTCGGTGACCGAGGCCGCCCGGCAGGACCGGTGGCGCAGGCTGATCGAGGACGATCCGGGCGCCGCCAAACGCGACAGATCACTCAAGGCGGGCTACAAGACCCCGGTCTGGATCAACGCGAACATCCACGGCAACGAGTGGGAGGGCACCGACGGCGCGCTGCGTGTCATCGAGCGCCTGGCCACCGCCACCGACACCGCCACCAGGGACTTCCTCAAACGCAGCCGGGTCTACGTGACGGTCACCAACAACCCGGACGGGCGCGTCGCCGGGACCCGGGCCAACGGCGCCGGATTCGACATCAACCGGGACCACGCGACCAGTTCCCAGCCGGAGTCGCGGGCGGTGCGGGACGTGGTCATCGCGACGCAGCCGTTCGTGATGCTCGACGAGCACGGATACACCGGGACGACACTGATCGAACCGGCCACCCCGCCGCACGGGCAGAACTACGAGTACGACCTCTACATCAAGCACGCCCTGCCGAACGCGCTCGGCATGGAGAAGGCCATCCAGCAGCTCGGGTACGAGGAGACGACCCGCGCCGACATCCCGTTCCGGGATTACGCGCCCGGTGACTGGGACGACTGGCCGCCGATCTTCACCCCGATGTACGCGATCTACCAGGGCGCCGTCGGCCACACCGTGGAGATCCCACTGAGTGTCAACGGTTCGAACTACGACAACCTGCCCGTCGCCGAGCTGCAGCGCCGGTCCCGGATCAACACCGATGTGGCGGCCGCGACGATCGAGGCCACGCTCACCTACGCCGACACCAACAAGGCGTCGCTGCTCGCCGGCCAGATCGAACAGTTCCGCCGCGGCTGGGCCGGTGAGCCGTCGCCGGTGATCCCGGACGGTTTCGTCGACGGTTTCGGCCCCGAGGACCGCTACACCGCCACGTTCCCGCGCGCCTACGTCATCCCGGCCGGCACTCCAGCCGCCGCGCGCCTGGTCGATCACCTGATCGCCCACGACGTGCGGGTCAAGCGTGCCGTCTCCGGTTTCTCGGTCAACGGCCGCCGCTACGGCGCGGGCACCTACCTGGTCGACATGCACCAGCCCAAACGGGGCCTCGCCAACGTGCTCCTGGAAGCCGGCCGCGACATCTCCGCCTTGGTGCCGCAGATGTACGACATCTCCGGCTGGAGTCACGGCCTGCTCTGGGGCGCCACCGTCGACACCAGCCGCACCGCCTTTCCGCGCGTCGTCACCAAACCGGTGACCAAGGCTGCCGCCACCGGATCGGTCGACGCGCCGCGCGGCCGGGACCTGAGCCTGTCGCTGCGCGACGGCAACGACTTGCGAGCGGTCAACGAGCTGCTCACGCTGGGGATCAAACTGCGGCGTACGGACGCGAGCACCGTCGTGGTCCCGGCCGAGGCGCGGTCCGAGGCGGTCACGATCGCCGAGACCACTGGCGTACGGTTCACCGCGGCCCCGCGCAACGCCAAGGGCGACGTCTTCGACCAGCCGGTGATCGCGGCCGCTGTCTCCGCCGACGAACTGTTCGCCCTGAAGGAGATGGGCTTCGCCGTACGAACGGTGTCGACAGCCGTCCTCAACAGCGGCTTCGACCTGTCGACGGCCGACACGCTGATCGTCTCGTCCGGCCTGTCGTATCCGGCGCTGAACGCGACCGCCAAAGCCTCCGTCGACGCCTTCCTGGCCCGCGGCGGCGGAGTCCTGACCAGGGGAAACACCGGCGCCGCCTTCAACACGTCGGCGAAGATCCTCCCGTCGGCCACCGCGGTGGCCGGCCGTGGCGACGCCAACGGAGTAGTGAACGTCCAGAACACCGGCCCGATCGTCGGTGCCGGCTCCCTGCCGCACTCGTTCGTCTACTCGCCGCTCTGGTTCACCGGAACCGGCTTCACCGTCGAACAGCGGTACGGCACCACCCCACTGGTGGCCGGCCACTGGCTACCCACCGCGGCCGGCACGAACGGCCCCACCCAGGCCGCCGGCCAGCCCGCAGTGATCTCCGGCACCACGGCGGGCGGCGGCAACGCAGTCCTGTTCGGCACCGAGCCGTTGTTCCGAACCCACCCGAAGGGCCTGTACGCCCAGTACGCCCGAGCCCTCCTCTGGACAGCCGCGTAAAGCCGACCCCCGCGCAAACCCGGACCGCCCCGCGCAAACCCGGACCGCTCGTAAAGCCCAACTCTCGAATCCTCGCTAGCGCCCCACCCACCCCCGGAGCCTCAACCACCGCTAACTCTCTAACCGTCACCGCGAAAGTGCCCTGACATTCACGCCGACCCAAGGTTTTGGGCGGGGCAGTGCCCACGGAGGGATCAAGCCTGACCGCCCGGAGTGGGCACTGCCCCGCCCAAAACCGCCCCACACTCAAGGCCGAAGCAGCACCTTGACGGCCCGCCGCTCGTCCATAGCGGCATAAGCCTCCGCCGCCCCCGACAAAGGCAGCTCGAGGTCGAAAACCTTGCCCGGCTGGATCCGCCCATCGAGAACCTCCGGAAGCAGCTCCTCGATGTAGCCACGGACCGGGGCGACACCACCGCGCACCCCGACGTTGCTGCTGAACATCTGACCGACCGGCAACTCCGGACCGCCCGCCGGGACACCGACGAACCCGACCTGCCCACCCGGCCGGGCCGACCGCAACGCCTGATCCATCGACTCCTTCGTGCCGACACACTCCAGCACGATGTCCGGGCCGATGCCGTCGAACATCTCCTTCAGCTTCGCGATGCCCTCCTCGCCGCGCTCCGGCACGACGTCGGTGGCGCCGAACTCGACGGCCAGCTTCTGCCGGGACTCGTGGCGGGACATGGCGACGATCCGGGCCGCGCCGAGACGCTTGGCGGCGATCACCGCCGACAGCCCGACCGCACCGTCACCGACGACCGCGACCGTGGAACCCGCTGTCACCCCGGCCGACAGGGCCGCGTGATGGCCGGTGCACATCACGTCGGACAGCGTGAGCAGGCCCGGGATCAGCGCCGGATCGGGCTCCCCGCCCGGGACGACGACCAGCGTGCCGTCGGCGAGCGGCACCCGCACCCGCTCGCTCTGCCCGGCGTCGGCCCGGCCCTCACCCTTGACCTCGCCGCCCCACCAGCCGCCGTTCAGACAGGACGTGCTGAAGCCGTTTCGACAGTTCAGACAGGTGTTGCAGCAGACGTAGAACGGGGCGATCACAAAATCGCCCACCTTGACCGTGGCGACCGCGTCACCGATCGCCTCGACGACACCGACGAACTCGTGCCCCATCGGCCGGGCACCGTCGGCCTGCCGGACCCCGCGATAACCCCACAGGTCGGAGCCACAGACGCAGGAGGCGACCACCCGGACGATCGCGTCGCGCCCACTGGCCTCCGGACCCGTCGCCAGAACCGGGTCGGGCGTCTCCTCGACTCGGATGTCCTTCTCGCCGTGCATGAAAACCGCGCGCACTGCTCATCTCCTTGCTTGTCGTACCGCTCGGGTCCCAGCTTAGGAACCCCGGCAGTCCCGGAAGAAGGCCCTGTCATTACCAGTAGCGGCGGCATCGGCTATAGATGTGCGGTGACTGACGATCTTCTGGCCGACTTCGTCCGGGCCGATCAAGAACAGGACCTGGGGGCGTACGGCATTCACGTCCACCAGGAGGGCAAGCCGCCGATCGAGCACCGTTTCCGCTCCGACGACCGGGTCAACCTGTACTCGGTGGCGAAGACCTTCACCGCGGTCGCCCTGGGACTGGCCGAAGCCGAGGGCCGCCTCACCCTCGACGACCGCCTGCTCGACCACCTGCCCGAACTGCGCCCACTGGCCGCCGACGGCTTCGAAGACGTGACGTTGCGTCATCTGACCCTGATGACCAGCGGTTCCGGCCTGCGCTGGCACGCGCACGAACGCATCGACGCGGCCGACCTGCTGCACGACATCGTCGCCGCGCCGCTGGTAGCCGCGCCTGGGACGCGTTACGCGTACACCGGCACCGGCCCTTATGCGGTAGGCCGGGTGATCGCCCGGGCAACCGGCGCGAACCTCCGCGATTACCTCCTGCCTCGCCTCTTCCAGCCGCTCGACCTGCACAATCCCGCCTGGCACTGCTGCCCGCTGGGTTTCCCGTTCGCGGAGAGCAGCCTGTTCCTGACGACATCCGAGCTGGCGCGTTTCGCCCGCCTGCTGCTCCAGGACGGCGAGTGGGAGGGTCGTCAGATCATTCCCGCCGATTTCGTACGCGGGATGGTCGCCGATCCGGTAGCCACCGGTTACCGCGGCCACCTCTCGTACGGCTACGGCTTCGGCGTCTGGATCGGCCGCGACGACACTTACCGGATGGACGGCGCTTACGGCCAGTTCGCGGTGATCGCCCCGGCCCACCGCGCCGCGATCACGGTGACCGCCCACTCGACGCGAGACGCCGACCTGCTGACCGCCGTCCACGACTTGGTCCTGTCCCGCCTGGCCCCCTGACCATTAGGGTGCAGCCATCATGAGCCACCGATCGCATCAGTACCTTCTGCCGCGCCGACAGGTGCTGTCCACCGGAATCACCGCGTTCGCCCTGCTGATCACCGGTGCGGCCTGCACCGGGGACACCACTGAGCCCGAGGCCGGGGATCCCGGAGCGGTCGCGGCCGAACTGCTGCGGGCGGCGACAGCGGATCTCACCGGTGCCGCCGCCGTCCACTGGACCGGATCGTTCCCCTCCGCCGCGGAACTCCGCACCGGCGTCTACCAGGTCGACGTGCGGACAGCCGGCAACGGAGCCCTGCTCGGCACGGTGACGATCGGCGGATGGACAGCCGAGGTCATGGCCGTCAGCGGTCACACGCTGCTACGCGCCGGTGAAAGGTTCTGGCGCCAGGGCGGGGTACTCGACGGCCGGCTGACACACTTCCGGAACCGCTGGGTGGTCATGTACGACGGCTTCTTCGGCTTCGACCTCGGCGCCCGCCTGAACCCGGGCGCACTGCTGGGCGGGGCGGCACCGGGTGCCGTGGTGACCCCGGCCACCACCACACCCGAGGGCACCGAGATCCGCTGGACCGACGTGACCTACCTGATCGCCGACCCGACCACCCCTGGCGCGACCGGAACCGGGTTGATGCGGCTCACCACGACCGGGACTGCCGAGTCCCCGGCCCGGCTCGATCTGCGACCTGTCGTGCTCGACGGTGACGAGTGTGCTGAGTTGTTCAGCCGGTTACGGGTGGAGGCGATCCAGCTGATCCAGGCCCGCGATCACGGCAGTCAGCCGGATCAGGCGGGGCAGACGCCACCGGCGTTCGACGTGGGGGAGGTCGGCCGGATCGTGTCGGACCTGGACCGGGACATCGAGGCCTTGCGCCGGTCGGCGACGATGTGGGCATGACGGGGACGATCACACGGCACTGGAGGTCCGCGCTGGTCACACTGGTGATCGCAGCGGTCGTCGGCGGCGGCCTGTGGTACTGGTTCACCCCCGCGACGTCGCCACCCGTCGACCCGGCGGTGGCGGCGGAACTGGAAGCGCGCGTGACACCACTGATCGAAGGCGCGGAGTCGGAGTTCCTGCCGGCCGGGCAGCGGTCCGTGTGCGGGGTGCGGGTCCTCGGAACGGAACCGGCCGTGACCACCGCCGCCGAGGCGGCCACGGCATATGCCTGGGCCTCCTGCGCCACGCTCGGCTCCGAGATCCGCAGCGAGTCGGTCATCCCGGTCCGGGTCCTGCTCAGTCCGGCTGTGCAGGTCGATCGGGCGCAGCCCTGGGACTACAGCGACGGCCGGATCACCACGATGTTCCCGGAACGCCTGCACGACGCCTTCCTGAACAACGGCCCGCCCGGCGGCTTGGAAGCCGGCCTGGCGGCCCGGATCCGCGAGGTTGCCTGATCGGAGATCCGTCTCAGACCAGCGACCCGCCGTCGAGACCGGCCGTGGCCTGTGTCGGCTGGACCGGGCGCAGTGGCTGGCCGTCGAGTTCGGTGCGGTCGGCGAGATCCCACCACAGGTCACCGGCGACAGTCAGGTAGGGGTGCCATTCGCCGATCGGGGTACCGGTCTCCAGGGATTCGACGACCGCGTGAAGATAGTCGCTGAGAGACGGCCAACCATCGGCGAAGTCCGCCGGGTTGCTGGTCGGCGCCAACCCGACCCGGCCGTCACGCCCGTCGACGATCTGCAGCCCCATCCCGGCGTCGGCGAACGGGATCCAGCGTTCGTGCCACCACGGTTCGGCGCCCGGCTGATGGGCGGTGAACCCGTCGACGTCCTCGGCGATCTCCATCCGGATCTCGTAATGTTCGACGATCTCGGCGACCGCCAGCGGGGCACCCCAGGGCAGCAGGTTGTTCCACCTGGTCAGGCCGTCGTGCCGCCGCAGCGACTCGGCCAGTTCGGCCGGAAGTTCGACTCCGGCGGCGGCGATCCGCGCCTCGTCGGCCGGAAACGCCAGCGCCGCCAGCCCGCCCGGCGAATGTTGCCGCAGCCAGTTCTCGATACGGATCCAGGCTGCTGTCACGTCACCCATGGTGTGAATCTAGGCCCTGTGTAAGGGATCGCGTGGGAGCAAGGCGTGGCCCAGGACTAGGGGGCGGGCGGGCCGACGTGGTGGTCGAGCCAGTCTTTGAGGGGCCGGCTCGCGCGGAAGAAGGTGACGATGCGGTCGCGGGCGGCGGCCGTACCCATCCACTCGGCCGGTTCCCACTCCTGCCAGGTGGTCAAGCCCTTGTGCCGGAGCAGCTCGACCCGGGGATGATCTTTGGGGAAACCGCGGGGTGCCGTCTTCAGGCTGTCGTGGCCGTGGATCTCCAGGCCGGCCTTCTCCAGGTCGGCGAGCAGTTCCGGCAACGACGGGCCGAGGCGAGGATCGGTCAGCGTACGGCGGTAGCGGTCCAGTTGGTCCGGGGCCATCCGGTACATACCGCATCCGGCCGCCAGTCCGTCGCCGGAGAGTTGAACATAGAACCCGGCCGCCATCCAGATCCCCAGATGCGTCTTGTACGGGCTCTTGTCACGGCTGAACCGGACATCCCGGTGCGGCCGGAAGATCTTGCCGGGCCCGAACTCCGGCTCCAGTTCGGCGAGCAGTTCCCGCCCGGGCTCCCGCACCTGCTCCTCGTAGAATGCCTGACGTTCAGTCCAGTAGGTCTTCGAATTGTCGGCGGCGAGACCCTCGTAGAACTCGAGCGCCTCACTCGGCCAGCCGCGGAACGTCACCCGGCCAGCATGCCACCGGCCGCCGTGCCGCCCTACCACCGGCCGCCGTGCCGCCCTGCCGTCGGTAGCCGAGCCTCACTCCCGGCGGTAGCCGAGCTGGGCGGAGATCCGGCCCGCCGCCTCCCGGAGGCCGGTGCTCGCGGACGTGTCGGCGTCGGGCCGGAACCGCGACGCCGGACCGGCCAGGCTGAGCACGGCCACCACCCGGCCGTCGTGGTCGAAGATCGGCGCGGCCACCGACGCGGCTCCGGCCTGACGTTCGCCGAGCGATGTCGCGTAGCCACGCTTACGGATGGCGGCCAGGTCCTTGCGAAGTTTCGCCGGGTCGGTGACGGTCCGGTCGGTGATCGCCGGTAACGGACGCCGTTCCAGGTAGGTCTCCACCTCGAAGTCCGGCAGGAACGCCAGGAACGCTTTGGCCGAGGCCCCGGCGTGCAGCGCGGACGGGATGCCGAGGCTCAATTCGAGACGCAGCTCCTGGTCGGGCACCACCTGGTCGACGTAGAGACGGGCGTCGCCGCGCCGCAGCGAAAGGGTGGCGGTCTCGCCGGCCTGGGCGGAGAGCTGCCGAAGCTCGGGGGCGGCCATCGCGCGCACGTCGGTGCGGGCCAGGTAGGCGCGGCCGAGGGCGACGGCGGCGGGCCCGAGCGCGTAGCGGCGGGTGGCCGGGTCGACGGTGATCAGCTCGCGGCTGCGCAGGGCGGTGAGGATCCGGTGCACTGCCGCTTTGGTCAGGCCCAGGGCGGTGGCGATCTCGGTGACGCCGAGGTCGGGCTGGTCGGTGCGGCCGAAGTGGAGGAGCACGTCCATGGCGCGCTCGACGGCGGCGATGGATCGGGACTGACCCTCGTCCTCTTTCAGCACTGAGACCCCCAAACCTGCCTTTTCTGCACTCTAGCCCGCGATTTCGCGGTGCGAAACGCCGTATTGACAGCGGCGACCGAGCACAGCGGGCACCATCGGACCTCTGTCTTTCCTCGCTCACCCGAGGCTGAGTGGCGTGGCGGGCGATTTCGGGGTACACAGCCGATCATGCATGTCTCCGCACTGCGAGCACTCCTCGCCGCCGACCGGGTCACCCACGTCCCCGGTGTCTACGACCCGGTCACCGCGGCGCTCGCCGTGCGGGCCGGTCACCGGGCCGTGCACCTGGGCGGGTCGGCCGTGTCGGCGACTCTGCTGGGCCGGCCCGTACCCGACGCCCAGATCGCCGACCGCGCGTCCACACTGGCCCCGGCACTCGACGGGGTCCCGCTGCTGGCCGACGCCGAGACCGGCTTCGCCGAGCCACGGCAAGCGGTGTGGACCGCCCTGGCATATTCCCGCGCCGGAGTCTCGGGCCTCCAACTGAACGACCGGGCCAGTACCTCCGGCCCCCACCCACGGGACAGAGGCAGCGTCTCCGGCACCCGCCTGCAGGACCAGCCCGGCGTCTCCGGTTCCCGCCTGCAGGACCGGGACGGCCGGAGACGGCTCGGGAAACTGATCGGGATCGGTCAGGCGACCGCGACGATCGCCGCCTTGGCCGAACAGGTGCCGGAGATGGTGGTGATCGCGCGGACCTGCGCTTTCCCGGAGCTAGGGCTGGACGAGACGATCGTGCGATGCCGCGCCTACGCCGAGGCGGGAGCCGACGCGGTGCTTCCCGAGGGCGTGGACACCGTGGAGGATTGGGCCCGGTTGCGGGCGGCGCTTCCTGGCGTACCGCTGGTGATCGATCGCAGTGAGGCCGCGCCGGGGAAGACCGTGCTGCCGGACGCCGACCTCGCCCTCGCCGGTGTCCGCCTGGTTCTGCATCCGGTGACCGCGCTGCTCGCCGCCGTGCGGGCCGTCTCGCTCACCTACCGGGCGATCGCCGACACCGGCAGCGCCGAACCGGTCGACCGGATGCCGTGGGCCGCGATCACCGAGCTCACCGTTCAGGAGGAGACCCGCGACGCCCGGCCCGCTCCCGCTCCCACATCGACGCCCGCGCCTGGGCCCGTTCCCGATTTCGGAAATCTACAGACCTGACGGGCCGCTGGCGCGCCCGCTTGCGCATGTCCCGCCGATGAAACGCCGTGCACAGGCCCGGATGGATACCGGGCCTGTGCACGTCTGGGACTCCGCGCACGTGACCAGCCGAACTGTGTGACCTGGGCCACTGCACTTCACGACCGGTGGGTCGGTGACCGTCCCCTTCCCGTCATCAGAAACCCGGGAACGAGGGGAACCAGCGATGCACGAGATAGTCGTTCTGGGAGCCGGCTACGCGGGGCTGACCACGGCGACCAGCCTGATCGGCCGACTCGGCGGGCCAGGCGAACGGGCCGGATCCGAATTCAGAGTTCGGTCAGCATGCCCGACTCGACCAGTGTGATCAGGTCGAAGACGTCGTCCTCGCCCGGCGCGGTGAGGTTCGGGACGGGGACGCCGACCTCGGTGATCGTGCCGGACTCGCCGCGGCGGGACCAGCCGACCGGGTAGGGCTCGCCGGTCGCCGCCACCGACACCTCGGCGCCTCCGCCGTCGGTCAGCGTGATCATCCCGGCCTTCGGTTCCTTGCGTAGCGGACCCTCGGTGGCGAACGTCGTGTCGAGCAGCTCGCCGACCGTGAAGTCCTTACTGATCGCCCGGCTGTCGAGTGTCGGCGGGACCAGCATCCACCGGTCCCCGACGATCTCCCGGCCGGCCGCCGCCTCCCGCTCACTGAACCTGGCGGACCAGAACCGCTCGTCACCCTTCAGGTATCGCTGACCGTCCACCACCAGCCACTCGGTGCGTTCGTCATCCAGCACGACGGTGCCCCGTGCGGCGTTCCCGGCGATCCGCAGATCGACCGTGCGGCCGGCGGCACTGCTGGTGAATCGGAACGACGGCGCTTTCCGTAGCGACTGCCCGGCCCGTTCCAGGATCGCCGCCGCTTCGAGCGCCTCGATCCCGTTGGCCGAGGCGGTCACCGCCGGTGACGGCGACGGCACCGGCTCAGGAGACGGCGGTGCCTGGCATCCGGCGACCAGCAGTAGTGCCGCCATCCCGAAGCTGAATCGCATCCGACATCCCCACCATCACTCGAAATCGAAGCGTCGAGGAGCCTATCGGGGTACCGGACGGGCCTACCGGCTGGTTCTCCGGCACCCGGTGGGATGTGGGATTAACCTCAGGCGCGGAAGCACCGATGTTGATCGTTTCGTTGCCGGGCACGGATAGGTTCACGCGGCTCAACTGATACGAAACGAGCCGCGCGGGGGACATTCGTGCGGCAAGAAATGAGAGTTCCTGATGAGGAAGTTTGCGTTCCGGGTCGGCTTCGCCGCCGTCGCCGCCACCGCGATGCTGCTGTCCGGATGCGGCAGCAGCGACAGTGACGGCACCGGTAACACCGCGACGGTGGACACGGCCGCCGACAACGGGGTGGCCGCGCTCGGTGCCGACGAGATCCTGACGAAGGCCAAGGACGCCCTCAAGAAGGCCGGTTCCTACCGGATGAAGGGCAGTGCCACCGAGAGCGGCACGACCATGAACCTCGACTTCAGGATCTCCGGCACCGATCTGCAGGGCACCCTGTCGCTCGGCGAGAGCGCCGACATCGAGCTGCTGTCGGTCGGCGGCCAGCAGTACATGAAGCCGAGCGAGGGCTTCTGGACCATGCTCGGGATGGGCGCGCAGGCCAAGACCATGACCGAGAAGCTGGCCGGCAAGTGGGTGCTGGTCCCGACCACCGACGAGTCGCTGACCGGCATCTTCGGCGCCGCGAACGTCGACGAGGTCCTGAAGCCGACCGGCACGCTGGCGAAGGGCGAGGCGACCGAGATCGCCGGCACGCCGGTCATCACCCTGACCGACAGCGGCGACGCCGAGAACCAGATGTTCGTCGCCACGAAAGGCGAGCCCTACCCGGTCAAGCTGGGCACCGCGACCGGCGACGGCGTGGCGTTCAGCGACTTCGGCGCGAGCTTCACCGACATCAAGGCGCCCGCCGAGGGCGAGTACATCAAGAAGGAAGACCTGAGCTGACGCCC
Organism: Actinoplanes derwentensis; assembly: GCF_900104725.1. Lineage (NCBI taxonomy): Bacteria > Bacillati > Actinomycetota > Actinomycetes > Micromonosporales > Micromonosporaceae > Actinoplanes > Actinoplanes derwentensis. Next base: position 4,518,234 of record NZ_LT629758.1, read on the forward strand.
CCGGGCGGGAGCGTCCGCGGTGAGGGGACGCTCCCGCCCGGCGGTCGCGGTGCGGCCGGGACGGGCCGCCGGCCTCGCGTGGGTGGCACGGGGCAGGCCGGTTGGCGGTGAGGTGTTACACGTACCGGAAAGCGGTTTTGAAGGTTACTCGCGGGTAATATGGGTTGCATGATCAACGGAGTCACCGCATCTCTCACCGCAGTGCTCGACGGGCGCTGGGCGCACATCCGGCAGGCCGTGCGGGACGGGCTCGGCGCCGAGTTCGTCAGTGTGGCCGGTGAGGGTGGCGACGAGGCCCGGGCGCGGGTCACCCGGTTGATCAGGTCGCTGCCGACCGATGTCGGGGTGGCGGCCGCGTTCCCGGTGGCCTATGGCGGCTCCGCTGATCCCGGAGGCTCGACCGTCGCCGCGGAGATGCTCGGGCAGGTCGACCTGTCACTGATGGTGAAGGCCGGCGTGCAGTGGGGCCTGTTCGGCGGGGCGGTGGTCGCGCTGGGCACCGCCTATCATCACGATCGGTACCTGCGGGACATCATCTCGGCTGATCTGATGGGCTGTTTCGCGATGACCGAGACCGGTCACGGGTCGGACGTGCAGCAGTTACGCACCACCTGCACCTACGACCCGGCGTCCGGGACTTTCGTGCTGCACACCCCGCATGAGGCGGCCCGTAAGGATTACATCGGCAACGCCGCGAAGGACGGCCGGATGGCTGTCGTGTTCGCCCAGCTGATCACCGGCGGTAAGCGGTACGGCGTGCACGCCTGGATGGTGCCGATCCGTGCCGAGGACGGCACCCCGATGCCGGGTGTCACCATCGGTGACGCCGGGCCCAAAGCGGGTCTGCTCGGTGTCGACAACGGGCGGCTCAGTTTCGACCACGTGACGGTTCCCCGGGAGATGCTGCTCGACCGGTACGGGCAGGTCGCCCCGGACGGCACCTACCACAGCAGCATCGAGAACGACACGCGCCGCTTCTTCACCATGCTCGGCACCCTGGTCCGCGGCCGGGTCACCGTCGGTGCGGCGGCGTCCGCGGCCACCCGCAACGCCCTCACCATCGCGGTCCGTTACGGCGACACCCGCCGCCAGTTCACCCGGCCCGGTGACGACCGCGAGGTGGTCCTCAACGACTACCTGGCGCACCAGCGCAAACTTCTGCCGGCGCTGGCCCGGACTTACGCTTACGTCTTCGCCCAAGAAGAACTCGCCGTCACCATGGGTGAAGTGCAGAGCGGCACCGGCCCGGTCGACGAACACCGCCAGCGCGAACTGGAATCCCGTGCCGCCGGCCTGAAAGCCGTCCAGACCTGGCACGCCACCAGCACCATCCAGATGTGCCGGGAAGCGTGCGGCGGCGCCGGCTACCTCGCCGAGAACCGCCTGCCCGGCCTCAAAGCCGACACCGACGTCTTCACCACGTTCGAAGGCGACAACACCGTCCTGCTCCAGCTGGTCGCGAAAGGTCTGCTCACCGGCTACCGCGACGCTTTCGGATCACTCGACGGGTGGGGCCGCGCCACGTTCGTCGCCGAACAGGTCCGCGAGATGGTCCTGGAGCGCACCGCCGCCCGCTCCCTGATCCAGCGCCTGGTCAGCACGGTCCCCGGCCGTGACGAGGAGGTCGCGGTCACCGACCGGGGCTGGCACCTGGCGGTCTTCGAAGACCGCGAGAAGCACCTCCTCGAGAGCGTCATCCGCCGCCTCCGCAAGGGCGCCGCCACCAAGAAGGACAGTCCCTTCGACATCTTCAACGACGTCCAGGACCACGTGCTGTCCACCGCGCTCGCGCACATCGACCGGATCACGCTGGAAGCGTTCGTGGCCGGAATCGATCGCACCACCGACCCGGCCGCCCGCGAGCTGCTCGCCAAACTCTGCGACCTGTACGCCCTGAGCACCATCGAAGCCGGCAAAGCCTGGTTCCTGGAACACGGCCGCCTGACCCCGGCCCGCTCCAAAGCGATCACCGCCGTCATCAACGACCTGCTCCGCGAACTGCGCCCGCACATGCGCACGCTCGTCGACGCCTTCGCCATCCCGGAGGAGTGGCTGAACGCCGCGATCCTCCGCGAGGAACCGTCCCGCCAGGACACGATGGCCAAGGAGGACGACGCGGTCCGGGCCACCTGAAAGATCAACCCCATGCGCGGGTACGCCCACCACTCCCGCCCGACTCACCCGCCTCGTGCCGGTCCCCGCGAGGAGGGCGGCCCCTGACGGCCGCCCCGCGCCCGCCGGGCGTGAGCGGCCCGCCCGGGTTCAGGAGAGCAGCACCAGACCGGGAAAGCTCTCGAAGTGCCGGCGATTGAGCGTGAGCAGAGGCGCATTGTGGTAAATCGCTGTGGCGCAGATCCACAGGTCGTTGGTCTCAGTGTTCTGACCGAGTGGATGCGCTGACTGCTGGGCCTGACTCTTCAACCGTCCCCAAAGCCGGGCCAGATCGTGGTGGTAGGGAGCGACGACATACCGCCGGATCGCCTCCTCGAGCTGATCGACGCGGCGTTGCCCCCATCCCCGCTTCGCCGCCCCGAAATGTACCTCGGCTACGGTCGTGGAGCTGATCACCGGAATCGTGCCGACCAGTTGGGATGCCAGTGCGGTCGCCGGAGCCGTATTCCGCCAGAGGTGTGAGAACGCGTCGGTATCGACGATCACGTGCTTCACTCGTCACCCGTCCTGGTGGACCGGACTGCGGCAAGGAACTCGTCGAAATCCTCGATCGGGGGCCCACTCAACTCGCCGGCGACGGTGACCGGCCGGATCCCCTGCTCACGTGCGAGATCGTCCAGAGAACGTGGCCGGGCGCTGTCCAGCGCTTCCAGCCGGGCAAGGTGCAGGACATGAACCGAGGTGCCGTTGGGATCGAACTCGCCCATGCCCTCGGCCATGACCATCTGGTCCATGGCGTCCAGAACAGCATCGCGAAGGTCCAAGTCGAAATCGCACAGAACGCTGCCCGCGTAAGTGTCGACACGGCACCGCAAACCAGCTGGTGAGAAGTCGCCCATATGTAACCGGCCGACAACTGTCACCGCCTGCTGGACCGATTCCGGCTGGACGGAGCGCACTGCCCTCTGCAACGCCTCGTCGAGGGTGAACAGCACCGTATCGCCCCGGCGGAACTCGATGCGTGTCACGTTGCTCATACTGATCCCACCGGTCAGGTCGCGAATCCCATTGATCACCTGAGGCGTGAAATGTGTTGGGAGGACCGTCGGGTCGCGATGAAGGCTGTTGACACCCGCCTCGAGCGCGTCCAGTGAGCTACCCAGAAGGTCGTCGAGACTGAGTTGCCCGGTCCGGGCGACCTGGAGGATGGCCGATCCCTGCCGGAATCCGACGAAGTCCAGCCGGACGGCGTCGACGATCTCTCGGGGCCTGCGGCCAGGCCGGTTGGTGTTTCCGCTGATACTCAACGCGATCCGTTCGAGGGAAGCCTGCAAGCCTCCAGCAAGCCGGGCCAGCTCGGACAGCGGCAGGCGCCCGCCTTCGGTGGCCGGCCCGGTGGCGCGGATGATCAGGTCGGTGTCATCCGGATGATTCTCTGTCCGGCTCATCGAACTGGCCTCCGCCCCGGTTGCAAGCTGGTGAAGACCATCATGCCCTAGTCGCGTGTCGGAATACTGTCCGAAAGTGGTCTCATCCTTCACGTCGCCACCAGGACGGCCAGGCAGTCAGGTGAGTAGCCAGCCGTTGTCGGTGGCCAGGCGGGCCGCTTCGGCTCGGGTTCGGGCTCCGGTCTTGCCGATCGCCGCGGACAGGTGGTTGCGGACCGTGCCGTCGGAGAGGCGCAGTTCGTGGGCGATGTCGGCGACCGTGCCGCCGGTGCGGGCGGCGCGCAGCACGTCGGTCTCCCGGTCGGTCAGTGGGGAGTCGCCGTGGGTGAGGCTCTGGGCGGCCAGGGCCGGGTCGACCACGATCAGGCCCTGGTGGACCCGGCGGACGGCGTCGGCGAGTTGCCGTGCGGGAGTGTCCTTGACGACGAAACCACCGGCGCCGGCGGCCATCGCCTGTCGGAGGTAACCGGCCCGGCCGAACGTGGTGACCATCAGCACCCGGCATCCGGGAACCGCCTCGCGCAGCAGTCGCGCGGCGGCGATGCCGTCCAGGCCGGGCATCTGCACGTCGAGCAGGGCCACGTCGGCGGCGCGGGTGCGGGCTGCTTCGACCACTTCGTCGCCGCGGCCGACTTCGGCGACCACGGTCAGGTCGGTCTCCAGGTCGAGCAGGGCGGCCATCGCGCCCCGGACGAGTGCCTGGTCGTCGGCGAGTAGCAGTCTGATCACTTGCGGGCTCCGGGAGGGTTCGGGGTTCACGGGACCTCCATGCGTACCGCGAAGCCGGGTTTGCCGTGTCGCCGGCCGACGGTGAGCCGGGCGCCCACCTCGTCGGCCCGGCGATGAAGGCCGGACAGGCCCTGCCCGAGGACGACACCGTCGGACGCGGACTGGGCCGGCCCGGGAACGACACTGTCGAAGGCGGACAGGCCCGGCCCGGGAACGACACCGTCGGCCGTGGGCCGGATCGGCGGGAGGGCGGTGCCGTCGTCGACGATCTCGACGCTTGCCGGGGTCAGGTGGATGGTGGCGTGGCGGGCCCGGCTGTGGCGGACGATGTTGGTGACGGCTTCCCGGATCGTCCAGGCGAACAGTTCGCGGTTGCGGGTGGGCACGTCGTCGGCACTGCCGGGCAGGTCGGCGGCGACGTCGGCGGCGGCCAGGGCGGCCCGGGCGGCGGCGATCTCGCCGGGCAGGGAGACGCCGCGGACACCGAGGGCGGTGGCGCGGACGTCGGCGAGGGCGTCGCGGGCGAGGGCTTCCAGGCCGGCGAGTTCGGTGCGGGCCCGGTCGAGGTCGACGTCGAGGAGCCGCTGGGCGAGTTCGGCTTTGACGGCCACGACGGTGAGCGAGTGGCCGAGGATGTCGTGCAGGTCGGCGGCGATCCGGGTGCGTTCGCCGGCGACGGCGATCTCCCGGGTGGCGTCCTGGAGGCGGTTCTGCCGGTCGACGGCGGTCCGCAGGCCCCAGGTGGCGGCGCCGGCCAGGACGACGGCGAGCGCGGCGCCGTCGCCGTCCTGCCAGCCGGGCACCAGCCGCACGGTGGACTCGACCGCCACCGCGAGTGTCGCGACCACCGCCAGGCCTTCCCGCTGGGGCAGGCCGATCATCGCGGTCGCAGCGATGTAGACGGCACACGGCAGGGCGTGTGATCCAGCGGCCGGCACCTGCAGCAGCGCCAGGCCGAGCATGATCACCAGGCCGAGCCGGACCGGAAGCCCGATCCGGGACGCCGCCGCCCGGCCCTGCCGGATCTCCCGTAGCGAGCCGGTGAGCAGCACGTAGACGATGACGAAGAGGGTGATCGCGACGAGGCCGGTGTCGCGCCACCCGCCGCCCGGGTGGTCGAGCAGGGCCCGGACGGTCCCGGTGAGGTAGAACAGCCACATCGCGGCGAAGATCCAGCCGTGCCTGAACGATGCGGGCGAAGCCATGGAAGGCACGTTACCGGTGGTCAGACGCGGGCGGTGTCGCGGCGGAAGCGCCACATGGCGCCTGCGGCGAACAACCCGGTCCAGGCGACCACGCTCACCAGGGCGAGCCAGATGTCACCGTCGTGGGTGAGGGGGTAGCGGGCGAGTTCGCCGACACCGTACACCGGGGTGAACTTGGCGATCGTGGCGAAGGTGCTGCCGAGCTGGTCGGCGGGGACGAACAGGCCGCCGGCGAAGGAGAGCACGGCCAGCACCGGACCGAGGATCTGCATGACGTTCTCACTGGGCAGCAGGTAGCCCATGAACAGGCCGAATGCGGCGAAGACCAGCGAGCACAACCAGGCCAGCAGGGCACAGGCGAGCCAGGCGCCGATCGGGATCTCGGCGCCGGAGAACGCGCCGACCAGGTTCACCGCGAGCACCGCGACCGCGCCGACGATCATCGCGACGATGATCTTCATGGCGATGTACGCCGCCGGGGTCAGCGGGGTCAGCCGCAGCTGCCTGCTCCATCCGGCGGCCCGCTCGATGGACACCATCGCCCCACCGGAGGTGGCCGCCAGCATCGCGCCGTAGACGGCCATGCTGACCAGGATGTATCCGGTGACGTTGCCGTCGCCGACACGCTCGGTGCGGTATTCCGGGCTGGATCCGAAGAGCAGGAAGAACGCCGCGGGCATGATCAGGGTGAAGATGACGGTGCGTTTGTTGCGGGTCAACCGGCGGATCTCCAGGCCGATCACGCCGATGGGCAGGGCTCGGGTGGTCATGCTGCGTCCTCCGCGGTCAGGGTGAGGAAGGCGTCTTCCAGGTTCCGGGAGGTGATCTCGAGATCCCGGGCTTCGGTACGGGTGAGCAGGTGACGGGCGATCGCGTCGGAGTCACGCCCGTGCAGGTGGACGGTGTCGCCGCGGACTTCGGACGACTCGACGCCGGGGATCCGGGACCAGTCGGTCAGGCCGGCGCCGGGCAGGGTGGCCCGGACGGTGCGCCCGGCAGCGAGTGCCTTCACCTCGGCGGCGGTGCCGTCGGCGACGATCCGGCCGCGGCGCACCAGGACGATCCGGTCAGCGTAGGCGTCGGCCTCTTCGAGGTAGTGGGTGGCGAAGATGACGGTGCGGCCCCCGGCGGCGTCCTCGCGGATGGCGTCCCAGAAGTCGCGCCGCCCGCCGACGTCCATGCCGGTCGTCGGTTCGTCGAGGATGAGCAGGTCGGGATCGGGCAGCAGGGCCATCGCGAACCGGAGCCGCTGTTGCTGGCCGCCCGAGCACTTGCCGACGAGCCGGTCCCCGATGTCGGCGATCCCGGCCCGTTGCAGGGCCGCGGTGACCGCCGTCCGGGGTTTGCCGAAGAGCAGCGCGGTGAGCCGGGCGGTCTCCTCGACGGTGTAGTCCTTGAGGAGTCCGCCGGTCTGCATGACCGCGGAGATCCGGCCTTGGGCGACCGCCTCGCGCGGTGGCAGGCCGTGGATCCGGACCGTTCCGGAGTCCGGTCGGGTGAGCCCGAGCAGCATGTCCACGGTGGTGGTCTTGCCGGCGCCGTTCGGGCCGAGCAGGGCGACCACCTCGCCGGGGCGGATGTGCAGGTCGATGGAGTCGACGGCGGTGACCGTGCCGTATCGCTTGATCACACCGGCGAGTCGCACGGCGGCCGTGGTCTCGCTTGAAGCCGTGAGCGTCATGGATCGATCCTGACCGCCGACGGGCGTGCCGCCATCGATCTTTCGTCATGGTCCGCCCATGACATCCGTCATGGGCGGACCATGGACGCGAACGAGCCCGGTTACCGAGGGTCAGCCTTCGTAGCGGGGCACCACGAGCGGGTGCCGCTCCTCGTCACGCGCGGCGATACCGGCCATCGACCGCATGTACTGGCTACGGGTGATCTCGCCGTCCATGAGCTGAGCACAGAGCACGCCTTCGAGACTCTCCGGGGCGAACAGGGCTTCCGGAACGGTCAGCGGCTCCGACTCAGCGGACACGTCCGCCCGCACCCCGCGCACCGCGAGCACGCAGGCGGCGGCCAGAACCAGGATGAGAAGGGACAGGATCAGCATCGCCACCGCCTTGTCGGATCACCGGCGGGGCGCTCATGCCCCACCTGACAGAGAGAACGGAATTCGGGGCGTGTCGGTTCGAAGAATTTTGTTACTGACCGCTACGAACTTTCGCCGGCGATCATGCGGCCACGCTGAGACACGACACGAACGGCGTACGCGGTATGCCCGAAATTTACTAATTCCGGCTATCTTGCCTCCGTGACCGGAAAGAGTGTTGTATCCAGTCTGCCGGATTATGCAGGTTTCAGTCTCCTCGCCGGCGATCCCGAACCAGCCCCCGAAGGCGACTACCGAGTCCGATTGAAGCCGTTGTCCGGGCGCAGTCCCATCCGGTCGACGTTGATCGCGGTGTTCGCGTTCGCTTTCGAGAGCACCTTCTTCGGCTGGCTCATCGACAAGGTCGAACTGCCCGACCGCCGGATGGAGTTCGTACTCTTCGCGGTGACCGTGTTCATGATCGCCGCGACCGCGCTGATCGAACTGTTCCGGCTGGTGAACGTCGTGACGCTGTGCCTGGCGACGTTACGTGCCCGGGACCCGGTGCCGGTGCCGCCGGACGGCCGGCTGCGCGTCGCCTTCCTCACCACGATCGTCCCCGGCAAGGAACCGGTCGAGATGGTGGAACGGACGCTGCGAGCCGCCGCCCGGATCAGGCATCCGGGGCGCTATCACGTCTGGCTGCTCGACGAGGGCGACGATCCCGAGGTCCGCGAGATGTGCGAACGGACCGGAACCCACCACTTCAGCCGCCGGGGGGTGGCCGACTGGAACACCCTGGCCGGCCCCTTCAAGGCCAAGACCAAGCACGGCAACTACAACTCCTGGATGGATCGGCACGGCGGCGAGTACGACGTCTTCGTCTCGGTCGACCCGGACCATGTCCCGCTGGAGAACTTCTGCGAACGGCTCCTCGGATACTTCCGCGACCCGGACGTGGCGTTCGTGATCGGACCGCAGATCTACGGCAACTACGACAACGTCATCACCAGATGGGCTGAGTCGCAGCAGTATCTGTTCCATTCGCTACTGCAGCGAGCCGGTAACAAGCTCGGCATCCCGATGCTGGTCGGCACCAACAACGCGGTCCGGATCGCGGCGCTGCGCCAGATCGGTGGCCTGCAGGACTCGATCACCGAGGACATGGCCACCAGCCTGGCGCAGCACAGCGCCCGCAACCCGGCGACCCGGCGCCGCTGGAAGTCGGTCTACACCCCGGACGTGCTCGCCGTCGGTGAGGGCCCGTCCTCCTGGACCGACTATTTCAGCCAGCAGCACCGCTGGTCACGCGGCACCGACGAGGTGTTCGTCGCCGGTTTCCTGCGGATGATCCCGCGCCTCGGGGCGCGCCGGACCCTGCACTACCTGCTGCTGATGGCGTACTACCCGCTGACCGCGCTGGCCTGGCTGCTGGGCGCGGCCACCGCCACCTTCCACGTGGCGCTCGGCGTCAAGGGTGTGCAGGTGCCGCAGCAGGTGTGGCTGATGCTCTACGTGGACGCGGCGCTGTTCCAGGTCGGCCTCTACATCTGGAACCGGCGGCACAACATCAGCCCGCACGAGCGGGCCGGGTCGTCGGGACTCACCGGCATGCTGTTGTCCACGTTGTGCGCCCCGATCTACGTGACCTCGTTCCTGCAGGCGGTGCTGCGCCGGCAGGGCGGGTTCGTGGTCACCCCCAAGGGCGACTCGGCCAGCCCGGACCGGCTGCTCACCTTCCGTACCCATCTGCGGTGGGCCCTGTTCTTCGCCGTCCTGCTGGCGCTGGGCGCGGTGACCGGTCACGCGCACGGCTTCATGTGGCTGTGGCCGTCGCTGAACCTCGCCCTGTGTCTGACTCCCCCGGCGATCTGGGCGCTGCAGTCGCTCGGCCGCGCCACTCCCCCGAAAGCTGAGAAGGAAGAGGAACCACAGATGATCGAGATGGTCACATGAGCCCGCGACAACGGCCCAGTCTGGCCCGCCGGGTGTTCACCCTGTTGGTGGCGATACCGCTGATGGCCGCCGTGGTGATCGTCAACAAGCCGATCGTGGGTTTCGCCGCTGAGCGTTACCACGAGTTCACGATCAACAGACCTACCTACAAGCAGCAGTACGGCCATTGGTCGCGTCTGCGGATCCCCAGCGAGTTCAAGGTCAACGCGATCCACGCCGCCATGCTCCGGACCGGCAAGGTGCTGATCATCGCGGGTTCCGGCAACAACCGGGACAACTTCGAGGCCGGCACGTTCCGGACGATCCTGTGGGATCCGCGCACCGACCGGTTCAAGGACGTGCACACCCCGACCGACCTGTTCTGCGGCGGGCACACCTTCCTGCCCAACGGGAACCTGCTGGTCGCGGGCGGCACCAAGTCGTACGAGGTGCTGGAGGCGAACATCAAGTTCGCCGCCGGGGTCATGAAGATCAAGAACGAGTCGCCGGACGGCGGGCCGCGGGCGTTCCCGAAGGGCACCCGTTTCCTCGGCACCAACGGCCGGGTCTACCTGACCCGCGCCGACGTGACGGTGCCGGCCGCCGCCAAGGTGACCCACGGCAACCACACGATGGTGCACGCCGGTGAGGTCGAGGTCTGGGTGGACGCCGCCGAACAGGGCGACGCCCCGATCGTGACGGAGCCCGGCCAGTATTCCGTCGAGGGTCTGACCGGCGCCGACACCCGTAACCTCTACGGCATCGCGGAGAAGATCACCCGGGAGAAGCAGGAGTACGGCGGGGACAAGACGTCGTACGAGTTCGACCCGGTCGCCGAGCGTTACGTCCGGACCGCCGACATGACCGAGCACCGCTGGTATCCGACGTTGTCCACGATGCCGAACGGCGACATCCTGGCCGTCTCCGGACTGGACGAGTTCGGCCGGATGCTGCCCGGAACCAACGAGCGCTACCAGGTGAAACAACGTAAGTGGGTGGCCGCGCCGGAGCTGAAGCGGGTCTTCCCCACGTATCCGGCGCTGTTCCTCACCGAGGGCGAGAGGCTCTTCTTCTCCGGTTCGAACGCCGGGTACGGCTCGGACACCGAGGGGCGCACCCCCGGCTTGTGGGACGTGACGAAGAACCGGTTCCGGACCGTCCCCGGGCTGAAGGACGCGAACATGACCGAGACCAGCGCGTCGGTGATGCTGCCGCCGGCCCAGGACCAGAAAGTGATGATCATGGGGGGTGGCGCGGTCGGTGACTCGCCCGTCTCCACCGCCCGGACCGCGATCGCCGACCTGGACGAGAAGCAGCCGCGGTACCGGCCCGGACCGGACCTGCCGGCGCCGACGCGGTACCTGAGCACCGTGGTGCTGCCCGACGACACCGTGTTCACCAGCGGCGGCTCGTCGGGGTACCGAGGTGGGCCGTACCAGGGGAAGAACCGCAGTGACCTGCTGACCGCGCACATCTACGATCCGGCTCGCGAACAGTTCCGGAAGGCCGCGGCACCGTCGGTGGGGCGCAACTACCACTCGGAGGCGCTGCTGCTGCCGGACGGCCGGGTGGTCTCCATGGGCAGCGATCCGATCTACGACGTGACCGGGAAGAACCCGGGCAGGTTCGAGCAGCGGGTGGAGATCTACAGCCCGCCGTACCTGTTCCGGGGGGACCGTCCGTCGATCGGCGGCGGGCCGCGCACGATCGCCCGCGGTGCCAGCGCCCAGTACGCGACCGGGGACGCCGCCCGGATCACCGGGGCCCGGCTGGTCCGGCCCAGCGCCGTCACCCACGGCACCGACGTCGATCAGCGGTCGGTGGAACTGGGCGTGCGGCGGGCCCCCGGTGGGGTGACCGTCTCCGTACCCGCGAAGTCCGGTCTGGTCCCCTCCGGCTGGTACATGCTCTTCCTGATCGACGACAAGGGGGTGCCCTCCCGGGCGCGCTGGGTCAGAGTCAGTTAGTGGCCAGCCCGAGCGCGTACTCGGGCCACCACTGACCCGCGGGCGGCGCGTCCGGCAGGCATGGCCCGTCGGACTCGCCCGGCCGCTTGATCCAGAGGAACGCGTCGACCCGCGGCGTCCCGGTCTGGGTGGTCGGCGACGGGCCCAGTGCCCGGCCGGGCGGATTGCACCAGTGGCCTTCGGCGTCCTGTGCGTCGACTGGGGCCGGGCCGTTGCCGTTGCGGCTGGTGTCGATCACGAAGGGCAGTCCGCCGAGACGGTCGGAGACCGCCGTACCGTAGATGATGTTGTCGTCGGTGGTCTCGAAGTTGGCCACGTTGAGACTGAACCCGTCGGCCTGCCGCACCCCGGCGCGTTCCAGCGCCTCGGCCACCCGGCCCACGTCCTTGATCCAGCCCGGGTTCCCGGCGTCCAGGTAGACCTTGGCCAGCGGCTCCTGTTTGAACGCCGCGACGGCTTCGCTCAGCAGCTGGTAGCGCTCGTCGGCGACCGGGCCGGAGACGCAGCCGTCGATCAGGTGCGGGATCGCGTCGGGTTCCAGGATCACCACTGCCGAACTGCCGCGGACGGCGGCGGCCAGCTCGGTGATCCAGGTCCGGTAGGCGGCCGCGTCCGGTGCGCCGCCGCCGGAGTGCCCGCCGCAGTCACGTTGCGGCACCCAGTACGGCACCAGCACCGCGGTCCGCCCGTCCGCGGTGGCCGCCGCGACCAACTGCCGGGCCTTGTCCTGGAAACCGGGGTCGGCGTTGGCGAACCAGACGGCCGTCGGCGACTCGGCGATGCGGCGCAACGCGGTCGCGTCGGAGAACCTGCCCTCGGTCTCCCAGGTGGCCACCTGCTGGACGGCCGGAGCGTCGGGTTCGACGAAGAAGCGGGCGGCCGCCGGGGACGGTGACGGCGACACCACGACGGGCGGAGGGGGTGTCTCGTCCGGCGAGCAGCCGCCGAGAGCGATCATCATGGCCAGACAACAGAGCGCGGGTAGCCTTCTCATCCGGACGAAGGCTACCGGTCCGGACATACTTGATCTTTTATCAGCACACCACTCTTACGGGTGACGCCGTAGGACATCCAGGACGAACCACTCGTCTTCGTGGTGCACGACCGGCTCCAGGCCCGGGGTGGCGGCCAGCGCGGCGTGCGCGTTGAAGCCGTCGTAGGTGCCGCCGTTCTCCCGATCGCGGAAGTGCACCGCGACCAGGTCGCCACCGGGCTCCAGGCGCTGCACCAGCCCGGTCAGCGTGGCCGCCAGGTCGTCGGCGGACAGGTAGTAGAGCAGGTCACCGATCACGATCAGGTCGAAGTCACCGCCGGGCAGGCCGGCCGGAAGCTCGGCCCGCTCGACCGTCACGTTCGGTAGATCAGCGGTGTTCTCCCGGGCGAGCTGGACCGCCTCCTCGACACTGTCGGTAGCCAGCACCTCGTCGCAGCGCTCGGCCAGCATCCGGCTCAGGGTCCCGACCGAGGCACCAGGCTCGTAACAGCGGCGGTAGTGCTCGCGCGGCAGGCTGGCCACGGTGACCGCGAACTTGCGCCGGTCGTGCCACTTGACGGCGATGTCCCACGGGTCGTCCTTCGCCAGGTAGAGCCCGGTGAAGTGGTCCAGGGAGACGCTGGTCTCCGGCGGTGCGGCGTCGCCTGCTGCTCGTGTCACACCGGCGATTGTGCCCTCGGTTCACGCGGCGCTGACGGTCAGGGTGCCGACCCCCTCGTCGGCGATCACGTCCAGGCCGCCGCTGCCGTCGGTGGCGGTCAGCACCCGGCCCCGGTCGACACCCTGGGTGCGGTCGCCGTAGAGGACCACGGTGCCGGCACCGTTACGGAGGGTGGCGCGGACCGGGATCTGGTCGGCGGTCCGGATCCGCCAGTCGTTGACCCCGCCGGACATCTGGACCGGTACGACGGCGTCCTGCTCGGGCAGCGCGATGTCGATGGCCGCGGCGCCGCCGAGCAGGTCGATCCGGTCGACCCGGCCGCCGGTGAGGTCGAAGGTGCCGGTGCGCACCCCGCCGCGCATCCGCACCGACCAGGCGACCTCCGGGCTGAGCAGGACGTCCACCCGGGACGAGCCCTCCTCGCTGATCTTGTCGGCGAAGACGCGCACGATGCCGTCGCCGAACTCGACCCGCGGCCGGATCGCGCTGCCGTCCGGCGAGGTGGCGGTGAACCAGGAGCCGCTGCCGGTGCCGGTGATCAGCACGTTGAGGTCGGTGACGCCGTCGGCCAGTTCGAAGGTGGCGGCGGCCGGAGCCTCCGGAGCGGGCGGGGTGGTCTCGATGCTGACCGGCGGGTTCTCCGGTTCCACCAGGACCGGCGCGGACGGGTTCGCCACCACCGACGGCACCTCCGGTGCCGACCCCTTCGCCAGCCAGGCGGCCGTTCCGGCGGCCAGGAGCCCGGCGAGGACCGCGGCCATGGTCCGGCCGAGCGGGCGGCGGGGCTTGGTGGCCGGACGGCCGACCATGTGCAGCTCGATGGTCGGGCGGCCGGTGTTGATCTGAACGGTGGGCCGGTTGTCGACCTTGGGCTGCCAGGCCGGTTCGGTCCGGGTGGCTTCCGCGCCCTCCAGCTCGTAGTGGTCGGGCTGCGGACCCACCCGGTGGGGCGCGTCCGGCCAGAATTCCGAAATATCAGGCATATCGGCTTTATCGGTTGCGTCGGTACCGGTGACGCTGACATCTGGCGCGGCAGGACTATCCACGTTGCTCTCCTCCGGGCACGGCAGGGCTCCCGGGCGTGGTACGGACCGGAGCGCCCGAAGGTTCATTTGGTCACGCTCCCAAACTATTGGTACAGCGTTTCCACTTGCTTCGGAGACCGCCGAACGTGTAGATCCTTATCGAACCATTAAGTACCTATGTGAACAGTCCCCAGGAAGCGAATTACATGCCGGAAGACAACACCCGTAACGGCTTGCGGGTAGGCGGCTGGATTCCGCCGTATTCAGCCGGTGGCGACTCCACCGTGCCGATCCGGCCGACCGCGCAACCCGCGCTCAGCGGGCGCCCCCACCCGCGGGATCATTTCACCCGGGTCCGTAACTCCTCGACGATGCGGCCCCGCCTCGTCCTGGTCGCGGCCCTCTGCCTCGCCTGTGCCGCGACCGCCGCGGTCGCGGTCGTCCTCGACGCCGCGCGCAAGCCTCAGCCGGTCGCCGCGGAGTTCACCTTCCCCCAGACGGTGCCTCCGTTCGATCCGGCCCCGGCGGCCGCCGAGACATCGACTGACGTGCCGGTCAGCGTGCAGCCGTCACCCTCCGCGACCTCACTCTCCGCTACGCTCAGCCCCACCGGTGCCGCCTCGTCACGGTCGTCGTCGAGCCTCCAGCCGACGACACCGGGAGCAACCCGTACCACCACGAAAGCCCCTCAGCCCACCACGACCACCGCCACCCCGCCGGTCTCCCTGGTGGTCGGTTCGACGACCGGCCTGGAAGCCACCGACCGGCCCGGCGAAAGAGTGCGGCACAACGACTACCGTGGCCGTCTGGACCGGATAGGATCGACGAGCAGCGATCGAGAGCGGGCCGACTCGAACTTCCGCGTTCGCTCCGGTCTGGCCGGCAACGGCTGCGTCTCATTCGAGTCGGTAAACTTTCCGGGGTATTATCTGCGTCACTACAACTTCGAAATTCGTCTCGCCAGGATCGAGCGCACACAGCTATTCCGAGAGGACGCGACATTCTGTCCGGTGACTATTCGTGAGGGTGCCGCCTTGGTGTTGCGTTCCACGAATTATCCGGGGCATCATGTCGTCGCCGACGGTGACCGGCTGAAGATCGTCGAGACGTCCGCGGCGAGGGCTCTGGCCTTCACACCGCGGCCCGCACTCTGATCGACCCGGCTGGCCCATCCAGCCGGGTCGATCAGGCCAACTAGGTCAGACCCTCGAATCGCGGTGGAGAACCCTCACTCCCCGCGGTTCGAGGACCGGCTCGCCCAGAGAATCCAGTTCCACGGGTGAGTCGGTGCGGTTGATCAGGAACCAGTGGTCCCCGCGGATCGTCAGCTCGACCCGCCCGGCCAGTTCGGCCGGCAGCTCACTGCTCACCCCGGCCGGTCCGAGCAGGGCCGGCAGCAGCGGGGCCAGACCGGCGGGGCCGAGCCGGGTGGAGACGTACGACGCCGATCCGGTGCCCACCGCCCGCCGGGTGACCGCCGCGCGTTCCGCCTGGTCCCCGGTCTTGTAGTGAGCCAGCACCTCGACGTCCGTGCCGGTCACGTCGATCCGGTCGGTCCAGAGGGTGCCGGTGGTGCCGTTGTCCAGTTCCACACTCTCGTGGTCCAGCAGCGGCCCGAACTCCTCGATCCGGATGCCGAGCACCTCCCGCAGCGCACCGGGATAGCCACCCAGCCACACGTGGTCGTGCTCGTCCACGATCCCGGAGAAGTAGGTGGCGACCAGGTGCCCGCCACCGGCCGCGTACCGCCGCAGCCGGGTGGCCAGTGCACCCGGCACCACGTGCAGGATCGGGGCGATCAGCACCCGGTACTCCTCCAGCGGGGCGTCCGGCGGCACCACGTCGGCACGGATGCCGGCGTCCAGCAGGGCGGTGTACCAGTCGAGGGCCTCCGGCCGGTACCGCAGCCGGTCGGTGGGGTGTGAGTCGTGCTCGGACACCCACCACGACTCCCAGTCGAAGACGATCCCGACGGGGGCACGGCGGCGGCGCGAGCCGGCGATGGGCGCCAGCTCGCGCAGCCGTTCCCCGAGACGCACCACGTCCCGGAACAGATCACTATCGGTCCCGGAATGCGACAGCATCGCCGAGTGGTACTTCTCCGCGCCGGCCTTCGACTGCCGCCACTGGAAGTAGCAGACCGCGTCGGCACCGTGTGCGACGTGGGTGAGCGAGTCCCGGGCCAGTTCGCCCGGCTTCTTCGCCACGTTGACCGGCTGCCAGTTGACCGCGCTGGTGGAGTGCTCCATCAGGAACCACGGGTGGCCACCGGCCAGGTTGCCGGTCAGGTTCGCGGAGAACGACAGTTCGTCGCGGGCCTGCGGGCCGGGCAGCACGTAGTGGTCGTTGGAGACGAAGTCGACCTCGGCGGCCCAGTCCGCGTAGTTCATCCCCTTGGTCTCGCCCATCACCATGAAGTTCGTGGTGACCGGCACCTCCGGGGTGATCCGGCGCAGTACCGCCCGCTCGGCCCGCAGGTGCTCCTTGAGCGCGTCGGAGGAGAACCGCTTGAAGTCGAGCTGCTGGGTCGGATTCGGGTGCGAGGCGGCCAGCCGGGGCGGCAGGACCTCCTCGAAGTCGTCGTACCGCTGCGCCCAGAAGGCGGTTCCCCAGGCGTGGTTCAGCGCTTCGACGGTGTTGTACCGCTCGCGCAGCCAGAGCCGGAAGGCCCGGGCCGCGTCGTCGGAGTAGTCGTAGATGTTGTGGCAGCCCAGCTCGTTGTTGACGTGCCAGGCCACCAGCGCCGGGTGCTCGGCGTACCGGACGGCCAGTTCCCGGACCAGGCGCAGCGCGTGTTCCCGGAAGACCGGCGAGGTGGGCCGCCAGTGCTGGCGGGCGCCCGGCCACAGGGTCTCCCCGGTGCGGGTCACCGGCAGGATCTCCGGGTGTTTGCGGGTGAGCCAGGGCGGCGGTGAGGCGGTGGCGGTGGCCAGGTCGACGGTGATCCCGCCGGCGTGCAGCAGGTCCATCACCTCGTCGAGCCAGGCGAAGTCGAAGACTCCCTCACGCGGCTCCAGCCGGGCCCAGGAGAAGATCGCGAGCGAGACGATCGTGACGCCGGCCTGTCGCATGGCCCGCACGTCGTCGTCCCAGACCTCGCGAGGCCATTGATCGGGGTTGTAGTCCGCGCCGAATTCCAGACGCGCCGCCCCGGCGCGGCGAAGCCAGCGCCGGGGCGTCTCGAAGCTCTGCGTCATTTAACCGTGAAACCCTGCTCCGTGCCGTACTTCACGGACGCATCCTGCCAGGCCTTGAGCCCGTCCGTCAGCGTTCCCTGACCGATGTACGCCTTACCCACCGTGTCGCTGAAGATGCTGTTGGCGTAGACCTGGAACGGAAGGTAGTTCCAGCCGGTGACAACCTGACCGGCGGACTCGGCGAGCACCTCGTTGACCTTCTGGCCCCCGAAGTACGGGAACTCCTTGGACTGGAACTCCGGGGCGCTCAGCTCGGCGGTGGTTGCCGGGAATGCTCCAGCGTCGACGCGGGTCTTCACTCCCTCGTCGACGGCGGTGTACTTGAGGAACGCGTAGGCGAGGGCCTTGTTGGCACCGGCGGTCGGGATGGCGAGCGAGCTGCCTCCGCTCTCTGCAGTGGCCTTGGCGCCGGCCTCCCACTGCGGCATCGGCGCGACCCGCCACTTGCCGTTGGCCGCCTTGGCGCCGGACTCCAGGTTGCTGGGCATCCAGGCACCGGTTACCAGGGTGGCGATGGTGCCGTCGCCGAGGCCCTTGTACCACTCGTCGGTCCAGCTGACGACCGGTGAGAGCAGCTTGGCGTCGAGCAGTTTCTGCCACTGGGTGACGAACTTCTGCGTACCCGGGTCTTGGAAGTTGACCGTGACGTTGGTGCCGTCGACGGTGTACGGCTTACCGCCGGCCTGCCAGATCAGGCTGGTGGCGAAACCGGCTTCACCGGAGTCACTGGTGATGTACGCCTTCGGGTCGGCCTTGTGCAGCTTCTCGGCCGCCGCGGCGTACTCCTCCCAGGTGGTCGGCACCGCGATCTGGTGCTTGTCGAACACCTCCTTGTTGTAGAAGAGCGCCATGGGGCCCGAGTCGATCGGCAGGCCGAAGACCTTGCCGCCGGAGTGCACCGCGTTCCACGTGCCGGGGGTGAACTTGCCGTCCAGGCCGGCCGCGCCGAATCCATCCAGCTCGGCTACCGACTTGGCCAGGGCGAACTGGGAGAGCGCGTAGTACTCGACCTGCGCCACGTCCGGCACGCCGGTACCGGCGGCGATCGCGTTCTGCATCGCGATGTAGTGGTCTTTACCCTGACCGGCGTTCACCAGGTTGATTTTGACTTTGGGGTACTTGGTCTGGAAGTCGGCCGCGACCTTGGTGATCGTGGTGTCCCACGCCCACACGGTCAGGTTTCCACCAGCCTCCAGAGCGGCGGTGACGTCGGCTTCGGAGACCGCGCCACCGGCAGCCGTGTCGCCGGCGTCGTCGGAGCCGGAGCAGCCGGACGCGAGGAGGGTTATCGACATCGCGGCGCCCAGGATGGCGCGCCGACGGGTGATCTTCATTCTCGGGGTGTCCCTTCGGTGTTAGAGGGGGTTACTGCTTGACGCTGCCCGCGGCGAGACCCTGCTGCCAGTACCGCTGCAGGAACAGGAACGCCATGGTGAGCGGGATGATGGTGAGCAGAGAGCCGGTGAGCACGAGGTTGAAGACCACATCACCACCGACCGTGTTGGCCTGCTGGTTCCAGGTGTAAAGGCCCAGCGTGAGCGGGTAGAGGTCGATGTCCTTCAGCATGATCAGCGGAATGAAGAAGTTGTTCCACGTCATGACCAGGTTGAACAGGAGCACCGTGACCAGGCCGGGCGCCAGCAGCGGCAGCGCCAGCTTGAAGAACGTCCGGAACTCACCGGCACCGTCGACCCGCGCCGACTCCAGGATCTCGGTCGGCACCGCCTCGGTGGAGTAGGTCCACATCAGGTACAGGCCGAACGGCGACAGCAGCGACGGCAGGATCACCGCCCACGGGGTGTCGGTGAGCCCCATCTTGGCGAAGAGCAGGAAGGTCGGCACGGCCAGCGCGGTGGGCGGGACCGCGATGCCGCCGAGCACCACGGCGAAGACCGCCTTGCGCCCGACGAAGTTGAACTTCGCCAGCCCGTACCCGGCCAGGGCCGCCAGCATGGTCGCCCCACCGGCGCCCACCACCACGTAGAACAGGGTGTTGAGGATCCAGCGGCCGAAGATGCCGTCCTGGTAGGTGAAGGTGTCGGCGATGTTGTCGAAGAGCACGAAGTCCCCGCCGAACCAGAGCCCGAACGTCCCGAGCAGGTCCTCCTGGGTCTTGGTCGAGCTGAGGAACAGCCAGACCAGCGGCAGCAGGGTGTAGATCACCATGAGGCCGGTGACCACGGTGAGGATGACGCTGCGCTGCGGTTTCTTGTTCTTCTTGATCCGCACGATGGTGCTCACAGCGCTCCCTTCAGCGACCGCCGCTGGAAGACGTACGCCACGATCATCGTCATCACGCCCATGATCAGTGCGATCGTGGCGGAGTAGTTGACCTGCTGCCCGGCGAAGGAGAGCTGGTACGCGTAGATGTTCGGGGTGAAGTAGGTGGTCACCGAGTTCGGCGCCAGACTGTCCAGCACCTGCGGCTCGTTGAACAGCTGGAAGCTGCCGACGATCGAGAAGATCGAGGCGACGACCAGCGGACCGCGCAGCGTCGGCAGCTTGATCGCCCGGATGATCCGGAGTTCGCTCGCGCCGTCGATGGCCGCGGCCTCGTAGAGCGAGGTGTCGATCACCTTGAGCCCCGAGTACAGGATCAGCATGTTGTAGCCGACGTACTGCCAGGTCACGACGTTGCCGATGGTGGTGAGGATCCAGGCCGGCCCGAGCGGGTCCGGGATGCTCAGCCCGAACGCCTCGTTGATGCTGCCGACCAGGCCGAACCGGACTCCGTACAGGAAACCGGCCATCAGGGTCGCGACCACCGAGGGCACCGCGTACGGCAGGAAGATCGAGATCCGGAAGAACCCGGTGCCGTAGAGGCGCCCGCTGTCGATCGCGAGAGCGACCAGCAGGGCCAGGCCGAGCATGATCGGGACCTGGATCAGCAGGAAGAGCGAGACCCGGGTCAGGGCCTCCCAGAACTGCGGATCAGTGAAAGCTTTCGTGTAGTTCTCGAGGCCGACGAAGCTGGTGCCGCCGACCAGTTGGGTGCGGAACACGCTCAGGTACGCCGAGTAGATGATCGGCGCCAGATACACCAGTGCGAAGACCGCCAGAAACGGACCGGTGAACTGCCACCCAGTCCATGAACGCCGGGTCACCCCTGCCCCCTCCGGAGGATGTTTACGTAAACATGGTCGTCATGTTTACGTAAACATGACTGCCGTATAGTGGCACGGGCCACAATTCACGGTCAAGGAGTGATCAAAATCGAACCACCCCGGCTTCGTGTGGGTTCGGACGTCCCCGGCGGCCGACGCAAACAACGCGTATCGATGGCTGACGTGGCCGCCCTCGCCGGGGTCTCCTCACAGACCGTGTCACGGGTCGCCAACGGGCACCCCGGTGTCGTCGAGACGACCCGTGAGCAGGTGCTCGCCGCCATGAGCGAACTGGGTTACCGCCCCAACAGCGCGGCCCGCTCCCTCCGCTACGGCCGGTTCAACACCATCGGTGTCATCCTGTTCGGTTTGTCGTCCACCGGAAACAGCCGAACCGTCGAAGCGATCGCCACCCGAGCCGCCACCGAGGGTTATGCGATAACCCTCATTCCGGTCGGCGCGCCCACCCAGGACAACGTCATGGGAGCGTTCACAAGAATGGGCGAACTCGCGGTCGACGGTGTCATTCTCATCATCGAAGTCCATCTGTTGGACGCGACCGCCGTGGCCCTTCCGCCGGGCGTGCACGTGGTGGTCGTCGACTCCGACGCCGGCGACCGTTACCCGGTCGTCGACACCGACCAGGCCGACGGCGCCCACCAGGCCGTTCGTCACCTGATCAGCCTCGGTCACCGCACCGTCCACCACGTCGCCGGGCCCGCCGAGTCGTACTCCGCCGAACGCCGCACCGGAGCCTGGCGCCGCGCCCTCGAAGAGGCCGGCCGCACCGTCCCGCCCCTGGAGCGCGGCGACTGGTCCGCCGACTCCGGCTACCGCGCCGGCCTGCGCCTGGCCGCCGACCCGGCCTGCACCGCGATCTTCACCGCCAACGACCAGATGGCCCTCGGCGTGCTGCGCGCCCTGCACGAGACCGGCCGCCGCGTCCCCGCAGACGTCAGCGTCGTCGGTTTCGACGACCTGGCCGACGCGGCCTCCTACCTGCCCCCGCTGACCACCGTCCACCAGGACTTCGCCGAGGTCGGCCGGCGCTGCGTCGAAGCCCTGCTGCGCCAGATCCACGACGAACCGGCCGGCCCCGGCACCGACCTGGTCCCCACCCGCCTGGTCATCCGCGACAGCACCGCCGCCCCCGAACATCCACTCTGGAGCACGTAGAACCATGGCGGCCCGACCACACCTGGGGGACGCTGTCCGGGAGAACCTCGACGAAAGGTGATCCCATGAAGCTCGACACCTCAGAGATCTTGGAACGAGCCCGCGCCGGCACCGACGCCGCCACCGTCGGACGCGTCTTCGGCACCCCGATCGAACGCGACGGCGTCACAGTGATCCCGGTCGCGATCGTCGGCGGCGGCGCAGGCGGAGGAGGCGGCGGCCTCGACTCCCCGGACGACGAACACGCCGGTGGCAACGGCGCGAGCGCCGAGAACAGCGTGGCCGGCGGAAACGGCTCCGGCGGCGGCTACGGCTTCGGCGCCCGCCCGGCCGGCGTCTACGTCATCCGCGACGGCGACGCCCACTGGCGCCCCGCCATCGACGTCAACAAGATCGTCATAGGCGGCCAGCTGGTAGCGGTCGCCGCATTCCTCCTGGTCCGCGCCATCCTGCGCCGCCGGCACTGACGAGCAAAACCAAGATCAATTCCTTTTCCGGTACGCCTCGCCACTCCGCAACCGCAAGCAGCGGCCCCGCCCTCACACCGCGAGGAGGGCCTGCCGTCCAGGCCGTCCCGCGCCCGCCGGGCGTGAGCGGTCCGTTCCCACCACACGGACGGAGCGGTACGCCTTCCAGCGTGGTGACTCGGGGTTCGATTCGAACCCCGAGTCACCACACAGACCTGGACCGTCTCTAGCGGCGGGATCGGCGGCGTTCGCCGATCTCCCAGGCCATGATGTACTGCCGGATCATCTGGGCCATCTCGTCGCCGGTACCGAACGTGAGGATCAGATGCTGCCCCGGGTCGCCGTGCGGGGCCTCACGCACGTTGAGCACGATGCCACTCAACTGCGCCTCGGCGGTGCCCAGCCAGACCGTCGCGGACACCCGATCACCCTGCTTCAGCGAGGTGACCTCGTCGATCCAGCACCGCAGACCGCCCTCGCTGATGTCGAGCAGGACACCTTCGGCGGGCTGCCCCTCCACCTCGGCTTCGAGGCGGACCACCGCACCGGCGCCACCGCGCACGTACTCCCGCCGGTTGTCGTGCCGGGCCGGGCCCGCAGGCACGATCGTCCACCGGGACGGCGCGCTGCCGGAGACCGCGACCAGCCGGCAGGGCAGGATCACCCGGGTGCGCGGCGGTGCCCAGAAGATCTCGAACTCGCGGCCCGGTTCGAACACCGACAGATCGGTGGTCTCCAGGGGCGCAGCGACGGTAAGAGTGTTCCCGTCGACGGCTTCCAGCCGCGACCGAAGGTTCATACCGTTTCCGAGAACTAGGAAGACCGCAGCACCGATCTCCGGCAACTCGGTCGCGACCGCTCCCTCCACCCCGGGGGCGGACATCAAACCAGCTGCACCGTTGATCATCATTCACCTCTGTGAAACGCCGTGACGGCAGTTCGGGACTGGCCCCTTATCGGCACCGCTCCGCCCGACTTGAACCGTCAGCCGAACCAGTTCCCACCGAACCCGTCCCGGCCGCGGTCGTGGAGCGGCGGGCCCGGCCTACGCCGGCTCGGGGTAGCGGGCCACCCGGAGGCGGCGGGCGAAGACGGCAAGGGTCAGGCCGGTGCAGAGGACCCAGATCAGGGCCGCGTGGGCCAGACCGCGCCACAGGTAGTCGACGGTGACGCCGTCGACGGCATAGGTGCCGATCTCGCGGCCCGACCAGAACGGCATGAACTTCGCTACCGTACCCGCCGGGTCGGCGAGCATCTGGACGGCGCAGACCGAGAGCAGTGCCAGGGCGCCTTCCAGCTCACGGGGCAGCAGCGCGCCGACCAGGCTGCCGAACGGGACGGCCAGCAGCGCGGTGATCAGCATCGCCAGGGCCATCGCCCAGCCCCGCCGGATGTCCTGGTCGACCGCGACCAGGATCAGGTAGGCGGAGGTCAGCAGCAGACCGAAACCGCTCATCGCGATCAGCCGGCCGCCGATGATCCCGGCCGTGGAGGCGCCGGAGAGCCGCAGCCGGGGGTCGATGCCGCGGGCCGAGTTGACGACGAACAGCGTCAGGGTGGAGACGGCCCACGCGATGCCGAGGGTGAGCATCCGCATCGACTGGCCGGTGAGGTCGCGCCGGACCAGGTAGAACCAGAGCGGCAGCGAGATCACCAGGAGCAGGGCGGTCCGTCGGCGGGACACTTCACGGGCCGAGAGCGCGGCCACCACCAGCGCGGTCATGCGGTACCTCCGGAGACGGCGCCGAGGTCGAGGACGTGGTCGACGTTCTGTAGTTCGTGCAGCAGGTGGGTGACGACGACGACGGCCCGGCCGGCGTCGCGCCAGGCGTGCACCTGACGCCAGAAGTCGAGGTAGGCGCCCTGGTCGAAGCCCTGGTACGGCTCGTCGAGCAGGAGCAGGTCGGGGCCGTGGAGCTGGCCGAGGACCAGGTTGAGCTTCTGCCGCGTACCGCCGGAGAGCTCTTGAACCGGTTGTGCCCCGGAGGGGCGCCAGGCGAGAAGCGACGCCAGGTGGGTGCCGGTGGATCGGGCCTTGCGGGGCACCATGCCGGCGGCCGCCCCGAAGAGGGTGAAGTGCTCGTCGGCGGTCAGCCAGCCGGCGAGGCCACCGTCCTGTGGCACGAAACCGATCCGGCGCACCCGGTGCACGGTGCCGCTGGACGGGGCGGTGAGGCCGGCGCAGATCCGCAGCAGAGTGGACTTGCCGCAGCCGTTGGCGCCGACGATCGCGGCCACCTCGCCGCCGCGGACGGCCAGGTCGACACCGGAGAAGACGGTGCGGCTCCGGTACCGTTTGCCGACTCCGCTGAGCCGGAGCATCACCGGGCCGGCCTCGCAGCGGGTCGCGGTGGTGCCGGCGGCCGGGGTCTGCAGTTCGGCGACGAGATGGCGGGCGTAGAGGTGGGCCGGGCCGAAGAAGTGGTCCGGGTCGGCGGCGTTCTCACCGGCCTGGTCGGCGGTCTCGGTGCTGAGCTGCCGGGCCCGGCCGGGTTGCAGCCCGAGGCGGATCAGTTCGGCTTCGAAGCGGGTCGGCCAGTCGTTCATCGCGCGTTCCCTGCGGTCGGCGAGTCGGCCGACTCGTCGACCAGCGCGTCGATGCCGTCGCGGAAGGTTCGCCACTCGCCGGCCTGGGCGCGCAGGGCGTCGAGGCCGGCCGGGGTGATCGCGTAGACCTTGCGGCGGGGGCCGGACTCGGACGGCGCCCAACTGGGTGCGGCGAGGCCCTGCTGTTCGAGGCGGAGCAGGGCCGGGTAGAGGGTGCCGCCGGGCACGTCGGCGACACCGGCCGCGGCCAGTCGCTGGGCCAGCCCGTACCCGTAGTCGGGCCGGCCCCGCAGCATCGCGAGCAGGCATAGATCGAGGAAGCCGTGCAACCACGGCCGGGGAGTCATGCTAGGCAGGCTAACTGGTTAGTAGTCTTTCTATCTAGCTCGTCGGAAATAATTCCGGAATCGAGTGCACAACACGGGCGCGGGATGCGTCGATGAGGTGTGACCTTCGAGCAATTCGCGCTGGCACGCCTGCCCAGCCTTCTGCGTTACGCGGTGGTCCTCACCGGTGACCGGGACCTGGCCCAGGACGTGGTCCAGGAGGTACTTGCACGTGCCCAGGTCCGGTGGAAACGGATCAGTGACGCCGACTCACCGGAGGCGTACGTCCGGCGGATGGTGCTCAACGAGTACCTGTCCTGGCGTCGCAGCTGGGCGGTCCGGCACGTGCACTCGGCCGGAGAACGACTGATCGAGCTGGACGATGCCCGCGGTGGAGTCCGCGATCACGCCGACGGTGTGGTCGAGGCCGACGCCCTGTGGCACCGGCTGGCCACGCTCGGGCGCAAGCAACGCGCGGTGCTGGTGATGCGTTACTACGAGCAGATGGACGACGAGCAGATCGCCGACCAGCTCGGGTGCGCCACCGCCACGGTGCGCAGCCATGCGTCGAGGGCACTGAAGACCCTCCGGCTCCATCAGGAGTCGGAATTACGAGCCCACGCCTAGGAGAGGGTCGTGACTGAGCACCAGGACCGGCTGCGCGAAGCCTTCAACAAGTACGAGAACGACACGCCGGATCCCGCTGCGGTCTACGCACGCGTCGAGGAACTGTCCCGGAAGTACACGTGGCGCCGCCGGGGTGCCCAGGCCGCGGGCGGGGTGGCACTGAGCGCCGGCCTGATCGCGGGCATCACCCAGCTGCCGGCGGTCCTGCCGGCCGGCCCGGCGGTCACCTCGACCACCGGCGGCCTCCAGGCCGCGGCACCCGCCGTCACTCCGAGTGCCGCGCCCACCATCGACCCCTCGGCGCCGTTGACCGAGGAGCAGATGACCGAGGGCATCGACGCGTACTTCCAAGCCGGGTACGGCTACGACAACGCGGTCGAGCTGGCCAAGCTGTGGAAACTGGGCGCCGGCGAGTTCGCCCAGGCCAAGGCGGTCGCCGGACAGAAGCTGCTGGCCGGGGAGACCCTGCCGGTCAAGCCGGTCGCCAACGAGGACGGCCCGGTCGGCGGTGGCGAAGAGGTCGACACGGAGGCGCAGAAGCAGATCGCCGAGTTCTTCTACGCCGGGTACGACTACGACGACGCGGTCAAGCTGGCCGGCATCTGGAAGCTGGCCGATCCGAGCGACGCCAAGTACGAAGCCGGCAAGCGCCTGCTCGCCGGCAAGAAGCTGCCGTTCAAGCCGGACAAGGAATCGGCCACCGAGGGTGCGAAGTCGCGGGCGGTGAGCGCGTTCTTCGACGCCGGCTACGACTACGACGACGCGGTCAAGCTGGCCGGCATCTGGAAGCTGGCCGACGCGTACGAGGCCAAGATCGCCGGTGGCGAGCGCCTGCTCGACGGCAAGAAACTGCCGTTCAAGCCGTGACGACGCTGCGCCGGCGAATCGGCTTCGAGATCGAGCTGATGGCCCCTGCCGGGGCCAGCCGGCGCACCCTGGCCGACGACCTGGCCGGACGCTGTGGGGGCAGCGTCCGGCCGGTCTGGCACCACGACAGCGAACCGTCGCTGGTCCCGGGCCTGGAACGGTTCCTGCATCTGACCCAGGGTTTCGAGGTGCGCCGCGCGGACGGTGCCCTGCTCTGCACCCTGGTCGACGACGTGACACTGCTGGACGGCCTGGACCGTTCGGCGGCCGCGAACCCCGGCTGGTTCCGGATCCTCACCGACGACGCCCGCCTGCTGCGGCTCCTCGCGGCACAGTGCGACCCGGCCGGCCCCCTGGACGAGGTTCTGGAACCGGCCGGCCGGCTGTGGGGCACGACGGCGTCCCGGCACGGGCCGATCCTGCGGCTCGACGATTCATCGGGCACCACGATCGCACTGGCCTCACCGGCCGGCGGGGAACGCGAACGCCCCTGCGAGATCGTCACCCCGCCGCTGGCCGCCGGCCATCACGAGGCCCTTGCCGAACTGCTCGGCCCGGCCCGGGACCTCGGGTTCACCGTGCCCCGGGAAGCCGCGGTGCACCTGCACGTGGACGGCGGGCCGTTCCGGGAACCGGCCGCCCTGGCGAACGTGGTGCGGCTGTTCGCCCACTACCGGGAACCGCTGCGGGCCCTGCTCGCCACCAACCCGGCCTGCCGGCGCCTGGCCCCCCTCCCCGAACCGCTGGTCACCGCGGTCGCCGGGAAGCCGGACACCGCCGAGCTGCGCCGGGCCGCCGCTGAAGGCGCACTGAGCAAGTTCTTCGACGTCAACCTGACGCAGGTGCTGACCGACACCCCGATCCGGGACACCGTCGAGATCCGGATCCTGCCCGGCGCCGTCGACCCGGCGGAGATCGTGCAGCGGGCCGCGCTGATCGAGCTGCTGCTGGATCGCTGCGAGGACCCCACTCCCCTGCCGCCGCCGTCCGGCGACCCGATCGAGGCCCTGTTGGAGATCGCCGCCGAGTCCCTGGCGGCGTACCAGGAGCACTGAAAGGCTTTCAGGAGCCGGTCGGTGCCCGGTAGCACCGCCCGGCTCCCGTCAGCTCCCGGTGTTTCCGTCAGCTCCCGGTGCTTCCGTCAGCTCCCGGTGCTTCCGTCAACTTCCGGTGTTCAGGAAACCGACCAGTTCGCGGGTGAACTCTGGAACCCGGATCGCGCCCATGTGGTCGCCGTCGACGACCGCCAGGCGAGCGCCCGGAATGGCCTTGGCCAGGATCTCCGGGCGGCTCGCCAGCGGATCGTCGCGGCCCGCGATCACCAGGGCCGGAACGGTGATCGTGTCCAGCGGGATGGGCTCGGCGTGCAGCGACGCCGCCTGGGCGGCCAGCGCGACCCGGTCACCGCCGACCGCGTCGACGAACGAACGGAACCCGGCGGCCGCCGGTGAGGTGATGGCGGCCGGATCGTCGGTCTCGAAAGCCGCCCGGAAGTCCGCGGCCGGGATGACCCGGGTGTCCACCCCACCGAGTTCGAGCACGGCGGCGCCGACGCCGCCGACGGCCAGCCGGCGCACCCGCCGGTCCCGGGTGGCGAGGATCAGCGAGACGATGGCGCCCATCGAGTAGCCGGCCACGTCGGCGGCGGTGGCACCCAGCAGATCGAGGAGCGTCGTCACGTCCCGGGCCATCCGGGTCTCGCCGTAGAACGACGGATCGTGCGGTTTACCGGACCGGCCGTGCCCACGGGCGTCGATGGTGACGACCCGGCGGCCGGTCGCGGTGAGCGCGTCGACGATGCCCGGCAGGACCCAGTTGGTGAGACCGCTGGCGATGAAACCGTGATGCAGCAGGACCGGGGGCTGCCCGGTGTCGCCGTCCCACTGCTCCCAATAGATCTCCACACCGTCGTCTGCCTGGAAAGTCGGCATCGTCGGTCCTCCTCTCGTCCGGCTCCGGCGGTCGTCAGGGTAGGCGCCGATCGCCGTCCGGGTATCGGTGAGATCGCCGGTGTGATCACCATGTGCGACGCGGGCGGTACCCGGAATGTCGACCGCGATACATTTCGGGTGGGACTTCTCAACCACTCCGTAGGGGGATGGACTAGCGGTGACCCCGACTCAGTTGCGCGCCTATGCGGCCGTGGTCCGGTGCGGCTCGGTCAAACACGCGGCCTCTCAGCTCGAGGTCTCCGAGTCCGCGGTGTCACTGCACATCGGACAGTTGCGGAAGGAACTTGGCGACCAGCTGTTCTCCCGGACCGCGAGCGGCCTGTCGTTCACGCCCGGCGGGCTGCGGCTGGCGAGCCGGGCCACCGAGATGCTCGGTCTGCAGGACATCACGGTCTTGGAGGTGAGCGCGGCCGGTCAGGGCCGGCGGATGCTGCGGGTGGGCGCGTCGTCGCTGTTCGCCGAACACGCCGCACCCGGACTGATCGAGCTGTTCGGCAACCGGGCCGCCGACCTGGACGTCGAGTTGAGTGTGCGCAACCCGGGCTCGTTCGCGGCGGCACTGATCGAGCGGAGCGTCGACATCGCGATCGGCCCGCCGCCGTCGGTGCCGAACCCGGCGGTGCGATGTCGTCCGGTGATGTACTACAAGATCGTCACGGTGACCGGGCCGGACCATCCGATGGCAGGTTCCCAGCCGTCGCCCCGGCAGTTGCGGGACCAGACGTGGCTGCTGGGCCCGTCCGCGGCCGCCGACCGGGGCGCCATCCCGACGCTGCTGCGCCGCCTCGGGGTCCCCGACAACCGGCAGCAGATCTTCCAGAGCCACGCGGCCGCCGTGGAGGAGGCGAAACGGGGCCGCGGTGTGGCGGCCGCTCTGTCGTTCACGGTGGCACCGGAGATCCGCAAAGGGCAGCTGGTGCCGTTCTGCGGCCCGCACACCGGCCTGGAGGAGGTGTGGCACTCGATGACCCTGATGGACTCGAACCTGACGGCCCCGGCCGAGCTGGCCCGCTTCGCGTCCACCCCACGAGCGATCCAGGCCATGATGCGCGGTACGGGGGTGAACGTGGCCCGTTTCAAGCCGTCCATCCACGTCACCCTGTGGAGCTGAAGCGGACCTTCGGCCCTACTGCCGGGATCGCACCGGTTCCATCATGGAGCAATGGCCTCCACTGACGACAGGCTGCGGGCGATGTACTCCGGCGGCCGCGGCAACACCACCGCCCGCCGTTTCGCCCGATTGTGGGCGACGGTCTACGGCGCCGGTTTCTCCCGGCGGCGCTGGATCACCCTGGAGGTCCGGGGCCGCAGTTCCGGCCGGGTCACCCGTTTCCCCCTGGGCATGGCCGACTGGCAGGGCCACTGGTACCTGGTACCGATGCTCGGCGCCGACTGCAACTGGGTCCGCAACGTCCGCGCCGCTGACGGCCACGCCGTCATCCGCCACGGCCGGGCCCGCCCCTGCCACCTGGCCGAACTGCCGGTCCCCGAACGCGCCCCGATCCTGCGCCGCTTCCTGCAGCAGGTCCCCGGCGCCCGCCCGCACCTCCCGGTCGACCGTAACGCCCCACTCCCCGACTTCGCGGCGATCGCCGACCGCTACCCGGTCTTCCGCGTCGACTACCGCTAGAGACGTTTCACGCCGAGGTCGCGGGGCTGGCCGGGCAGCTCTCAGCGGAAGCTGACCAGGCGGCGGCGTCCAGCGAGTCCTGGCTCTGATCCTGGTTGGGCGGCCCGTTCAACGGATCTCGGTGAGATGGTGGGCGGCGGCGGTCAGGTCGGTGAAGGTGGCGGCCGGGAGCAGGTGGTCGCAGAACGGGAGGGCGGCGGCCATACCGCCGACCTTCGGGGCGAAACCGGTGGCGCCGGCACGGGGGTTCAACCAGAGGATCCGGTACGCCCGGCGGCTCAAGCGGGCCATCGCGGCCGTCATCGCCTCGGGTGGGTCGCTGTCCCAGCCGTCCGAGGCGATGATCACCACGCCGCCGCGGACCGTGTTGCCGTGGTGGGAGTCCAGCAGGGCGGCGATGTTGGCGGCGATGCGGGTACCGCCGAAACGGTCGTCGACTGCGGCGCTGGCCTGGTCGATCGCCTCCCGGGGGGAGGTGTGCCGCAGCGGCACCGTGAGGCGGGTCAGGCGGGTGGCGAAGGCGAACACCTCGGCGTCGGCGGCCGTGGTGAAGGCACGCATCAGCTGCAGGTACGCCGCCGCCTGCGCGCGCATCGACTCGCTCACGTCGCAGAGCATCACCACCCGGCGGGGACGGGCGACGGGACGTTCCCGGACCACCGTGATCACTTCCCAGCCGGTGCGGCGGGCCCGGGCGATGGTCGGGCGCATCGCGATCCGGCGGCCGGTGGGGTCGGGCCGGTGGCGGCGGCTGCGACGTCGCGGCCAGTGGGTGAGCGCCTGCCGCAGGGCTTCGCCGAGGGCCTCGGTCTGCGGGCCGTCGAGGTCTTCGAACGGGCGGTCGGCCAGCACGGCGATCGTGCTGGGGCGCAGTTCCGGCAGGGCGAGGCCGGTGTCGTCGGTGTCCTCGTCGGCACCGACCGGGGCGGGCAGGGTGGCCCAGGGCAGGCCTTGACCGGAGGTGGTGGCCTCGTCCCCGGTTCCGGGAACGGTGACGTGGACGCTGTCGTCGCGGGGCCTCGGGGGTACGGCCGACCGGCTCAGCGGCAACGGCGGGGTGTCGTCGAAGACCGTCGCGAAGACCCGGTCGAAGATCGCCAGGTCGGCGTGCCGGCGGACCAGGGCGACCCGGGCCGTCCAGTAGAGAGTGGTCCGGGACGTGGGCGGGCTGGCCTCCAGTGCGCTGACCAGGTCACCGGTCTCGGTGATCCCGGCCGGTAGCCCGGCTCGGCGCAACCGGGCCGCGAACGCGACGGCGAACGCGGCCCGGTCGGTGCCTCGCAGCAGCACCGGGGCGTGGTCAGCCCCGGGCAACGAACCAGACGATGACGGCACCGACGACCACGACAGCACCGATGGCGACCGGAATGAGCCGCTTGTAGATCGATCCTCCGGCGACATCGAGAAGGTCGATCGGCTCCGGCTCAGCGCTCTCGATGGTCCGCTCAGCGGTCACGGTCGCGGCGGTCCTACCAGCGGGGGCGACCTCCGAAACAGCGTCCGGAGCAGCAGCAGCCGGAGCAACGTCCGGGGCGACGTCCGGAGCCGCGGCCGGGGCGGTCTCCGGAGCCGCGGCCGGAACCACCGCCGGGGCGGTCTCGGAAGCGGCGGCCGGGGCCACCGCCGGAGCAGCGGCAGCGGCGACCGCGGGGGCGTCGGACAGGTCTGCGTCCGGCGTGCGGAGCGGGGCGACCGGGTCGGGCGTGCCCTCGGCGACCTCGGTGCGCCCGGCGGCGGCGGTGACCTCACCGGCGGACGGGTCGGGTGCGACCGCCCGGCTCGCCGACTCGGCCGAGATGGTGCTGCCGTCGGCGGCCGGGGCACCCAGGGCGGCAGCGGTGGCCGGAACGGTCTCGACAGCGGCCGGCGAAACGGCAGCCGGGGAGACCGCGGCCGGCGAAACGGCGGCATCCGCGGAGACCTCGACCGGGGTGGCTGCGGTGGGGTCGGCGGCCAGTTTGGTCTCCAGGTTCGCCACGAACTGGGCCAGCAGCTTGGACGACACCTCCTTGATCATGCCGCTGCCGAACTGGGCCAGCTTCCCGCTGATCTTCAGGTCGGTATCGACGTTGACCTTGGTGCTGGTGGCGTCGACGGCGGTGAGGAACGCGCTGACCGTGGCGGACGCGTTGCCGGCCGACCGGGCGTCGCGCCCCTTGGCGTCGATCACGGCCCGGTACGCGGCGTCGTCCTTCGAAGTGAACTGGGCGGTACCGGAGAAGTCGGAGATCACCGGCCCGACCTTGATCTTCACCTTGCCCTTGTAGACCTCGCCGTCGACGCCGGTGAGCTGGGCGCCGGGCATGCAGGGCGCGAGCCCTTCGAGATCGGTGAAGACCTTCCAGGCCTCGTCGATCGGGATCTGCACGGTGAATTCGTTGGTGATCTTCATGGGTGGTCTCTCCGAGCGCGAGGGGTGGTCACTGGTGTGTCAGCGATGAGGGCCCGGTCGTCGGGCGTCTTGGCGATGGTGCCGAGGGTGCGCAGTACGTCTCCGGAGGCGAGTTCGGTGACGCCGAGGGCGGCCAGGGCGGAGACCCAGTCGATGGTCTCGGCGAGCCCGGGCGCCTTGTCGAGGTCGAGCCCGCGGACCGTACCGATGAACTCGGTGGCGCTGCGGATCAGCGGCACGGTGGCGCCGGGCACGGCTCGGCGGACGATGGCCGCCACCTGCGCGGGTGCCGGGAACTCGATCCAGTGGTAGAGGCAGCGGCGCCGCAGCGCGTCGTGCAGGTCGCGGCTGCGGTTGGAGGTGAGGATCACGACCGGGGGGCGGGTGGCGGCGAAGGTGCCGAGTTCGGGCACGGTGACGGCGGATTCGCCGAGGAATTCGAAGAGCAGCGCCTCGAATTCGTCGTCGGCCCGGTCGATCTCGTCGATCAGCAGCACCGGCGGGGTCGGACCGTCGTGCCGGACGGCGCGCAGGATGGGCCGTTCCTGCAGGAAGGCGGTGGTGAACAGGTCGGCGTCGTCCACTGACGAACCGCGGGCTTCGGCCAGCCGGATGTGCAGGAGTTGCCGCTGGTAGTTCCATTCGTACAGCGCTTCGCCGGCAGTCAGGCCCTCGTAGCACTGCAGGCGGATGAACGGGGTGTCCAGGGCTTGGGCCAGGGCTTTGGCCGCGGCGGTCTTGCCGACACCCGGCTCGCCTTCGAGCAGCAGCGGTTTACCCAGGCGCAGGGCCAGGTAGACGGCCATGGCGAGGCCGTCGTCGGCCAGGTAGTCGACGGCGTCCAGGCGCTGGATGACGTCCTCAGGAGTGTTCAAGCGTGAGCAGCCGTTCATAGTCGTCGAGGGTGTCCACGTCGATCGGCACCGTACCGGCACAATCGATCTCGGTCACCGGGTACCGCCCGGAGTGCAGCAGCTTCCACACCGCTTTGTCTCCGTGCAGCGTGGACAGTTCGGGGTAGACCGAGCGGTGGAACAGGAAAGGGTGGCCGAGGCCGTCGGAGTACCGGCAGACGCCCAGGGGTCCGGCTGCCGCGGCGAGACGGCGGACGTCAGCCGGTGAGACGAACGGCTGGTCGCCCAGCAGCAGGACGAGCCGGTCGGAGCCGACCGACGTGACAGCGGTCCGGATCGAGGATCCACATCCGCTGGAGAAGGCGGGATTCTCGATCACCCGTACCGAGGAGAGGTCGCAGAAGGATCGGACCTCCGGCGCCGAACCGCCCACGGTGACCAGCAGCTCGTCGAATCCGCAGGCACGAGCCATGTCGAGGGTCGCGTCCAGCAGCGTGCGACCCCGGAACGGCAGCAACTGCTTGGGCCGGCCGAGCCGCTGCGAGCCGCCGGCGGCCAGCACCAACCCGGTCACCGTCATGAACTCAGGCCTTCGTGTATTTTATCCGGCAACCCGGGCAGCAGAACCAGAAGTCCTGCCCGCCGACCACACCGTGCGGAGTGTCCGGTCCGATGACGACGGTCATCCCGCACACCGGGTCGATCGCGGTCTCCGCGGCCTGCACGGCCGCGGTGGTAGGGGACGTGGCCGGCCCGACGGGCAGAGTCGGACCGGCCACGAACTCGGGTTCGGCCTTGGCGAAGGCGGCGGCCTCGGCATGCGAGGCAGCCGGCGTCACGGCGGGCGCGGCCAGGGCGCCGGTGCGCAACTCCTGGACGATCTCCGCCAAAACCGAAAGAGCGATCTCCTTGGGGGTACGGGCACCGATGGCGATGCCGGCATGGGGCCGGATCCGGTCGCGCTCCTCCGGCGACAGCCCCATCGCGTCGAGCAGGATCATCGACCGGGTGTGGCTGGCGACCAGCGCGATCAGGGGCACCCGCGCGTCCAGGGCCGCACGGATCGCCCGTTCTTCGTCGCGCCCCAGACCGGCCACCACGACCGCGGCGGCACCCTGGTAGTCGCGGGTCACCTCGAAGTCGAGGAAGTCGGCGAGCGCGGTCACGGCCTGCCCGATCGGGCTGCTTCCGGAGACCCCGATCAGCGGTTTCGGCAGCACCGGACGCAGGAAGATCTCGATGGCACCGCCGGAGTGGCAGGGGTTGACGACGACGAGCGCGCCGGGCGCCACCGGGAACTCGGCCGAGTCCTCGGGCAGCACCCGCAGCAGCATGGAGTCGCCGTTGCGCAGCGTGTCCATGGCCGCGGCCCGCACCGACGTCTCCGCGCACACCCCGCCGACGAAACCCTCGATGGACCCGTCGGCCAGGATCACCGCGTCGTCACCGGCCCGGGCCGAGGTGGGTTCCTGGGCGCGGACCACGGTGGCGTGCACGAACGGCAGGCGCGCGGCGGTCAGCTCGAGGGCCCGCTCGGCGGTGCTCGTCGTCATCTCGTACTCCTTAATTCGGCCGGTGGAGCCCGGTCACCCGGACTCCACCGGCCAGGGGGGCCGAACTAGATCGGCGGAGTGGCCTGGCCGCGCATCGCGTCCCAGACCCGGGACGGGGTGAGCGGCATGTCGGCGTGCCGGATACCGAACGGCTTGAGCGCGTCGACGACCGCGTTGACGATCGCCGGCGGCGAACCGACGGTCGCGGACTCGCCGATGCCCTTGGCGCCGATCGGGTGGTGCGGCGACGGGGTGACCGTGAAGCCGGTCTCCCAGTCGGGCACCTCCAGGGCGGTCGGGATCAGGTAGTCCATCAGCGACGCGCCGAGGCAGTTGCCGTCCTCGTCGAAGGAGATCATCTCCATCAGCGCCATGCCGACACCGTCGGTGAGGCCACCGTGCACCTGACCCTCGATGATCATCGGGTTGATCCGGGTGCCGCAGTCGTCCACCGCGATGAAGCGGCGGACCTTGACCTCGGCGGTGCCCGGGTCGACGTCGACGACGCAGATGTACGCCCCGTGCGGGTAGGTCAGGTTCGACGGGTTGTAGCAGATCTGCGCCTCGAGACCACCCTCGACGCCGTCCGGGAGGTCGCCGGCGCCGTGCGCCTTGAACGCGATCTCCTGGATCGTCACCGCCTTACCCGGGTCGCCCTTGACCTGGAACGAGCCCTTGACCCAGTCGATGTCGGCGACCGACACCTCCAGCATCGCCGACGCGATCAGCTTCGCCTTGTCGCGCACCTTGCGGGCCACCAGCGCGGCCGCGGCACCGGACACCGGCGTCGACCGGGAACCGTAGGTACCCAGACCGAACGGGGTGTTGTCGGTGTCGCCGTGCACCACGTCGATGTCGTCCGGCGGAATGCCCAACTCTTCGGCGATGATCTGCGCGAACGTCGTCTCGTGCCCCTGACCCTGGGTCTTCACCGAGAGCCGGACGACAGCCTTACCGGTCGGGTGGATCCGCAGCTCACAGCCGTCGGCCATGCCCAGCCCGAGAATGTCCATGTCCTTGCGCGGGCCGGCACCGACCGCCTCGGTGAAGAACGAGATGCCGATGCCCATCAGCTCGCCACGGGCCCGCTTCTCCGCCTGCTCCTTGCGCAGCTCGTCGTACCCGGCCATCTCCATCGCCAGGCGCATCGTCGGCTCGTAGTCACCCGAGTCGTACACCCAGCCGGTCTTGGTCTCGTACGGGAACTGCTCGGGCTGGATGAAGTTCTTCAGCCGCAACTCGGCCGGGTCCATCTCCAGCTCGTAGGCGAGCGCGTCGACGATCCGCTCGATCAGGTACACGGCCTCGGTGATCCGGAACGAGCAGGCGTACGCCACCCCGCCCGGCGCCTTGTTCGTGTAGACCGCGGTCATCTTGCAGTGCGCGGCCTGCAGGTCGTAACTGCCGGTGAACACGCCGAAGAAACCGGCCGGGTACTTCACCGGGGCCGCGGTGCCGTTGAAGGCCCCGTGGTCGGCGAGCACGTTCGTCCGGATGCCCAGGATCTTGCCCTCGGACGTCGCCGCGATCTCCGCCTGCATGATGTAGTCACGGGCGAAACCGGTGCTGATCAGGTTCTCCGAGCGGTCCTCCATCCACTTCACCGGCTTGCCGGTGACGATGGAGCCGACGATGGAGAGCACGTAACCGGGGTAGATCGGCACCTTGTTGCCGAAGCCACCACCGATGTCCGGCGCGATCACCTGGATCTTGTGTTCGGGCAGGCCGGCCACGATCGCGTACAGGGTGCGGTGCGCGTGCGGAGCCTGCGTCGTCGACCAGAGCTTCAGCTTGCCCTCGACCGGGTCGAAGTCGGCGACCGAACCACACGTCTCCATCGGCGCCGGATGCACACGCGGGTAGACGATGTCCTCTTTGACGATCACGTCGGCGGTGGCGAAGACCCGGTCGGTCTCCGCCTCGTCACCGGTCTCCCAGTCGAAGACGTGGTTGTTCGTCTTGCCCTCGAGGTCGGTGCGGATGACCGGGGCGTCCGGGGCCAACGCCTTGCGGACGTCCACGACCGGGTCCAGCACGTCGTACTCGACGTCGATCAGTTCGAGAGCGTCCCGGGCCTTGTACCGGTCGTCGGCGACGACGAACGCCACCTCCTGACCCTGGAACCGCACCCGGTCGGTGGCCAGCACGGCCTGCACGTCGTTGGAGAGCGTCGGCATCCAGGCCAGGCCCAGACCTTTCAACGTCTCCCCGGTGACCACGGCCCGCACACCGGGCGACGCCTCGGCCGCACTGGTGTCGATGCTGACGATGTTCGCGTGCGCGAACGGCGACCGCAGGATCGCCAGGTGCAGCATCCCGGGCAACTGCACGTCGTCGACGAACCGGCCCCGGCCCCGGAGCAGGCGCGCGTCCTCCTTGCGCAGCATCCGGCCGAACCCGACCGGCTTCTGGTCGTTGTCCTCGAACTCGGTGAGCTTCGTATCCTGGGTGGTCGTCACTGGGCGGGCACCTCCTCCTGGTTCGACGCGGCCTCGTGCACCGCGGCCCAGCGCACCGAGCGGATGATCGAGGAGTAACCCGTACACCGGCAGATCTGACCGGAGATGGCCTCGCGGATCTCACCCTCGGTCGGGTCCGGGTTCTTGTCCAGCAGCGCCCGGCAGGTCATCAACATGCCCGGCGTGCAGAAACCGCACTGCAGGCCGTGGCACTGCCGGAAACCCTCCTGGATCGGGTCCAGTTCGGCACCGTTGGCCAGACCCTCCACGGTCCGGACCTCGTGCCCGCCGGCCATCGCGGCCAGCACCGTGCACGACTTGACCGGCTCGCCGTCCAGCCACACCACACAGACACCACAGTTGCTCGTGTCGCAGCCCCAGTGAGTGCCGGTCAGGCTCAGCACGTCGCGCAGGAAGTGCACGAGCAGCAGCCGGCCTTCGATCTCCCGGGTGTACTCGGTCCCGTTGACCGTCATCGTGACCTGCATACTCAGCTCCTCGCCCGTTCCACGGCCCGGCGCAGCGTGCGCCGGGTCAGCTCGTCCGCCAGGTGGCGCTTGTAGTCCGCACTGCCCCGGGTGTCGGTCGACGGGTCACAGCTGCGGGCCGCGATCGCACCGGCCAGCTCGAACAGGCTCTCGTCCGGCTCGTTCCCGCGCAGCGCCGCCGAGATCTCCGGAATCCCGGTGGTGTTCGGGCCGACCGCGGCCAGCCCCACCCGGGCGTCCACGATCCGGCCGCCGTCCAGCCACACCGCGGCACCCGCGGACACCACGGCCCAGTCACCGGCACGGCGCTCCACCTTGGCGTACGCGCTGCCCGCCTTGAAGCTCTTCCGCGGGATCCGGATCTCGGTGAGGATCTCGTTGTCCGCGACGGCCGTCTCGTACGGGCCCACGTGGAACTCCTCCATCGTGACGACCCGCTCGGCACCGCCCGGACCCCGGATGACGCAGCTCGCGTCCAGGGTCGTGCACACCGCCGACAGGTCCTCCGACGGATCCGCCTGGCACAGCGAGCCACCCAGCGTGCCGCGGTTCCGGACGATCGGGTCGGCGATCACTTTCTCCGCGTCCCGGAAGATCGGGAACACGTCGGCCAGAATCTCCGATTCCAGCAGTTCCCGATGCCGGGTCATGGCACCGATACGCACCTCGTCGTCGCTGAGGCGGATATACCCCAGTTCGTCGTGCAGATCGTTGATGTCGATGAGATATTCGAAATTGGCGAGCCTGAGCTTCATCATCGGCAACAGACTGTGGCCCCCGGCCACCAGCCGAGCCGAGCTGCCCAGTCGTTCCAACAGTCCAATGGCCTGATCCACGCTTGTGGCACGTTCGTATTCGAACGGAGCCGGCACCTGCATCCTGCACCTCCCGCGAGTCGCGCAGACCCTCCCGTGCCAGGTGTCCAATGTCAACAGCGACCTAAGCGTTCTCTTAATCCGCCGTTGACTCCCGCGAGAGGATCACGGAAGGTGCGGTCATGCGTGAGATCGTTGACGGGCTGCTGGCCTGGCGGGCCGCCGGCGTCTCTTTTGCCGTGGCGACAGTGGTGCACACCTGGCGATCGGCACCCCGGCAGCCGGGCGCGGCGATGGCCGTCAGCGAGCACGGCGAGGTGCTGGGCAGCGTCTCCGGAGGCTGTGTGGAAGGCGCCGTCTACGCGGCCGCTCAGGAAGTGCTGGAAACCGGCAAATCCCAGACGCATACGTACGGCGTCAGCGACGGTGACGCCCTGGAAGTCGGCCTGACCTGCGGCGGCACCATCGAGATCATGATCCAGCCGGCACCGGCACTGCTCGGCCTGGACGCCCTGCTGTCGGACATCTCCGCCGGCCGCCCGGTCGCCACCGTCTCCCTCCCCGACGCCCAGCTCGTCGTCCGGCCGGACCGGATCGACGGCACCCTCGGCGACCCGGAACTCGACCGGATCGCCGGCGCCCAGGCCCGCGGCCTGCTCGCCCACGGCCGCAGCGCCATCGTCACCGCCTGCGAGCGCGAGGTGTTCGTCCAGTCCTGGGCCGCCCCGGCCCGCATGATCGTCTTCGGCGCGATCGACTTCGCCGCCGCCGTCGCCCGGATCGGCAAATT
Organism: Actinoplanes derwentensis; assembly: GCF_900104725.1. Classification (NCBI taxonomy): domain Bacteria; kingdom Bacillati; phylum Actinomycetota; class Actinomycetes; order Micromonosporales; family Micromonosporaceae; genus Actinoplanes; species Actinoplanes derwentensis. Next base: position 4,557,589 of record NZ_LT629758.1, read on the forward strand.
CCTCGGCTACCAGGTCACCGTCTGCGACGCCCGCGGCGTCTTCGCCACCCCCGCCCGCTTCCCGGAAGCCGACGAGGTCGTGGTCCAGTGGCCACACCGCTACCTCGAATCCACCGACGTCGACGAACGCACCGTCCTGTGCGTGCTCACCCACGACCCGAAGTTCGACATCCCGCTGCTGCAGGTCGCCCTGCGGACCCCGGCCCGTTACATCGGCGCGATGGGCAGCCGCCGCACCTGCGACGACCGCCTCACCCGCCTGCGCGAAGCCGGCGTCCCCGAAGAGGCCCTGGCCCGGCTGCGCGCCCCGATCGGCCTCGACCTGGGCGCCCGCACCCCCGAGGAGACCGCGGTAGCCATCGCCGCCGAGATCGTCGCCCTCTCCTGGGGCGGCTCCGGCACCCCCCTCACCGCCCTGACCGCCCCCATCCACGGCGGGTCATGATCAAGACCTCTGCTGACGTACGACAGCAGAGGTCTTGATCGTCGGAACGTCTCAGTCGCCGAGCAGGATCTCGCCGATCACCCGTCCGCCGTCGGCCGCCACCGCGTGCTCGCCGTTGTCCAAGGCGCCCACCAGCACCAGCATCGCCTTCCACAGCGCCCAGCCACGGGCCCGCGCCCACATCCCGTCGTCCTGGGCCACGGCCGCCCGGAACGCCCGCCGGCTCTCCCCCGCGAAGAACGTCCAGGCGATCACCAGATCACAGGCCGGATCCCCGACCCCCGACGTCCCGAAGTCGATCACCGCGGCCAGCCGCCCGTCCACCACCAGCAGGTTCCCCACCGCGATGTCGCCGTGGAACCACACCGGATCGGCGTCCCACCCGGCTTCGAGCGCCGCCGCCCACACCTCAGCGGCCCGCCCGGTGTCGATCCGCCCGCTCAGCGCCTCCAGACAGCGCCGCGTCTCCGCGTCGTAGGAGGCCGGCGGGCAACCCCGGAACCAACTGTGCCGACCCGCCGTCGGCCCGCCCACCGCGTCACAGGCCTGCAGCGCCCGGATGAACCCGGCGACCTCGACGGCGAAAGCGGAGACGTCGGCGATCTCGGCACGGTCGGCGGTCACCCCGGGCAGCCAACCCCGGACCGACCATGGGTACGGGTACCCCTCCGCCGGTGCGCCACGGCCCAGAACCGGCGGCACCGCCACCGGTAGATGCGGCGCGAGCCGGGGAATCCAGATGGTCTCCTTGTCCACCGCGGCGACATAACCCTCCGCGGTGGGCAGCCGAACCGTCATCCGGTCCCCGAGCCGATAGGTCCGGTTGTCCCAGCCGTCGACCTCGACCGGCTCGACCGCCAGATCGGCCCACTGCGGAAACTGCCCCTCCACCAGCCGCTTGACCAGCCCCGCGTCGATCCCGGCCCGGCCATCCACAGAAGTCCCCGTCATAGTCGCCCTTTTCCCAGCGCCTCTCCCCGGCAATCCTCAGAGCCGGCCGGCCAGCGCCTCGACGGCCGCCAGCAGTTCGGGACCGTCGAGGAACACCCGGTCGTCGTGGCCCGCGCCGTGCACCACCACGACCTGTGCCGGGTTCGCGGCCGCGGGCGAGACAGTGGTCACACCCGCTAAAGCGTCCTAGGACAAAGAGTCCAGCTTCTCGCGGACCTCGGCGGCCTCGGCGTGTCCCCGGTCGTCGAAGATCCACAGGGCCTGCTGCCAGGACTCCCGGGCCGCCGGGAGGTCGCCCGCCGCGCGGTGCGTGTCGCCGATCTGGTTCAGGACCAGCGCCTCGTGGTAACGGTCCAGAACCTCGACATAGAACGCGAGAGCCTCCCGGTACGCGGCCAGAGCCGGCTGATGCTCCCCGAGGCGGTGGTGGACGGACCCCAGGGTGTCCCAGGTGTCCGCCATGCCCAGCCGATTGCCGACCTCCCGGTGCAGTGCCAGCGCCTGCCGGCACTGCACCAGCGCCGACTGGTGCTCCCCCAGTTGGATCAGGTACCAGCCGACCGTGTTGAGCCCGTCAGCCTCGCCCCTGGTGTTCCCCACCGCGCGGGACAGCGCCAGCGCCTGCCGGGCGTGGTGCAGTGCCGTACTGAAGTCCTGGCGGCGGCCGGCCACCCAGCCCAGGCTCAGATGCGCGGACGCCGCCTCGGACAGGTCACCGCTCTGCTCGTACCGGGCGAGGACCCGCTGGAAGCAGGGTGTCGCCTTCTCGAAGTCACCCAACCGGGCGTAGGCGCCGCCGAGACCCCGGTCCGCGATCGTCTCGCGATAGACGTCGCCGAGCCGGTGGGCCGCCTCCAGCGCAACCCGCTGGGTGGCCATCCAGTCCTGCCAGTGCCCGCCGCGCTGCAGGTACTCGGCCAGCCCCCAGGCCAGCCACCACGCGCCGTCGTCCAGGCCGGCGTCCGCCGCCGTCAACTGGACCGCGAGCAGGTTCTGCCGTTCCACCGTGAGCCAGACCGCCGCGGCGTCGGTGCTCTCGAAGGCGGCCGGCTCGACCGGCGGGCGCCCCAGCCGGTCGGTCATCCGGTGCGGGTCGAGGATCTGCCCGGCGCCGATCGCCCCGGCCACGTAGTAGCCGGCCATCCGGCGGATCGCGGCCTCCCGGTCGGCCGCGGTGTCCACCTCGGCGGCCGTCTCCAGCGCGTAGACCCGCAACAGGTCGTGCATGGTGTACCGGCCGTCCGACTCCTCCTCGATCAGGCTGCCCCGCACGAGTTCGCCGAGCGGCTCGCGCACCTGCTCGACCGGGCGGCCGGCCATGCTCGCCGCGGCACCGGCCCCGAGGTCCGTGCCGGGGTGGCTCCCGAGCAGACGGAACAGCCGGGCCGCCGCCGGGCTCAACACCCGGTAGGACCAGGAGAAGATTCCGCGTACGTCGATCGCCGCCTCGTCACCACCCAGCACGTCCAGCCGCGCCCGCTCCGCACGCAGGTTCACCACGAACCAGGACAACGGAAGCTCCGCCTGGACCGCTCGGGCCGCCACGATCGCCAGCGCCAGCGGCAGATGCCCGCACAGCCGCCCGATCTCCGCCACCGCGTCCGGCTCGGCCGCCGCCCGATCCACCCCGATCCGGCGACTGAGCAGCGCGTACGCCTCCTCCGGATGAAGCACCGACAGACTCACCGAGGTGCCGCCGTCCACTACGATCAGGCCGGTCAGCCGGTTCCGGCTGGTCACCACGGCGGCCGAACCGGCGCTGCCCGGCAGCAGTGGCCGCACGTGCTCGGCGTCGCGGGCGTTGTCCAGCACCACCAGGACCCGGCGGGCGGCCAGCAGACTGCGATAGAGGTTGACCTGCCCGTCCAGACCCGGCGGGATCTTCTGCGGCTCGACGCCGAGCGACTCCAGGAACGTCCGGATCGCCCGGTCGGCCGGCACCACCGCCCCGGCGGGGTCGAAGCCCCGGAGGTTCACGAACAGCTGGCCGTCCGGGAAACGGTCACGGACCGCGTGCGCCCAGTGCACGGCGAGCGTGGTCTTCCCGGTGCCCGGGCCGCCGGAGATCGCCGCGATCGCGGGCGCGGAGTCGGTCAGCAGCCGGTTCAAGCTCTGCAGGGCCGGGTCCCGACCGGCGAGGAACGCCGTCGCCGAGGGCAGTTCGGCGGGTATCACGCCGGTGGTCTTCCGCACCGCCGCTCCGGGCAGTTCCTGCCGGAGAACCCCGAGGTGGGCCTCGGTCAACTGGGGTCCCGGTTCCACCCCGAGTTCCTGGACGATCCGGTCCCGGACAGCCGCGAAATGCCGCAGCGCCTCGGCCTGGCGCCCGGAACCGGCCAGCGCCAGCACCAGCCGGGCGTGCAGCCCCTCGTGCAGCGGTTCCTCCTGACTCAGTGGGCCGAGCCAGCGGATCGCCGCGTCGTATCGCCGCGTGGCGATCGCCTGATCAGCGAAGGCCAGCGTCGCCACGATCCGCAGGTTGGCGGCCGCCACCGCGGCCGGATGGAGCCGGATCGCCGGATCGATCGGCCCGCGCCAGCACTGCAGCGCCCGCTCGTAGTCCTCCGCACCGTGCTCCGCCCGCGTCATCAGGTCACCGAAACGCGCCAGGTCGATGCGGTCGCGGTCCAGCGCCAGCCGGTAGCCGTCCGGTCCGGTGACGACCACGGACGGGCCCAGGATCTTGCGGAGCGCGCCGACGTACCCGTGGATCAGGTTCACGTGGGTGGCCGGCGGCCGGCCGTCCCACAGCACGTCGACGAGGTCCGCGGTCCGCACCGGCTGCCCCGGATGCAATCCGAGCAGCCCCAGCAGCCGGCGTTGCATCGCCGACCCGATCGGCACCTCACGGTCACAGTCGTGAACGGTCAACGGCCCGAGCACCGCGACCCGAATCCCGGCCGCCGCCGTGCCGCCGCCCCCGAGGTCGTCCAGACCGACCGCCGCGGCCAGTTGCCGCAGGGTCTGCTGCCGGGGCACCCCACCGGCGCCTCGCTCCAGGTTCCGCACCGAGCGCACACTGACACCCGCGCGCAGCGCGAGATCCTCCTGTGTCAGCCCCAGCAGGATACGCCGCTGACGCAGAACGTACCCGCTCGCGTTTCCGGTCTGCGTCAAGGTGTTTCCCCGTCCGATCGTCCCCGGCGTACCCCCAGATGCCGCCGAAGGCCCAGATTCTGCCGGTTCCGTTGCCGCCCACGCCAGGCGAGCGGCATTTCCCCAGTTCAGCGCGATTTCGACGGGCAGCCTCGGCTACAGCCGAAGTCAAGGTCCGCACCGGTCCCCGGCCGCTACCGTGTCTCTATCGCTGGTGGTCGGTGACGCGGGGGCTCACCGGCCACAGCGACCCCCGTCATCCGGAGGTCGTCGCCCACCAGGTGAGGACGCGGTCCACCACCGGGGCGGGCCGGCGGGCCCAGCCGATGTGGTCGTTGCTGGCGCCGGGCGGGACGTCAGCGGTCCGGTAGTGCCAGCGGGTCACCGCTTCCGGGGTGAACAGGCCGGTGAAGGTCTCCACCGCGCGGGCGGGGGCCAGCCGGTCGCCTTCCAGGAGCACCACCAGGGCGGGACTCCCGACCGGGACGGGCGCCGGGAACGGGGTGCGGCCGGTCAGGGCCATCCGGGCCCACTCGCGCATCAGGGTCCGGGCCCCGGGACCACCGAAGGCGGGTTTCGGCAGGTGGCCGAAGAGCGCGGTCAGGACCGGGACGATGACGCCGGCCTGCACCACCAGCGGCAGGCCGCGCAGTGGGAAGTCGCGGTGCCACGGCAGTGACGTGCCGACGGTGACCATGCCGTCGGCGGGGGTGTGCTGGAGCTGGTGGCCGACTGCCAGCTGGCCGCCGAGGCTGTGGCCGAGCAGGATCACCGGGCGGCCGGGGTGTTCGGCGCGGGCTTCGGCCACGGCTTTCGCCATGTCCTCGATCTCGTCACCGTACGACCAGTCGTGCGCCCGGGACGCGGGCGGGGAGTCCGGTTCGAAGCCGCGCCGGGGCAGTGCGCGGGCCGTCCAGCCGCGGGCGGTGAACTCGTCGACGAGCAGCCGGTAGTACCGGGATCCGATGCCCATGGCGGGTGACACGAGAACGATCGGAGCGGGCTGCGTCATGCGGGTCAGGTTACCGACCGGTATCAGCCGCGCTTCATCAGGCGGCCGACGGCGGCCATCAGCTCGGAGGCCATCTCGTCGGCCCGGCCCTCCTGAGCGCCCTCGTGCATGCAGTGGCGGGCGTGCCCGTCCATCAGTCCGAGTGCCACCTTGTCGAGGGCGGCCTGGATGGCGGAGATCTGGGTGAGGATGTCGATGCAGTAGCGGTCCTCGTCGACCATCCGCTCGATGCCCCGGACCTGGCCCTCGATGCGGCGCAGCCGGGACTGCAGGTTGTCCTTGGTGGCCGTGTAGCCGCGGGTGGGGGCGGGGTTGCTCATGTCGCCAATGCTACAGCCCTGCCGGGATACCCCTACCGGGTATCTGTATGGTTGAGTGGACACCGAACGAAGGGAACCGCCATGCCGACCACCACCTACCCCGTCACCGGGATGACCTGCGGCCACTGCGTCACCGCGGTGACCACCGAGGTCGCCGCGATCCCCGGCGTCACCGACGTCAACGTCGACCTGGCCGCCGGCACCGTGACGTTCTCCGCCACCGAGCCGGTCGACCGGGAGACCGTGCGCGCGGCGGTGGACGAGGCCGGTTACGAGCTGGGTGCCGCCTCGTGACGGGGCGGGCTGCCCCCGCTGCCACGCTGATCGAGCTGGAGATCGGCGGGATGACCTGCGCCTCCTGCGCCAACCGGATCGAGAAGAAGCTCAACCGGATGGACGGGGTCAGCGCCACCGTCAACTACGCGACCGAGAAGGCGACCGCCACGGTCGACGGCGGTGTCACGGCCGCCGACCTGATCGTCACGGTCGAGAAGACCGGCTACACCGCGAAGGTCCCGGACAAGACCGAAGAAGCCCCGGAGACCGGTGACCCGTTGAAGCAGCGGCTGATCACCGCGATCGTCCTGAGCGTCCCGGTGATCCTGCTGGCCATGGTTCCGGCCTGGCAGTTCGACTACTGGCAGTGGCTTTCGCTGACGCTGGCCGCGCCGGTCATCGTCTACGGCGGCTGGCCCTTCCACCGGGCCGCCGCGATCAACCTGCGGCACGGCGCCGCGACCATGGACACCCTGATCTCGCTCGGCACGATCGCCGCGTTCGGCTGGTCGCTGTGGGCGCTGTTCCTGGGCACCGCGGGCGAGCCGGGGATGACCCACCCGTTCACCCTGGCCGTCAGCCGCACCGACGGCACCGGCGCGATCTACCTGGAGACGGCCGCCGGGGTGACCATGTTCATCCTGGCCGGGCGCTATTTCGAGGCCCGGTCCAAACGCCGGGCCGGTGACGCCCTGCGGGCGCTGCTGGAGCTGGGCGCCAAGGACGTCGCCGTCGTCAAGGACGGCACCGAGTCCCGCATCCCGGTCGAGCAACTGACACCGGGGATGCTGTTCGTGGTCCGACCGGGCGAGAAGATCGCCACCGACGGGGTGGTCGAGGAGGGTTCCTCGGCGGTGGACCGGTCGCTGCTGACCGGCGAGAGCGTCCCGGTCGAGGTCGGCCCCGGCGGCGACGTGACCGGCGGGACGGTGAACGCCGGCGGTCGCCTGCTGGTGCGGGCCACCCGGGTCGGTGCCGGCACCCAGCTCGCGCAGATGGCGCGTCTGGTCGAGCAGGCGCAGACCGGGAAAGCCGAGGTGCAGCGGCTGGCCGACCGGATCTCCGGCGTCTTCGTGCCGATCGTGATCGCTCTCGCGGTGGCGACGCTGGGCTGGTGGCTCGGCACGGGAGCGGGCGGGACCGCCGCGTTCACCGCCGCCGTCGCCGTACTGATCATCGCCTGCCCGTGCGCCCTGGGCCTGGCCACACCGACCGCGTTGCTGGTCGGCACCGGTCGCGGCGCCCAGATCGGCATCCTGATCAAGGGCCCGGAGGCGCTCGAATCGACCCGGCGTGTCGACACGATCCTGCTGGACAAGACCGGCACCGTGACGACCGGGGTGATGAAGCTGGTCGCGGTCTTCCCCGACGGTGACGACGAGCTGCTGCGACTGACCGCCTCGGTGGAGGCGGCGTCCGAACACCCGATCGCTCGCGCGATCGCAGCCGAGGTGAGCGATCATCTCCCGGTCGCCGATTTCACCGCCTTCCCCGGCTTCGGCGTACGGGGAACCGTGGCCGGCCGTGTCGTCCTGGCCGGCCGGGCGGCTCTGCTGGAACGCGAGGGCCTGCACGTTCCGGACGACATCGCGGCAGCCGTCGCGTCGTCGGAACAGGCCGGGAACACCGCGATCGTCGCCGGCTGGGACGGCCGGGCACGCGGGATCCTGTCAGTCGCCGACACGGTCAAGCCCACCAGCGCCGAAGCCGTCGCCGGGCTGCGCAAGCTGGGCCTGACGCCGGTCCTGCTGACCGGCGACAACGAGACCGTGGCCCGGGCGGTGGCCGCCGAGGTGGGCATCGGCGAGGTGATCGCCGGGGTGCTGCCGGACGGCAAGGTCGCCGAGGTCCAGCGTCTGCAGCAGACGGGCAAGGTCGTCGCGATGGTCGGTGACGGGGTCAACGACGCCGCCGCCCTCGCCCAGTCCGACCTGGGGCTGGCCATGGGCACCGGCGCCGACGTGGCGATCGAGGCCTCCGACCTGACCCTGGTCCGTGGTGACCTGACCGCCGCCGTGGACGCGATCCGGCTGTCCCGGCGCACTCTGCGGATCATCAAGAGCAACCTGTTCTGGGCGTTCGCCTACAACGTGGCCGCCCTGCCCCTGGCGGCGGCGGGCCTGCTCAACCCGATGATCGCCGGTGCCGCGATGGCGTTCAGCTCGGTCTTCGTGGTGGCCAACAGTCTGCGGCTGCGCGGGTTCAAGCCGCTGCACTGACAGCTGCCGGCCAGCCGGGGTTCAGGTCCCGTTCGGAGACACATCGGATCGTGTCGAAGCGTGGCTCATAAAGCGATTCTCGCGGCCGCCGTGATCGTGCTGATCCCGGCGGCCCCGGCACAGGCGAACCCCCGTCCCGCTCCGCACCCGCACTCGTCCGTGGTCACCTTGAAGAGCCGGGCCATCCTGTCGGCGACCGCGTACCAGCCGGGGCCGGTCTCCGGCACGCAGCTGAGCACCGCGCCGGTCAACGGGATCAGCGCACCGTTTCCGGGACAGCCCATCCCCGGATTCTCCGCGGTGCTCCCGTTGGCCCGGAACCGGCTGCTGGCCATGCCGGACAACGGGTTCGGCGCCAAGAACAACTCGGCGGACTTCCTGCTGCGGGCATACGACATCACCCCCGACTACCGGCGTCACCAGGTGAAGGTCAACGGCTTCATCAGCTTCCGCGACCCGGACCGGAAGGTACCGTTCCCGATCGTCAGCCAGGACACCAGGGAACGGCTGCTCACCGGCGCCGACTTCGACATCGAATCCCTCGCCCGCGACTCGCGCGGCAACCTGTGGATCGGTGACGAGTTCGGCCCGTACCTGATCAAGGTCGACAAGACCGGCAAGGTGCTGCAGGCGCCGATCCCGCTGCCCGACGGCGGCAAGTCCCCGCAGTCACCGGACCTGGCTCCCGGCGAGACCGCCACGATCCCCGGCAGCCGCGGATTCGAGGCGATGGCCGTCAGCAGGGACGGGAAGACGCTTTACCCGATCCTCGAAGGTGCCCGCACCGACGACCCGGACCAGCGCCGCCGGATCGTGTACGAGTTCGACATCCGGGCCAACCGCTACACCGGCCGGACCTGGACCTTCCTCGTCGACGCCCCGGCCCTGCTGGTCGGGGACGCGGCAGTGCTCGACGGAAAGCGGCTCGTGCTGATCGAACGCGACAACGGCATGGGCCCGGCCGCGTACGTCAAACGTCTCGTGGTCACCGACCTCGACAAGGCGTCCGCCGACGGAACCCTGCCGCGGCGCACCGTCGCCGACCTGCTGCGCATCACCGACCGGACCGGCGTCTCCACCCCGGCCCGCCCCGGCGAGTACGGCGTCGGCGAACAGTTCTCGTTCCCGCTCCAGTCCGTCGAGTCGGTGCTGCCGCTCGGCGGAAACCGGGTCCTGGTGGCCAACGACAACAACTTCCCCGGCAACGACGGCCGGATCCCCGGCCACCCCGACGACACCGAACTGATCGTCATCGACATCCCCGGTCTCTGACACATGGCCCGGCGTCTCCTTGAAGGAGACGCCGGGCCACCTCATCACTCGAGGACCGCGGTCACCGTTCCGGCGGCGACCGTGCGGTTGCCCTCACGGACCGCGAAACCCATGCCCGTCTCCAGGGCGATCGCCTTGCCCAGCGTCACCGTCACCTCGTCCACGGTGTCGCCCGGCATCACCAGATCCCGGCCACCGAGGTCCATCCCGCCCGACACGTCGGTGGTGTGGAAGTAGAACTGCGGCCGGTAGTTCACCTCGAACGGCGTGTGCCGGCCCCCCTCGGCACTGGTCAGCGCGTACAACCGCGCCGTGAAGACCCGGTGCGGCCGCACACTGGACGGCGCGGCCAGAACCTGGCCCCGCTGCACCTGCTCGCGCTTGACCCCGCGCAGCAGGACCGCGGCGTTGTCGCCGGCCTGCGCCGACTCCAGGGTCTTGCCGAACGTCTCCAGCCCGGTCGCCACGCTCACGACCGTCGGCCCGAGACCGACGACCTCGACCGGCTCGCCGGCGCGCAGTTCCCCACGCTCCACCTTGCCGGTGACGACCGTGCCACGACCACTGATCGACAGCACGTTCTCGATCGGCATCAGGAACGGCTCGCCCAGCTCCCGCGGCGGAACCGGCACGTAGTCGTCGACCGCCGCCAGCAGGTCGCTCACGGACGCCACCCACTGCGGGTCGCCCTGCAGGGCCTTGAGCGCGCTGACCCGGATCACCGGCACCTCGTCGCCGGGGAACCCGTACTCCGACAGCAGCTCGCGGACCTCCAGCTCGACCAGGTCGAGCAGCTCCGGGTCGTCGACCATGTCACTCTTGTTCAGAGCGACGACCAGGTGCGGTACGCCGACCCGCTGCGCGAGCAGCACGTGCTCGCGGGTCTGCGGCATCGCCCCGTCCTGCGCCGACACCACGAGGATCGCACCGTCCACCTGCGCCGCCCCCGTGATCATGTTCTTCACGTAGTCGGCGTGGCCAGGCATGTCGACGTGCGCGTAGTGCCGGGACGCGGTCTCGTACTCGACGTGCGCGATGGTGATGGTGATCCCGCGGGCGGCCTCCTCCGGCGCCTTGTCGATCCCCTCGAACGCGACGTACCGGTTGGCCACCGGGTCCCGGTCGGCGAGAACCTTCGTGATCGCGGCGGTCAGGGTCGTCTTCCCGTGGTCGACGTGCCCCATCGTGCCGATGTTGAGGTGTGGCTTCGTACGCATGAACTGGCTCTTCGCCATGATCTTGTCTCAGTCCTCACTGGATGCGAGGCATCATCGATGTTCCACGACCCGTCGCCAGGCGGGCCGCGTCGGAACCCGGGCAGTCAGCAGCCACCCTTCCCCGGGGTTCCGCTGCCGGTGGGGAAGGGTCAGAATCGCGTATCAGCGCCGGAAAACACGCACACGGGAGCCGCCACTGGGGGCAGCTGCAGACCGGGCGTGAACATGACTGACACCGTAGTTCCCGTCTCCGGTTCAGGCGACCGAATTTCCCGGCAGGGCGAAGCGTTCGGCCAGGGCTGACATCTCGTCCCACTGTTCGGTGTGGTCCGCGGAGGTCACGTTGACCACCAGCCGGGTGACGCCTTCGGCTGCCAGGGACTCTGCCCGCTCCGGTGTGGTCGAGATCGACGCCCACCTGGTGTATTCCAGCGCGCCGGGGTCCCGCCCGGCCGCCGCGGCTTCGGCTCGGGCCAGGTCTAGCTGGGCGGCGCGTTCCGACGGGCTCAGCATGCCGCCGGGGAAGTATCCGTCGCCGCGTCGTCCGGCTCGGCGGGCGGCGGCCCGGCTGGATCCGCCGACGTGAATCGGCAGGGTGGACACGCCGTACGGTTGCGGGAAGCTGCACAGGTCGTCGAAGTCGAAGTGTTCGCCGTGGTAGCTGACCCCGTCGGCAGCGCCGGACCACAGCAGCCGGAGCACATCGATGGCCTCGTCGGCTCGCCGGCCGCGGGAGTGGTAGTCGACGCCGACGGCCCGTGCCTCGCCGGGCAGGCTGCCCACCCCGATGGTGAGCAGGCGCATCCGGCCCCGGGAGAGCACGTCGACGGTGGCGAGTCGTTTCGCCAGGACGACCGGGTGCTGGTACGGCAGCAGCAGTACGCCGGTGCCGAGCAGGATCCGGCTGGTCGCGGCGGCGACGAAACTGAGCGCGTCGAGCGGGTCGACCAGCGGCAGGTCGGTCGGCAGTTCCATGGTGCCGAGCATCGCGCCGCGGTACAGCACGACGTGTTCGGGCATGTACAGCGCTTCGAAGCCGCACGCTTCAGCGTGCTGCGCGAAGGTGAGCAGGTGTTCGGGGTCGACGCCCAGTGCGGCGGTGCTGTAACTGATCGCGAACTTCAAGACCGATCTCCATCGCCGGCGGGTGCTGGACGGTGGGCACGGTAGAGGTTGCCGCCGGTGTCAAGGCAACCGGCGGGGCTCGGCGAACGCCCGCGGGTTTGTCATCGCGGCGCCGTGACCGCCAGAAGGCCGTCGGCGAAAGTCCGGCGCCAGTTCACGTAATCGTGGGCGCCGGTGTATTCGGACCAGGTCACGTCGAAGCCACGGGCCCGGAGTGCGTCGCGCATGCGGCGGCTCACCTGGACCATGGTGGAGCCGCCGGGCAGCGGGCGGTCCTCCAGGATGCCGACGTCCAGGTAGAACCGGGTGCCGGCGGGCGGGACGGCGGTCACCCGGCGGGTGAGCCATTCCGGGTCCTCGCCGGGTGGGGCCCACCAGAAGCTGCCGGACTGGGAGATGGCGGCGCCGAACAGTTCGGGGAGTTCGAGGGCGCCCCAGACGGCGGCGAGGCCACCGCGGGACGCGCCGGCGATCAGGTTGCGGCCGCCGTCCAGGGGCGCGCCGAGGTGGGTGGCGGCCCACGGCATCAGTTCGCCGGACAGAAAGTCCCGCATCTCGGGGACGGCGGAGAGGTGGTCGTCGCGGGTGTCGTCCGGCAGGTGCACGAAGATCGTGGTCAGCGGCGGGATGCGGCCGGCGGCGGTCAGGTTCTCCAGGGTCTCCGGGATCCGCAACACCTTCTGGGCGTTGTAGGCGTCGAAGACGACGAGCACGGGCTGTCCGGTGCCGGGCCGATGGATGGTGAGGTGCCGGTCGCCACCGAAGGCCTCACTGTGCAGGATCTCCGGCTGCCCGGCGACGGACGAGGCGGCGACGCCGAGCCACGGCTCGGCGGGAGCGCCGGGCAGTTCCAGCAGGGACGCCCAGCCCTCCTGATCGGCCGGGTCGACGGGGTCGGCCGGGAAGTGCACACGCCGGGGGTTGCCGGGGTCGACGTGCCGGAGCCCGCTGCCGCCGCTGGTGGCGGGCGTGGCCGGGTCGTCGTCGTGGGCCAGGTAGTAGACGGTCCGCAGGTCGGCGGGCAGGACCCGGGCCAGGTACCAGATGTCCGTACCGGGTAGCCGGGTCAGCTCGTCCCACAGGCCCCAGCACAACCGGGTGCCGATGGCGTCGCCGCGCCACAGGAACGTGACCAGGCACTGGCCGTCGTCCCGGGGTTCGATGACGGGCAGGCCGGAGGCGGTGATCTCGGTCCAGAGGCCGGGGTCGGCGGTGAGCCGGTCGATGATTCCCACCCGCGCGAGCGTTTCAGCGCCGCAGGTACATGTCAATACGTCGATGGATTGGTGAGGCACCGGACGGTGTCGATGACCCGGCCGGGCGGGATCGGGCCGGACCAGCCGGCCCGCACCTCGGCGAAGCGCACCACACCGGCCCGGTCGACGACGACCACCGACGCGAACGGCAGCACGGACCGGCCGGTGCCGAGGACCACGTCGGCACCGGGGTGGCCGAAGCCGATGTTGAGCGCGTCGATCAGCACGTGCCGCGGGTCGGAGGCGACCAGGTAGCCGAGTTCCTCGCGGTGCTTGACCGCGGCCAGCCGCTGGGAAGCTTGCGGGCTGACCGCGACCAGGTGAGCGCCGAGCCGGGGGAGCTCGGGCTGGAGGTGGGCCCGGTAGGAGCGGAGTGCGGCATCGCAGGCCGGCGATCCCGCATAGCGGACGAGGGCGAGGACGAGAGGTCCGGTGCCGAGCATCCGGTCGAGGTGGATCGGCCCGAGGTCACGGTACCCATTAAACCGGCAGGAGATGCAGGGTCTGGTGACCGGAGATCTACCGGGGGCCGACCAGGTCCCGGACGGATTGGCCGGAGTCGCCGAGCCAGCCGGCCAGGGACTCCAGCGGGGCGGACAGCGCCTGACCCGCGTGGTCGAGAGCCCCGGAGGCAGCGAGCGCCAGGGCCAGCCGCTCCAGGCAGCCGGTGATCCGCCGGCGGTCCGGGTCGGCTTCGAGCAGGGCGACCTCGGTCTCGCTGATCTCCTGGTGAGCCTTCGCGGCGGTGTCGTCAGGCAACGGCAGGACGTCCAGGACCCGGCGGATCCGCGCCAGCTCCGCCAGCAGGTGAGCGTGGGCCGGGGCGATGGTCGGAGCCGTCTGGTTCGTGGCGTTGAGCATTCGTTCTCCCTGACTGTCGCGGCATTGGGAACAGTATTTGCCGAGTCTAGGGACAAAACGCCTGGACGGTAAGGAAACACCGAGGAGAATCCCCGGCGGAGATCCGCCGGGGTTCCGAACACTGTGGACTTTAGAGGACGACGGAGAGCTGCGGCTGCTGAAGCTTGGCCATCCGACGGGTGAAGGTCTTCGTGGTGGTCCAGAGCTTGTAGACCAGCAGTGCCTCGAACGCCACCAGCAGGAGGCCGGACGCGACGGTCACCACCGCGATCTGGCCGGTGATCGGGCCGACGATGAACACGAACATCATGAACTCGATGCCGCTGAACAGGTGCGCGCGGATCCGGTGCCGCAGCAGGAAGTTGCGGACCCGTACGAAAGCGCTGAACTTCGTCTTGAAGTCCCCGTGCACGTCGATGCGGGCCGGAGCGACCGGCTGACCGATCTCGATCTCCTCGTCGCTCTCCTCGATGTACTCGACCGGCGTGGACCCGGTCACCTCCAGGATCCGCTCCTTCATGGTCAGCTTGACCTTCTGCATCTGCAGCGCGTTCAGGTAGCGGAACATGTCGAGAAAGATCACGAACGTGGCCAGCCAGAGATAGACGGTCTCCCCGGTGGCGTGCCACTGCCCGCCGAACATGGCCAGAGCGCAGGTCAGCACCCGGAGCCGGTCGAACACGTAGTCCAGCCACGTACCGAACAGCGATCCGGTCCCGTTCAGCCGGGCGATCTTGCCGTCCATGCAGTCCAGCACGAACGCCAGGTGATAGAGCAACGCCCCGAGGAGCAGCCCCGGATAGCTCGCCTGCCAGAACGCCGCCGCGGCGCCGAGTCCCAGTACGAAGGCACCGAAACTGAGCAGATTGGGGGTGACCCACTTCCATGGGGACACCAGCTGGACGAGGGGACCGGCGAGCGGATCCACCAGCCACACCGTCCACCAGGCATCCCGGCGCTTATAGGTGCGCTCACGAACCTCCGCGAGCGAGGGGCGCTGCGACATCGCAATGTCTCCTTGAGTAGGACAGCACGAGGGCGCTCACGTGAACACCACGTGTACGAGGGGGGTGGGCCTCGTGCTGGCCGCATGAAACCACGCTCCGTCAAGGGCATCACGACCTCAAACCTCCCGGCGGGTGAACACCGCGCCCGCGACCAGGACGATCATGCTGGTACAGGCCCAGACGGGCACTTCGAGGACGATTTCCGGCAGGTGCGGGCGGACCACCGGAAGACCGATTTCGTACGCGGTGAGAAGCGCCCCCGTGGCGCCCACCGGATGCCGCAGAATCGTTCCCACCCCGGCCGCCAGGAGCACGTCGAGCACCAGCCGCCCGCTCCCCGCCGGCTCCCCGGCGAGAACCGCCGCCACCAGTACCGCGGGCGCGGCCGTCACCGCCAGGGCGGCGAACTTCGCCACCGCCAGCAGGGGCCGCCGGGGCACCGCCAGCAGACTCGCCCGGATCTGGCCGCCGCCCTGGTACTCCTGCCCGGCCGCCAGCACCCCCAGCACCAGGAAGCCCACCTGGCTGTAGACCAGCACCCCGCCCGGCGGCCCGGCGAGCCGCAACAGACCGGTGGCCGCCCAGGTCAGCATCACGGTGAGAGCCAGCGACGGCAGCGTGACCAGCTTGATCACCTCCGCGACGACGGCCCGGATCACGCCTGCCGCCTCTGCGACACCCGGACGGCCAGCGCGAGCAGCCCCGCCACCCAGGCGAGCATCACCAGCCCGGCGGTGACCGGGTGGATCCGGACGTCCCCGAACTCGGACAGGTACATGTGCTTGCCCACGATGTCCGGCAGGTAGGCGCCGAGCGGCGTCACCTTCATCAGCAGCCACGACACCGACACCACCGAGGCGTTCACGATCAGCAGGGTGAGCGTGACGATGCCGTTGCGGAAGATCAGGGTCAGCGCGTACGACAGCAGGCCCAGCAGCATCCAGTCGAGCACCGCCGCGGCCACCCGCAGGGGTTCCGCCACCGGATGGAACCCGCCGTGTTCGGCCTCGACCAGCAGCAGCGTCACCACCGCCGTGATCGTGCCCTGCACCGCCACGACCAGGGTCAGCGCGATCCCTTTGGCGGCGATCAGCCGGGGCCGCCGGGGCGCGGCCAGCAGGGTGGTGATCAGCTGCCGGCCGTCCGGCGAGTCCTCCCCAGTCGGCGTGTACTCGCTGCTCACCACGACCACGCCGAGGATGACGGCGCCGAGCATCCCGATCTGGATGCTGTTGTACGCCAGGTCGGCGGTGGACCCGTAGCTCCCGTCCTCGATCGCCGCCTGGACCGGCCCGGCGTTCAGCAGGGTCAGCAGCGGGGCGACCAGGGTACCCAGCGCGAGGCCCACCCAGGCGGTCGGCAGCCCGAGCAGTTTCAGCAGCTCGGCCCGGATCAGGTTCACCACGACGAGCCCTCCCCCGCGGTGTACGCGAGGAAGGCGTCCTCCAGCGTGGGGTGCCTGGCGACCACCTCGGCGAGGGTGCCGCCGGCGACCACCCGGCCGCCGTCGATGATCACCACGTCGTCGGCGGTCTCGGCCAGTTCGCCCATCAGGTGGCTGGAGAGCAGCACGGTCCGGCCCTGCGCCGCGCTGTCCCGCAGGAACGTGCGCATCCAGCGGATACCGGCCGGGTCGAGGCCGTTGATCGGCTCGTCCAGGATGAGCACCCGCGGGTCGCCGAGCAGGGCGGTGGCCAGGCCGAGCCGGCGGCTCATGCCGAGCGAGAACTTCCCGGCCCGTCTACCGGCGTCGGCGGTCAGCCCGACGATCTCCAGCACCTGGTCGACCCGGGCCCGGGACAGGCCGTTGCTGGCGGCCACCCAGCGCAGGTGGGCACGCGCCGTCCGGGACCGGTGGGCGCCACTGCCGTCGAGCAGCGCCCCGGCCACGATGAGCGGGCGGTCCCAGGCGGCGTAGGGCCGGCCGTCGATCAGGGCGGTGCCGACCTGGGGGCGGTCCAGGCCGAGCAGCAGCCGCAGGGTGGAGGTCTTGCCCGCCCCGTTGGGCCCGAGGAAGCCGGTGACCCGGCCGGGCCGGGCGCTGAAGGTCACCTCGTGCAGGATCCGGGTCCTACCCCGGACCCTGGTGAGGCCGTCGATCGAGATCATGCGAGCAGTCAACCGGCGGCTCCGGCCGGGCACATCGGACCACGATCCGATCTGGGCGGGACGTCTAGGACCCAGGTCTGAGAACTACAGTCGGGGCGTGCGAGAGCTTCCCCGGCCGGCCTGGCGCAACCGCGCGGTCCCGTTGATCGCCCTGGTCGCGGTGGTGTTGATGCTGGCCATGTGCACGGTCGGCGTCCAGGGCCCGGTGGCCCGGTTCGTTCCGGTGGTGATCGGCGGGGGCGCGGCCGCGGCGGCGGTCTGGGCGGTGCGCCGGTGGCGGTCCGACCGGGCGGCGTACGAGCGGCGCCTCACCGAGTGGGCGGCCACCGAGGCGGTGCTCGCCGAGCGGCTGCGGATCGCCCGGGACCTGCATGATCTGGTCTCGCACGGACTGGGCCTGATCACCGTGCGGGCGGCGGCCACCCGGCACCTGGAGCAGTCGGCACAGATCCGGTCGGCGCTCGGCGACATCGAGGAGACCAGCCGGGACGCGACCGCCGAGTTGCGCCGGATGCTGACCGTGCTGCGCGAGCCGGAGGTGGTGCCGCGAGCCCCGGCGGACAGTCTCGCCACCCTGCCGGAGATCGTCCGGGCCGCGGGCACGGCCGGGTTGCGCCCGAGCCTGGCCGCCGGCGAGCTGGGTGAGGTGTCACCGGGGGTGCAGGTGGCGATCTGCCGGACGGTCCGGGAAGGGCTGGCCAATGTGGCCCGGCACGCCGGTCCGGCGCAGGTGGCGGTGCGGGTGCGCCGGGACGGCCGGCACGTGGTGGTGACGGTGGCCGACGGCGGCCCGGCACAGGGGTGGCGGCCCGTTCCGGGTGCCGGGCACGGGCTGGCCGGATTGCGGGAACGGGTCGGCTCCCTGGACGGCAGCCTGGTCGCCGAACCGGTGGACGGCGGATTCCATCTGACGGCACGGATCCCGGACGGGGTTCGTACCGGATGAGGGTCTTGATCGTCGATGATCAGTCACTGCTGCGGCAGAGCCTCGCGGTGATCCTGGACCAGCAACCGGACCTGACCGTGGTGGGGCAGGCCGGGGACGGCGCCGAGGCGGTGCCGCTGGCCCGGGCGACCCGGCCGGACGTGGTGCTGATGGACGTGCGGATGCCCGGGGTGGACGGTCTGGAGGCGACCCGGCGGATCTGCGCGGACCCGGTGCTGGCCGGGACCCGGGTGCTGGTGCTCAGCATGTTCGAGCTGGACGAGTACGTCTACGAGGCGTTGCAGGCGGGCGCGTCCGGGTTCCTGCTGAAGGATGCCCGGCCGGAGGATCTGGTGGAGGCGGTGCGCCGGACCGGGCGCGGGGAGTCGCTGTTCGCGCCGTCGATCCTGACCCGGCTGATCGCGCACTATGTGGCCGCACCCCGGCCGGATCGTCCGGCCGGGGCGGTGCGGCGGCTCACCCCGCGTGAGGTCGAGGTGCTCGCGCTGATCGGAAACGGTCTCGCCAACGACGAGATCGCCGCCGCTCTGGTCATCGCGGTGAAGACGGTGAAGACCCACATCACCCATCTGCTGGCGAAACTGCACGCCCGGGACCGGGCCCAGCTGGTGATCGCGGCGTTCAACGCGGGACTGGTTCATCCCCGCTGAGAAACAACGGGCCGAGAAGGATCAGACCGGGCACTTCTGCCAGGACACCCGGTAGATCGTTTCCAGATTGCCGTCGGCGGAGTCCATGGTGATGAAACTGGTAGTGCCTTTAGGCGCCTTGTCGGCGAACACCTTCAGTTCCGTGTTGATGTTGAGATAGCGTTTGTCGCCGCACGGCAGGAACGACGTCGAGACGAGCGGCACCTTGTCGGTGATCTGCCACTCGTCGTCCCAGAAACCGTCGAACCGGTTCTGGCTCTTGGTGGTGCTCGACTTGCCCTGGAAGTAGTAGAACGCCGTCTCCTGGGCGAACGCGCCCTTCTCCAGCCGGGCGTAGCCGCGGTAGTCGGCGGTCGCCACCGCGTAGGTGAAGCCCTCCGGCACCTTGACGTCCAGGGAGAGCTGGCACTGCTTGCGGTAGTCGAGTGGTTTCGCCTCCGGCCCCACCTGGGCGATGAAGTTGCTGTACGCCACGGTGAACGCCTTGTTGTCCGGGGACACCGTCACCACGGCGGTGCCCTTCGGACAGCCGGATCCGTTGGCCGACACCACCGCGATCTCCATCTGCTCGGGTGGTGGCGGAGCGCTCTGCAAGGTGGCCGCCGGTGCGCTCAGGGACGTGAGCATCATGGCCCCGGCGGTGATCGCGCTCAACATGGTCTGCCTCCTGAAATGTACTGATAAGTGCATGGAATCGCGCCGCTGAAAAACGTACTTTTCCGCGGTCGGACAGCGCAGGAGATAGCCCGATGAAACGCCTGGCAGTGGGGTTCGGGAGGGTTTATTGCCCGTCCGGGCGCACCGCGACCGGCCGTCCGGGCAGATTCTCGAAGAACCGGCACGAGACGATTCGATCAATGCTACGAACCCTCGACACGGCAGCCCGCCGATGGAACGGTGGGAACATGACTGACATCGATACCGCGGAAGAGAACAAGAGACGTTTTCTGGACGCGTTCAGCCGCTTCGCCGCCGGTGACGTCGAGGTGCTGCGCGAGATCCTCCGGGCGGACTTCCTCTCGCACACCCCGGGCGCGCCGGCCGGGCGGGACGCCTGGATCGAGTTCATCGTGAACTCCCCGATCGCCGGCGCCCAGCTCGACCTGCAGCACGTCATCGCGGACGCCGAATTCGTGGTCGCCCACTACGGCCTGATCCCGATCGACACCCCACCCGAGGACGTCGTCGACATCTGGCGCTTCGAAGACGGCCTGATCGTCGAGCACTGGGACGTGAGCCGCCCGTCCGTGCCGGTCAGCTGACCCTTATCGGGACGACGCCGGGGGCGCCGAGGCGGGCGGCGTCGGCCGTCTCGTCGTCCTGCTGCTCCTGGGAGGCCCGCTCGGCCTCCACCCGCAGCCGGTAATGCTCCACCTCACGATCGCGTTGTTCGGCGGACCAGCCGAGGACCCGGCCCATCAGGTCGGCGGCGTGCGGGGCGGCGACGACCCCGCGGTCGAAGGTCTCGATCGAGATCCGGGTCCGCCGGGTCAGCACGTCCACCAGGTGCCGGGCCCCCTCGGCCGCGGCCGCGTAGACGAACTCGGCCCGCAGGTAGTCGTCGGCGCCCTCGATCGGCCGGCCCAGGCCGGGGTCCTCGCGGATCAGCGCGAGCAGGTCGTGGACCAGCGAACCGTACCGGCCGAGCAGGTGTTCGATCCGGGCCACGTGCAGGCCCGACTCGGCGGCGAGCAGGCCACGCCGGTTCCACAGCGCCGGATAGCCGTCGGCGCCCAGCAGCGGGATCCGGTCGGTGACCGAACGGGGCACCCGCCGGCCGAGGCTGTGCACGCAGGCGTCGACGGCGTCCTTGGCCATCACCCGGTACGTCGTGTACTTGCCACCGGCCACCACCACCAGCCCCGGAACCGGGCTGCTCACCGAATGCTCCCTCGACAGCTGGGAGGTGGACTCGGACTCCCCGGTCAGCAGCGGGCGCAGACCGGCGTAGACGCCCTGCACGTCGGCGCGTTCCAGCGGGGTGGCGAGCACCTTGTTGACCTCGGTCAGCAGATAGTCGATGTCCTTCGCTGAGGCGGCCGGATGCTCCTTGTCCAGAGCCCAGTCGGTGTCGGTGGTGCCGATGATCCAGTGCCGGCCCCAGGGGATGACGAACAGCACGCTGCGCGCGGTCCGCAGGATCACCCCGGTCGACGACCGGATCCGGTCCCGGGGCACGACCAGGTGGATACCCTTGGAGGCGCGGACGTGGAACTGGCCCCGCTCCCCCACCAGCGACTGGGTGTCGTCGGTCCACACCCCGGTCGCGTTGATCACCTGCCGGGCCCGGATCTCGAACGTGCGGTCGTGTTCCAGATCGGTCACCCGGACCCCGGTGACTCTCTCGCCCTCCCGCAGGAAACCGGTGACCGCGACCCGCGAGGCCACGTGGGCCCCGTGGGACGCCGCGGTCCGGGCCAGGAACATCGTGTGCCGGGCGTCGTCGACCTGCGCGTCGTAGTACTGCAACGCCCCGACCAGCGAGTCCTTGCGCAGAGCCGGGGCGGCCCGCAGAGCGCCACGGCGGGTCAGGTGGCGATGACGCGGCAGCGCTCCGGAGAACGCCATCGTGTCGTAGAGGGTGACACCCGCACCGGCGTAGAGGCGCTCCCAGGCGCGGTGCTTGAGCGGGTAGAGGAACCGGACCGGCCGGGCCAGGTGCGGGGCGAGCCGGCGCAGGATCAGGTCCCGCTCCCGCAGCGCCTCGCGGACCAGCCCGAAGTCCAGCATCTCCAGGTATCGCAGGCCGCCGTGCAGGAGTTTGCTGGACCGGCTGGAAGTGCCGGAGGCGAGGTCACGCGCCTCGACGAGGCCCACGGTCAGTCCCCGTGTGACCGCGTCGAGCGCGCAACCCGCCCCGACCACTCCCCCACCGATCACCAGGACGTCGAGTTCCCGGGCCGCGAGTGCCGTCAGAGCCGAGTCCCGGTACGAAGGAGAAAGGTCCGTCATGGTCAGTCCACATCCACCCAGTCGAGGGTCCGCTGCACCGCCTTCTTCCACTTCCCGAAGCCGGTGTCCCGCTGTTCGGCCGACCACTGTGGCTGCCAGCGCTGCGACTCGTTCCAGTTCTCCCGCAGCTCGTCGGTGTTCTTCCAGAACCCCACGGCCAGACCGGCGGCGTACGCGGCACCCAGCGCTGTGGTCTCCGCGACCACCGGACGGCTGACCGGCACGCCGAGCACGTCCGCCTGGATCTGCATGCACAGGTTGTTGACGGTGATGCCGCCGTCGACCTTCAGCACGTCCAGGGTCACCCCGGAGTCCTGCGCCATCGCGTCGACCACGTCCCGGGTCTGGTAGCAGATCGCCTCCAGGGTGGCCCGGGCGATGTGCGCGTCGGTGTTGAACCGTGACAGGCCGACGATCGCGCCCCGGGCGTCGGAGCGCCAGTAGGGGGCGAACAGGCCGGAGAACGCCGGGACGAAGTAGACGCCGCCGTTGTCCTCGACCCGTGCGGCCAGGGTTTCGCTCTCCGCCGCCGAGTTGATGATGTGGAGCTGGTCGCGCAACCACTGCACGGCCGAGCCGGTCACCGCGATCGCCCCCTCCAGGGCGTAGACCGGCGCGGCGTCACCGAATTTGTAGCAGACGGTGGTGAGCAGGCCGTGCTCCGACCGTACGAGATCGGTCCCGGTGTTGAGCAGCATGAAGTTGCCCGTGCCGTAGGTGTTCTTCGCTTCGCCGGGGCTGAAGCAGACCTGCCCGACGGTGGCGGCCTGCTGGTCGCCGAGGTCGCCGGTCAGTGGGACGTCGCCGCCGAGCGGGCCTTCGATGTGCGCCTGACCGTAGCCGTTCGGGTCCGACGACGGCCGGATCTCCGGGAGCATCGCACGCGGAATGTTGAAGAACGACAGCAGTTCGTCGTCCCAGTCGAGCGTTTCCAGGTTCATCAACATGGTGCGGCTGGCGTTCGTCACGTCGGTGACGTGGTTGCCGCGGGTGATGTTCCACAGCAGCCAGCTGTCGGTGTTGCCGAACAAGGCGTCACCACGCTCGGCGGCCTCCCGCACGCCGTCGACGTTCTCCAGGATCCACTGGATCTTGCCGCCGGAGAAGTACGTGGCCGGCGGCAGCCCGGCCTTGCGCCGGATCACGTCGCCACGGCCATCACGATCAAGAGCGGAGGCGATCCGGTCGGTACGGGTGTCCTGCCACACGATCGCGTTGTAGTAGGGCCGCCCGGTCCGCCGGTCCCACACCACCGTGGTCTCGCGCTGGTTGGTGATCCCGACCGCGGCCAGGTCCCGCGCCGCCAGGTTCGCCTTCTGCATCGCGGTCCGGACCACGGTGACGGTGCGGTCCCAGATCTCCAGCGGGTTGTGCTCCACCCAGCCGGCCTGCGGCAGGATCTGCTCGTGCTCCAGCTGGTGCCGGGCCACCTCGTTACCGCCATGATCGAAAATCATGAAACGGGTGCTGGTGGTGCCCTGATCCACTGCCCCCACGAAGTCAGCCACGGTTAGCCTCCACGCTCGTCTCTTCTCTCGGTGCCGGGACGCGACCCGGCTCCGGCGGCTCCGCCGACGGCAGGAACCGCCCGATCAGAGTCTGATACAAACCGGCGCCCACGATGCCACCGATGATCGGCCCGACTATCGGGATCCAGAAGTAGAGGTACCCGTTCTGATCCCGGAACGCCCCCTCGTAGCCGGTCAGGAAGCTGGCGAGTCGCGGGCCGAAGTCACGGGCCGGGTTGATCGCGTACCCCGCGTTGGTGCCCCAGGCCATCCCGATCGCGACCACCAGCAGGCCGATCACCACCGGGCCGAGGTTGGCGGCGGGCGCCGTGTTGTCCAGGTCGGTCAGGGCGAGGATGACGAAGAGCAGGATGGCCGTACCGATGATCTGGTCCCGGAAAGCGCCCCACTCGCCGACCGGGAGCGTCCCGTTGCCCGGCAGCGTCGAGAAGACGCCCTGGGTCTTGATCGTCAGTTCAGGATCCGCGGCCCGCAGCACCTCGGCGTAGTTCCAGCGCACCAGCAGCGCGGCGACGAACGCGCCGAGCGTCTGGGCGAGTGCGTAGGGGGCCACCTTGCGCCAGGAGAAGCCCTTGAAGACGGCGAGCGCGATCGTCACCGCCGGGTTGAGGTGCGCGCCGCTGACCCGGGCCGCGACGTAGACGCCCAGCGTGACACCCAGGCCCCAGGCCCAGGCGATGCTGTCGTGGTCACCGATGCCGGCGGCGGCCACCTGCGCCACCACGCCCACACCGAAGAGAATCAGGATCATCGTGCCGGCGAACTCGGCGGCCAGTTCACCGGCGAGTCCTGGAACTTTGAGTCGTGGAGCCATGCTCCCTCCCTCTGTCGATGCCTGGGACGTTAGGGAGGTGGCCGGTACGGGGCAATGAACACCGGTCGGCATTGTCGAACATCAATCACTGCGCGCTGTCACACCGTGGCATAGAGTCCGAAACATGCCCGGAACGGTGCAGTCGATCGAACGAGCGGCCGCGATCCTGCGGACGCTCGCCGGTGGGCCGGGCCGGCTCGGCCTCAGTGAGATCGCCCGCACCCTGGACCTGGCCAAGGGCACCACCCACGGCATCCTGCGGACGCTGCAACTGGTCGGGTTCGTGGAACAGGACCGGGTGTCCGGGCAGTACCAGCTCGGCGGTGCCCTGCTCCACCTCGGCACCAGTTTCCTGGACATCAACGAACTCCGGTCCCGATCGATCGTCTGGGCCGACCCGCTCGCCGCCCGCAGCGGCCAGGCCGTCCGGATCGGCACCGTACTGGAAGGCCGGGTCCTCGTCGTCCACCACGTCTTCCGGCCCGATGACACGTTCCAGACCCTGGACGTCGGGGCGCTACTGCCGTTGCACGCGACCGCCCTCGGCAAAGTGCTGCTCGCGTATCGGGCCGGGAGCCCCGTACCGGACCTGGAAGGCTTCACCCGGTCCACCCTCACCGACCCGCGGGCGCTCGCCGCCGCGCTGGAGGGGGTCCGCGAGGCCGGATGGGCGTACGAGATCGAGGAGTTCCTGCTCGGTCAGGCCGCCGTGGCCGCGCCGATCCGGGGCTACGGCGGCCTGGTCGTCGGGGCGATCGGGGTGTCCGGGCCGGTCGACCGGCTCTGCGACAGCCACTATCAACCCCTTTCCGGCCTCGTCGGGTACGTCCGGGACGCGGCTCGCGCGATATCCCGGGATCTGGGGGCGACCCGATGACCGAGTCTTACGTCGTGGCGATCGACCAGGGCACCACCTCGACCCGGTGCATCGTCTTCGACCGGCGGGGGCAGGTGGTGTCGCTCGCCCAGCAGGAGCACAAGCAGCACTTCCCCAAGCCCGGGTGGGTCGAACACGACGCGATGGAGATCTGGCGCAATGTGGAACGCCTCGCGCCTCGGGTGTTGCAGCGGGCCGGGATCTCGCTGTCGCAGGTGGCGGCGCTGGGTATCGCCAATCAACGGGAGACCACAGTCATCTGGGATCGTCTGACCGGGGTTCCGATCGGGCGGGCGATCGTCTGGCAGGACACCAGGACCGATGCCCTGGTGCACTCGCTCACCGACTCCTATCGCTCTTCGGACATTTCTGATATTTCGGGCCTGCCGTTCGCGACGTATTTCTCCGGGCCACGGCTGCGGTGGATGCTCGACCACACACCCGGACTGCTCGCCCGCGCCCGACGAGGCGAAGTGCTGTGCGGAACCATGGAGACCTGGCTGATCTGGAACCTCACCGGCCGGGCCCAGCACGTCACCGACGTCACCAACGCCAGCCGCACCATGCTGCTCGACGTCCACACCCTCGACTGGTCCCCGCAGTGCCTGGACTTCTTCGGGATCCCGCGCGCGATGCTGCCCGAGGTCCGGCCGTCGATCGGCGCCTTCGGCACCGCCACCGAGGCGTTTCCGGGCGTACGGATCGGCGCGGCCCTGGGCGACCAGCAGGCGGCACTGTTCGGGCAGACGTGCTTCAACCCGGGCGAGGCCAAGTGCACGTACGGCACCGGCAGTTTTCTGCTGCTGAACACCGGCACCGAACTGGTCCGCTCCGAACACGGCCTGCTCACCACGGTCGCCTACCAGATCAAAGGCGAACCGGCGGCGTACGCCCTGGAAGGCTCGATCGCGATCACCGGCTCGCTGGTCCAATGGTTCCGCGACCAACTGGAACTGATCTCCAGCGCCCCCGAGATCGAAACCCTGGCCCGCACGGTCGCCGACAACGGCGGCTGCTACATCGTGCCGGCGTTCTCCGGCTTGTACGCCCCTCACTGGCGCAGCGAGGCCCGGGGTGTGATCGTGGGCCTGACCTCGTACATCACCAAAGGTCATCTGGCTCGTGCCGTCCTGGAGGCGACCGCCTGGCAGACCCGCGAGGTGGTCGACGCGATGAACACCGACTCCGGCCTGACCCTGACCACGCTGCGCACCGACGGCGGCATGACCGCCGACAACCTGCTGATGCAGATGATCGCCGACGTCCTGGACGTGCCGGTGGTCCGCCCCCTGGCGGTGGAGACGGTGTCCTTGGGCGCCGCGTACGCCGCCGGCTTGGCCGTCGGCTACTGGCCCGACCTGGACGACCTCCGCCGCAACTGGCACATAGCCGGCCAGTGGCTCCCCGCCATGAACCCGTCGACCCGAGACGCGGAATACACCAACTGGCGCCGAGCCGTAGAACGAACCTTCGACTGGATCCAGCCCGATTGACATGCCATTCATGAGATATTTTTCAAGATTCGGACCCCGACGACGGAGATCGATTGACGGCTGCATCATGAGCGAATGCAGAAATCCGCCGGGCAGTGGCGATCTCTACCGGTCATAGCTGGTGGAGCCACACTTGTCGTCTTCGGAATCTTCACCTATCTGTATTTCACCGACCACTCTACGAATTCACTGGAAAGAGCCGATCAACGAGCGAGCATTGGCGCCCTGGTGATGACCACCGTCGGATTACTGGTCACGGCGGTGACCATTCGGCAGAGCAGTCACCCACCGGCGTCCCAACACCGCCGGCTCCTCGGCGAGGCCACCAAGAAACTCGCCGAACTCATCTCCGAGCAGTGGAATCATGAAGCCCGGATCCGGGGCCTCGCCGAGCCGTCCCCGCTACGAGTGCGCTGGACCTCGACCGGGCGGGAAGTGGCCGCGTCTGCCGCCGACGTTCTCGGCCCCACCTGGACGACAGGCCGCGCCACCAGGCTCAAGCTGCACGGTGACGTCAATCAGGTGGCTGCCACCCTGAGCGAACTGCCGGCCAGCCGACTGGTGGTGATCGGCGCACCCGGCTCCGGCAAGACCTCCCTCGCGGTCCTTCTGGTCCGGGAGCTGCTCAGCACGCACAAGCGGGCCGACCCCATACCCGTACTGCTCAGCCTGTCCATGTGGCATCCCGAGGAACACAGTCTGCAGGAATGGCTGGTAAAGCAGATCACCAGCGCATATCCGGCGCTACTCGCGGAGGATCAATTCGGCCCGGACGTGGTGGCGGGACTACTCGACGCCAACCTCATAATTCCGGTGCTGGACGGCCTGGACGAGGTCGCCCAAGATCAGATCCGACTGGCCGTGACCAGACTCAACAACTACCTCACCGGCAACCGCCCTGTGGTGGTCACCTGCCGTGCCATGGAATATCAGGAGATCATCGGACAGGTCGGCGCGGTACTGTCCCGCGCCGCCGTCGTCGAACTGGAACCCGTCACCCACACCGAAGCAGCCTGCTATCTACCGGCCGGGCAGGGCGAACAGGGCTACCGGCGATGGGAACCCGTCACCCGTCACCTGACCGGGCACCCGGCCGGACCACTGGCCCAGGTCTTCTCCACACCGCTGATGGTCCACCTGGCCCGGGTCGTCTACCGGGAACCGGACACCGCACCGTCGGACCTGCTGCGTTTCACCGATCCGGACGAATTGGAGCACCACCTGCTCCGCAGTTACGTGCCCGCCCTTTACGCCCCTGGCGACGAACCTCGCGGGCGTCGGCCCTGCTCGCCGGAGAACGCCCAACGATGGCTCGCCTTCCTCGCCGGTCACCTGAGCCGCAGCCGAACCCGCGAGTTCACCTGGTGGCAGCTGACCGACGCGGTCCCGGGCGGCATGGGACGACGGGTCCTCACCGGTATCACGCTGGTGGCCGCCCTCGGCCACCTCGCCTTCGGGGTCCTCTCGGAACTGCCGATCGTGACTCTCCTGCTCGCCCTGGCACTGGGACCGATCGTCGGCGTCGTCATGGGCCTGTCCGACGGCCAGCCATCCCGGGTCCGGCTCCGGCCTTCATCGTTCCTCCGAGGTTTCGCCGTCGGAAGCGCATTCGCACTCCTGGCCGCCCCCCTGATCCTGATCATCAACCTGGTCAGCGCTCCGCCCGCCGGGACCGGTCTCCTCGACACCCTTCTCGGACTCGTCGCCGATACCATCGGCGCCCAGACCGGCCTCTGCCTGATCGGCGGGATTCTGGCCGGGACCGTGGCCTTCCTCATCGAAGGCATCGGCACGGCTGCCGGACCCGGCCATCCGGCCGGATCACGGGCATCCCTGCGGGCGGACCGCACGGCTTTCCTGACAACCACGGCGATCGCCACCCTCACCGTCGGATCGACCTGGTTCGGGGTGCTGACAATGCTGAATCAGGCCACCGAGCCCCTACCCATGAGCCCACTCAGGGTCAGCGTGCAGTGCGCCCTCCTGTTGGGCCCGATCATCGGGCTGACCAGCGGTGCCGGGTCGGCCTGGCTGCGGTTCACCTGGGCCAGGCTGTGGCTGACCGCCCGGGGCCGGGCGCCCTGGCGCGTCCTGGACTTCCTCGACGACGCCCACGACCGTGGTGTCCTGCGCCGGATCGGCCCCGCCTACCAGTTCCGGCACGCCCGCCTGCAGAGCACGATGGCACTCCACGACGCGACCTCGCCGTAGCTGGTCAGACGGCGCTGAGCAGCTGCGGGTCGGCGCGGCGGAAGCCCTGGCAGTGACCGCAGACCATGTAGTAGGAACTCGGCTTCATCGGGAACAGCGGGATGAAGAAGAGCGTGAACTTCGTGGTGCGCTTGAGGATCTGCTGCGGGGCCTGCCAGCCACAGACCTCACAGTTCATCAGCCGCGTACCGGCCAGGTGGTCCTTGCTCCGAACCCCGAACAACAGAAACATCGCTGTGCCTCCCTCTTCCCTGTCCAGGGTCCCATCCCCACACCAGCCTCCGGCGAATCAGCTGATCTCAGCGAGCTTCTACGTAAGCCGGTATTCCTGGTCGCCGAAGTCAGCCACGACCCGTAGCTTGCCGCCGAGCGCTTGAACGTAGGCGCGCAAGGTCGAAAGCGTGACGGTGTCCAGCTCGCCGCGTTCGATCGCCGACACCCTCGGTTGAGTGACGCCCATAGCCTGCGCGACATCGTCCTGCGTGCGGTCCTGTTCAGTGCGGACCATCGCAAGATGCCAGGCACGAACATGGTCGTCGGTGGCCCCCTGCGCACGGATCATGTCTTCACCGGTGAGTTCGAGTTCGGTGAGCAACTCACCCACGACGGAGTACGCGTGCCATCCGGGAGCGGTCTTCTTGGTCATCTCAATCACTCTCATCACTCAACGCAGCCAGATGCTCGGCATAGCGGGCTTCAGCGAGCGGGATCGCCGTGTCGTACCAGCGCTGCCAGTTGCCGGACTTGTCACCGGCGACCAACAACACCATCTGACGCACGGGGTCGAAGAGGAACAGGATCCGCACTTCGGTTCCACCCGTGCTGGCCGGCCGAAGTTCTTTGAGGTTGTGTAAGCGACTGCCCTTGATCCGATCGACGAGCGGGCGGCCCTCGTCGGGGCCCCGGCCATTGACAACGTGCTGGATCGCTTGACCTATGAGTGCGGCAGTCTCCCGGTCAGCCTTACGGATCGTGGGTAACCACTCACGCACCTCGGGGTGAACGATCAACAGCCAGTCCGCCGCTGCCCGAACATAACAAATACGTTATGTTCGGGCAAGTTTCAGGCTCCGGACCCGGAGGGATGCGGGAGGTGCCGACGCCGAACGGGATTCCCGGCGGCCGGTGATCGTGCGGAGGTTCACCGTTGGCGGGGCTGCGGAATCCGGGTGGAGAGCTCGGGGTTCGCCGTTGTATGACGACTATCGGGTTCATCGGCAGGATCGGGACGGGACGATCGCTGAGCTGGAGGACGGCTCCGTGACCACCGGGGAACTGGTGCAGCGGCACTTCGCGGGGGCTTCGGTGGTGAAGGCGTTCAACAACATCTGGTTCGGGCATCTCGGGTCGCTGGGCCGGCCGTCGGGTGCCGCGGACCGGTCGGCGCTGCCGATCGCGGGTGATGACGCCACGGCCCGCAAGACGGTGACCGACTTCCTGGACACGATCGGGTACGACACCGTGGATCTCGGGCCGCTGGTGGAGAACCGGCGCACCCAGCGGGACACCCCGGTCTACGTGACGCCGTACGGCGTGTACGGCGAAACCGGAACCCCGGTGGACGCCGCATCGATCCGGAAGTTCACGGCTGCCGTCTAAGCCCGCACCGCCCAGGCCTGCCAGGCGGTACGCCAGGCCGGGAGCTGCCACGCCTGCTGAGCGAAGGCGCTGGGGACATCGGGAGCCAGCCCGGTACCGAACAGAAGGATCTCGCTGACGGCGCGCCGGCGGAGGTCGTCGTCGGTGCGGAACCAGGCGAATTCGTGGAACAGGTCGGCCAGCTGGGAGGTCATGTCGCGGACCGCTTCGGCTGCCCGGGGCTCCGGCTGGTCGCTCAGGTCCATCTGACGCCGGACCGCGGCCTGCCAGAGCGCGGACCAGTGGGCGGGCAGTTCGGGTACCGGGCCGCCGTCGGCCTGCCACGCGGCCTGCGCGGCGGTGTTGCGTAACACGGCGTCGGCCAGGGCCCGGTGCGGTTCCCCGTCCGAGTCGGCCGAGAGCGCGGTGACGGGGCGGGACGAACGCGGCGGAGGATCAGGCCGGGTACGGCCGAGAGCCGCCGTCGGATCGGGCAGTACCTCGACGGCGAGGGTGTCCGGATGCCAGTCCCGGCCCACGACGGTGATCTCGATGCCGTCCCGTTCGCCCCACACCGCCCACCATCGGTCGCCGGCCCGCAGCCGCCGGGCGTCCACGGAGTAGCCGTCGATCAGCAGCGTCGCCGGGCTCTCGGTCCAGGTCAGCTCGGAGAACCGGTCGCCGCCGAGACGGACCTGATGTTCCAGGGCGGTACGCAGTGATGCGGGCCCGATCCGGAGCCCGGTCCAGCGGGCGGTCTCCACATCCGCCCAGGGGCCGTCCGATGTGGGCGCCTCGTACACCAGATGCACGACGGTGACCGTTGCGTCGAAGGTCTCCATTCCACCGAAGCGTCCCTCCGCGGGCGGGGACGCGGTGGCGAGGGTGTAGACGGGCATGTCGCGTAGTTCGGCACGCAGGCCTTCGACACGTCGATCAGCTCCACTGGATTCCACGTCGAACCTCCTCGTAGCCGGCGTCTCACCGTACGACCGCCACGGCACCGCACGACGGGTGCCGCCGGACGACAGCCGGTACCGTCACAGAAAGCGACGAGAGGGTTGACCGTGGGCGAATGTCAGGAAGACCTCATCGTCACCACGAT
Source organism: Actinoplanes derwentensis (assembly GCF_900104725.1). Lineage (NCBI taxonomy): Bacteria > Bacillati > Actinomycetota > Actinomycetes > Micromonosporales > Micromonosporaceae > Actinoplanes > Actinoplanes derwentensis. The sequence continues at coordinate 4,588,910 of NZ_LT629758.1, forward strand.
CCGGAACGCGCCCGGTGTGATCACCGTGCGGGTGATCGGCGAGCTGGACATCCGTACCGCGCCGGTGTTGGTGAAGGCCGTGACGGACGCCGCCGGTGAGCGACGGGACCACCTGGTGCGACTGGATCTCGCCGGGGTGTCGTTCTGTGACCACGCGGCGTTGCGCGCGCTGCACGCGGCAGGGGTCGCGGCCGGCCCGGAACGGGTGCGGATCGTCGCCACCCACCACGCCGTCGACATGTTGCTGCGGCTGTGCGGGATCAGCACGTTCCTGGGTCACCCGGCAGGCGCGACGTTCTGCCCCAATTAGCAGATCAGCCGATCAAAAGATCAAGGCCCAGACCATTTTTCCGGTACGGGTGGGCAGCGCGCCCCACGTCTGCACCGCCGCGTCGACGATGCGCAGGCCGTAGCCGCGTTCGCCGAACACCGTGGTCGCCTCGGGTCGCATCTCGGGGAGTCCGGCCGAGCCGTCGAGGACCGCCAGGTGCAGCCGGTCGCCTCGGCTGCGGCGGGAGATGAGCACGTCGATCGGGGTGCCGGCGTGTTCGGCGGCGTTGAGGACCAGTTCCGAGATGACGAGTCGGGCGCGGGCCACCAGCGGGTCCAGTCCCCATTGTTCGCAGGCCACGGTGACGACGTGCCGGGCTCCGGCGGCGGCTGTGCTCTCCGGGGGCAGGCGCAGGCGTACCTGGTCCGGGAAATGCCGTTGACCGGCGAGGTGGGTGCGGGCCGCCGGCAGGGTGCGGAAGATGGGCAGGACCCGCCGGGCGGCGACTCCGTCGAGCCGGTCGGCCAGTCCGGTGCCGGGTGGCAGGCAGGCGGCGACCCGGACGGGTGGTTCCATCCGGTCGCCGGTGGTGGCGGCGGTGAGCCAGAGCTGCGCGCTGATCACGCCGGGATCGTCGAGGCCGCGCAGGTCGAGCAACAGGCCCGCCGGGTGCTGGGCGAGGCATTGGTTGAGCAGGTGGTAGGCGGTCTGCCAGAGCGTGCGCTCCCAGGTGCCGTGCACGGTGAACTCGACGACCCAGGTCTCGTCGTCCGCTACCGCTGTGACCGATGAGCCGGGCATGGTGGGCGCCTCGCGACTTTTCCGGATCGTTTCCAGAAAACTATCCGGGTGCGCCGCTCTTGCCAACCGAGGGCCGACCGAGGGCCGACCGGCGGGCCCGAGGTGACGGATCAACGACCGAACTGTTCCACCGAATAGGTGACTACCGGATTCTGTTCGGCCAATACGTCCCATAATTGGTGGCGCGAATTCACTATTTTAATTGAAGTGAATATTACTCGCATTCCTTATGACAATTGCTACTGACGCACCCGGCACGCATTTGCGAGGGTTGGTGAAGGCGCGGGGCGACTGACCGTGCCACCCCAGTGTTTCTCGAGCGGGAGGGTGCCGGTCGCATGCAAACGGCGATCAAACGACGCCTGAACGAGCTCGGCCTGCGCAGCCGCCTGCGGGCCCGGCCCCGATTGCAAGGCCGCATCCTGGCGCCGGCAGGGCTGCGCAAGCGGCTGCCCAGCGCGCCGGGTCTCTATTTTCCCTTCTACCACGACGTTCCCGCCGAGTACGCCGACGATCTGCGCCGGCATCTGCGGGCACTACTGCGGATCGGCCCGATGGTCACCTGGGACGAGTCGCTGCGCTTCCTGTCCGGGGAGAAGACGCTCACCGGGCCGGTCTTCTGTCTCTCCTTCGACGACGCCCACGTGACCTGGCGGGACGTCGCCGCGCCGGTGCTGCTGGAGATGCGGGTTCCGGCGATGTTCTTCCTGACCTCGGGCCTGGTCGGGCAGCCGGGGAATCTGAGCTGGCAGGACTGCCGGGAATTGGTGTCGGCCGGGTTCGACTTCGGTTCGCACACCATCTCCCACCATCGGCTCGCCGATCAGGACGACGACGCCGCGGCCCGGGAGATCACCGGCTCGAAACACGAGATCGAGGATGAGCTGGGAGTGGAGATCAAGGACTTCGCCGCACCGTACGGGCATCCCGCCGTCGATTTCCGGGAGCGTGACGTGCGGGTCGCCACCGAGGCGGGCTACCGCAGTTTCTCCACCACCCTGCGGGCCGCGATGCACGCGGGTGACTCCCCGATGTGGATCCGCCGGCAGGGACTGCACCCGGCCTGGCCGATCATGGCCGTGAGGACGCGGGTACATGACTGACACACGCATCTGGCTCTCCCCACCCGACGTCAGCGACCTGGAACGCAAACTGCTGCTGAAGGCGTTCGACTCGAACTGGGTGGCCCCGGTCGGCCCGGATCTGGACGCTTTCGAGTCGCAGGTGGCCGAGCTGGTCGGGGTCCGGCACGCGGTGGCGCTGAGCAGTGGGACCGCCGCCCTGCACCTGGCTCTGATCGCGGCCGGGGTGCGGCGCGGCGACACCGTGCTGGTGCCGTCGTTCACCTTCGCCGCGACCGCGAACGCCGTGGTCTACCTGGGTGCCCGGCCGGTCTTCGTGGACAGCGCCCCGGAATCCTGGAACATCGACCCGGAGTTGGTGGCCGAGGAACTGCGGCTGCGGGCCGAACAGGGCCGGCTGCCCCGGGCGGTGATCGCCGTCGACATGTACGGGCAGTGCGCCGACTACGACCGGCTGCTGGACGCCTGCGACCGGTACGGGGTGCCGCTGATCGAGGACGCCGCGGAGGCTCTCGGCGCGACGTACCGCGATCGGCCGGCTGGATCGTTCGGCCTGGCCGGGGTGCTGTCCTTCAACGGCAACAAGATCATCACCACCGGAGGCGGCGGGATGCTCGTCACCGACGACAGCCGGGTCGCCAAACACGCCCGGCACCTGGCCACCCAGGCCCGCGAGCCGGTGCCCCACTACGAGCACCGGATGGTCGGCTACAACTACCGGCTGAGCAACCTGCTCGCCGCGGTCGGCCGGGGCCAGGTGCAGCGCCTGCCGCAGATGATCGAGGCCCGGACCGCGACGTTCGAGTACTACCGGGCCGCCCTGGCGGGTATGGAGTTCATGCCGGTCGCCGGGTACGGCACCCCCAACCACTGGCTGACCTGTGTGCTGGCCACCGACGAGCGGCAGCGCGACCGGATCCTCGGAGTGCTGAACGGCCGCGACATCGAGGCCCGGCCGGCGTGGAAACCGATGCACCTGCAGCCGGTCTTCCAGGACTGTGTGATGCGCGGTGGCCCGGTCGCCGCCGACATCTTCCGCCGGGGTGTCTGCCTGCCGAGCGGGTCCGCCCTCAGTGCACACGACCGGTCCCGGGTCGTGGCCGCGGTCCGTGCCGCGCTGGAGGCCTGAGATGCGGATCGTCTACATCCACCAGTACTACTGCAACCCCGGGATGGCCGGCGGGATCCGCTCGTACGAGCAGGCCCGGCGCCTGGTGGCACGCGGTCACACGGTCGACGTGATCACCACCGACATCACCGGAGGCACCCGGGAGCTGGGCTGGCGCACGACCGTCGACGACGGGATCACCGTGCACTGGTTCCGGGTTCCGTACAACAACAACATGTCCTTCGCCCGCCGGATCCGGGCCTTCGCCGAGTTCATGGTCCTCGCCGCGGTGAAGGCGGCCCGGCTCAAGGCCGACCTGGTGTTCGCCACCAGCACCCCGCTGACCGTGGCGGTGCCCGGAGTGATCGCCGCGAAGCTGCGCCGGGTGCCGTTCGTCTTCGAGGTCCGCGACCTGTGGCCCGAGGTGCCGATCGAGATGGGCGCGCTGCGCAACCCGGTGCTGCGCAAGGTCGCCGGCGGGCTGGCGGACTTCGCCTACCGCAACGCGACCGAGGTGATCGCCCTGTCCCAGGGCATGGCCGACGGTGTCGTCGCCCGTCGGCCGGGCACCCCGACCACGGTCATCCCGAACGCCGCCGACCTGGACCTGTTCGCCGTCGACCCGGAACGGGTGCGCGCCTTCCGGGCGCAGCACGACTGGCTCGGCGACCGCCCGCTGCTCGTCTACACCGGCGCGCTGGGGGTGGTCAACGGGGTGGAATACCTGGTCCGGGCGATGCACACGGCCAGCCGGGTGGATCCGGACCTGCGATTCCTGATCGTCGGTCACGGCAAACAGTGGGAGCCCACCAAGGCGCTCGCCGCCGAGCTGGGTCTTCTCCACAAGGTGGTGCACATGTGGGAGAAGGTGCCCAAGTCGGAGCTGCCGGTGATCCTCGGCGCGGCCACCATGTCCAGCAGCACGGTCCGGCCGATCCCCGGACTCTGGAACAACTCGGCGAACAAGTTCTTCGACGCACTGGCCGCGTCCCGGCCGATCGCCATCAACCACGGCGGCTGGCAGGCCGACCTGCTCCGCGAGACCGGCGCCGGTCTGGTGCTGGACCCGGCGGACACCGAGAAGGCCGGCGCCGAGCTGGCCGTTCACCTGCGCGACGAGGTGTGGCTGAGACAGGCCCGCGACGCCGCGCACCGGCTGGCCGTGGAGCAGTTCTCCCGCGACCTGCTCTTCGAGAAGTTCGAGGCCGTCCTGACCAGGGCGAAGCCCGAAGTCCAGCACGCTCATCGCTAAGGGGACAGTCACCGTGGAACTCCGTGCCTACGTGCGGGCCTGCCGGCGTCGATGGCTCTGGCTCGTGGCGCCCGTCCTGGTGGCGGTCGCTGTCGCGGCCGGCTTCACCATGGCCGGTGCGCCGGGGCACAAGTCGTCGATGGTGCTGTTCGTCAGCTCCGGAAACAGTGATCCGGATGCCGGAGCGCGACGGCTCAACTCGTACATCGCCCTGCTCACCGGTCCGCGGGTGGCGCAGGCGGTGGTCGACCGGATGGGCCCGGAGATCACCCCGGACCAGGTGCAGCAGAGTCTGTCCGCGCAGATCCGGGAGGGCACCGACCTGCTGGAGATCGCCGCCACCGACCCGTCCGCCGAGCGCAGCAGACAGATCGTCACCACCGCCGCGTCGGTGCTGGTCGGCCTGGCCCGGCAGATCGGTGCCCCGGTCGGCCCGAACGACGGCCCGGCGCCGCAGATCTCGATCGTGCAGGACGCCGTGACCACCCGGGAGCCGGACAATCTGGCCCGCAACGCCGGTTTCGCGGCGGTGCTGGGCCTGCTCCTCGGGGCGGTCGCGGTCGCGGGCCGGGAGGTCGGCGCGCGCACCGTCGCCGAGGAGGACGACCTGCGCCGGCTGGGCCTGGAGACGGTCGGCACCATCTCGATCGGTGGCCGGTCCCGCTCCGGCAACCCGGATCAGGCGCTCGCCGAGGCGTTCCGGCGCCTGCGCAGCCTGCTGCCGGTCCTCGCCGATCCGGTCGAGGTGCAGAGCACCCCGGCCCGTCGCGGCCGGTCGCTGCTACTCACCGGGGCCAGCCGCAAGGAGGGCACCACCGCTGTCACCTGTGGTCTGGCGATAGCGATGGCCGAGACCGGAGCCCGGGTGGCGCTGATCGACGCGAACATGCGCACCCCGGGGATCGGCCGGTACCTGTCGCTGGACAGCGCGCCCGGTCTGGCCGAGGTGCTGGCCGGGACGGCCCGGGTGCCGGACGTGCTGCAGGACTCGCTCGGTGGCCGGGTGACCGTGCTGCCGGCCGGGGAGAACGCGCCCGATCCCGGTGAGCTGCTGGCGTCGCCCCGGCTGTCGGCGACCGTGCGGACCCTGACCGAACGCTACGACATCGTGCTGGTGGACGCGCCCGCCCTGCACGGGGCGGCCGACGCGGCCGTGCTCAGCCAGGTGACCGACGGAGCGCTGCTCGTGGTGCGGGCCGGGCGTACCCGTACCGCCGATGTGGAGAAATCTCTCGACCTGCTGAAACGGGTCGGCGCCAAGCTGGCCGGGGCGGTGCTGAACGCGCTGCCGCGCAAACTGCCGGCCGACGGCTCCTGGCAGGGGCAGGCCGAGGTCACCGGGGCGGACAGCCCGGACCTGGTGTTCGGACTGGACCCGGCCCAGTCGCCGCGGCTGGACGACACGTTCGTCTCGCTGCCGCCGGTCGGGATCGCCCGTGGCCGGGCCCGGGTGGCCGATCCGGAGATCGAGGCCTCGGAGCCGGACCCCGGCGAGGGCAAACCGGAGGAGAAGGTTCCCGCACAGCGCAGCGGCGACGACAACGCGGACGAGGAGCGGCAGCGCAGTGAGTGAACTGCGGGTCGAGAGCCCCACGACTTCGGAGGACGGCCCACGACGGGGCGATCCGGTCGCCCTGTTCGGCAAAGTGATCCGGGAGCCGTCGGTCCAGCTGCTGGCCTCGCAGATCCTCACCGGTGGCGTGGCGATGGCCGCGAACATCCTGATGGTCCGGTCGCTCACCCCGAGTGACCGTGGTGAGGTCGCGCTGATGCTGCAGGTGGTGTACCTGGCCACCCAGTTGCTGCTGTTGGGGACCGAGCGCAGTTTCGTGGCGAGCTATCACAACGTGTCGCCGGCTCCGGCGGTCCGTGCCTACGTGCGGCTGCTGGCCGTACCCACGCTGGTCTTCCTGGGGGGTGCGGTGATCTGGCAGGTCGTGGCGCCGCACCGCCTCACGCCGGGTCCGCTGATCGTCGCGATGCTCGCCTGGTTCGCGCTGATCGAGGCGGCCAGCCTGGCCACCCGGTCGATCGCGATCGCGGTGGGCCGGGTCCGGGACTTCCTGGCGGCCCGGGTGATCGAGGCGTTGTTGCTGCTCGCCATGTTGGTCGGGCTGTACGTCACCGAGGCGCACCACCCGGAGATGTGGTTCCTCGGCTACGTGATCGCGGGTGCCACCCCGACGGTGATCTACCTGTGGATCTGGTTGCGGCTGCCGGTCCTGGAGGGGTCCACGCCGGTCACCGCGGACGAGAACCGGCGGGTCCGTAAGGAGGGGCTGTCGCTGTTCCCGGCGGCGTTGTCGAACATGGCGATGCTGCGGGTGGACCGGCTCGTCATCCCGGCGCTGGCGTCGACGGCGGCGCTCGGCCACTACACGGCGGTGGCGACGATGACCGAGCTGCTGGCCTGGCCGATCCGGGCGTACGCCGACTCCCGGCTCGGCAAGTGGCGGGCCGCGCATCAGGACGGCGGTCTGCGGGCCGGCCCGATCGTGCTGATGGCCGCCCTGTACGTGCTGGTCGTGGTCCCGATGGTGGCGGGCGGCCTGTACCTGATGATCGAGCCGCTGTTCGGGCACGAGTACGCGGACGCCAAAGTCGTGGTGCTGCCGCTGGTGGTGGCGGCCGGGTTGTACGCGGTGTCGAGGGTCAGCCTGGGCCTGCTGATCGCGAAGGGCCACGGCGGCCTGGTGTCGGCCGCTGAGATCGCCGGTTTCGTGGTCAGTTTCGCCGCCTACCTGCTGCTCATCCCGAAACACGGGATCCTCGGGGCGGCCTGGGGCTCGCTCGCCGGTTACGGCGCCTGCCTGGTGTTCGCCATCGCGGCCAGCCGGATCGTGGGCCGGCGGTGAAGACTCCGGGACTGCTGCTGATCCTGGTCGCGATCGGTGGCCGGTACACCCTGGACCGGGCCGGGCTGCTCGAACTGGCCTGGGTGGACCTGCGGGTGATCGGCCTGATCGTCGCCCTGGTATTCCTCTCCCTGTCGATGACCGGCCGCCGGGTCGCGGGATTCCATAAACGCGAGGGCTGGCTCCTGGCCGCCCTGCTCTTCTTCGTGTACCAGATCTCGTCGGCGCTGTGGGCCCCGCCGGCCGCCCGGGTCGGCCCGCAGGTCCTCGACCTGGTGCTGCTGATCGTGCTGCTGCTGGCGTTCTACGTGTACGCGATGAACGACCCGGAGAACGTCGTCCGGTTCACCTTCCAGTTGCTGTTCGTCACCGCGATCGTCTACGCACTGGCCGCGATCTTCATCAGCGGGCCGGGCGAGCAGGGCCGGTACTCGGCGTTCGGTGGCGGCCCCAACGTGTTCGCCCGGATCGAGGTGCTCGGGGTGATCTCCGCGGTCGGCCTGTTCATGCTGACCGGGCGGAAACTGCCGCTGCTGGTGATTCCGCTGTTCCTGCTGGCCACGGTGCTGTCCGGGTCTCGGGGCACGCTGGTCGCCGGTGGCGCGGTGGCCGGAGTCGCCCTGTTGAAGCTGCGCCGGAAGGTGAGCGCCACCGCGGTCGCGGCGACCGGGGCGGTGGCGGTGCTCACGGTCGGGGTGATCTGGGCGCTGGCCCCGCCCGAGTTCACCAGTCTCTTCCAGGAACGATTCGTTGAGCAGACCGTGCAGGAACAATATCTCTCCGGGCGCACCGACATCTGGCTCGCCGCCCTTCGCATGTTCGCCGACTACCCGATCGAAGGTTCCGGCCTGGACGGGTTCTACGGGCTGATCGGGGTCAACCAGGCCGTCGAGTACCCGCACAACTATCTGCTCGCCGTCGCCGCCGAGGGCGGGCTGGCCGGGCTGGGCCTGATGACCGCGTCGATCCTGCTGTGGACCCGGGTCGTCCGGGGTGGCGGGTTCCGGCCGCAGCTCACCGGCCTGGCCGTGGCGGCGACGGTGTTCGTGGCGCTGAGCAGCCTGTTCTCCGGTGACTACTACGATTCGCGGCTGGCCTGGATGTTCGCGGCGATGGCGGCGGCGGCCGCGCTGGTCCCGGTTTCCGCTGCCGGGACGCCGAAACCGCTGGAGATGGCCCGATGAAGCGCCGGGTGATCCTGGCCGCCGGGCTCGGCGGGGTGACGGTCGCCGGGGCGTACGGGCTGCACGCGGTCCGGGCCCGCGACGACGAACCCGAGTGGCTCGAACCGATCCCGGCCGCTCCGCCCGCCGAGCAGGACACCCGGAAGGTCAAGCCGGTGACGTACTGGACCGGGGTCTTCATGAAGAGCTGGGACTACGCCTACGGCAACGCGACACCGCTGAGCCGGTCCAAGGACAGCCGCGACCACTACGACCTGGCCTACGACGTGGACGCGTGCACGGCGATGTTCCGGGCCACCGGCCAGAACCGTTTCCTGGACCGGGCGCTGCTCTGGATGGAGAACACGGTCGCCGCGGCGCAGCCGTGCACCGCGCTGAAGAACAGTTCGTTCAAGGACCGCTATCAGGGCTGGGCGTCCAGCCAGGCCGGTGGCGGTGGTGACGAGGTGCCGCTCTACGAGAGCTACCTCTGGCGGTACGGCACCAGCCTGCTCGTGGCCATGAAGGACCTGACCGACCCCGGTTACCAGGCCCGCTACCGGCGGCTGCTCGCGTTCGCCGAGACGAACCTCTTCGACAAGTGGTACGCCCGCAACCCGGAGAGCAGCATGTACCGCGAGCGCACCCACATGTCGTCGCACTGGGCGCTGATCGCGATGAACCTGGCTCTGCTCACCGCCGACCAAGGCCGCCGGTCCCGCTGCAACGAGGTCGTCGACAAGATCAGCAGCCAGTTGCGGCGGCAGTTGCGGCGCAATCCGGTCGAGCCGACGGCCTGGTTCTGGAGTGACGTCTGGGGTTCGGCGAAACGCCCCGGGCAGGACGTCGGCCACGGCAACGCGGTCATCACGTACGTCGCCGAGGCCCGTGATCGTGATCAGGGCTGGTCGGCGGCGGACGTGGCGGCCTTCGGCACCCTGCTCACCAAGGTCATCTGGCCCGGCGGGAACACCTATCACGCCTATGTGGACGGGACCGGCACCGACAACGGCTGGTGGTCCGACGGTTTCGTGAAACTGGGCCGCTACGACCCGGCCGTGCAACTTCGGCTGGAGAGACACCAGGTGGTGAACGATCAGTTCGCCGCGAACATGGCGCTCAACGCTCGGCTGCTACTCACCTGAGCACGACGCCGGAGGGAGACATCGACATGACGGCAACGCTGCTGGAACCGGCGGCACGCGAGTGGAAGGAGACGCTCCAGCACGTCGGGCACGACATGTACCACGTGCCGGATTACGTCGTCCTCGACGCCCGGCTCTACGGCGGCACACCTGCCGCGTTCCATTACGAGCGGGAGGGGCGGCGGTTGCTGGTCCCGCTCATCCTGCGGGACATCCCGGATTCGGACTTCAAGGACGCGATCTCGCCGTACGGCTACCCGGGTCCCGTCTGTTCCACGTCCTCTCTCCCGTTCTGGGAGGAAGCCTGCAGCGCCTTCGTGGACTCCCTTCGCGATTTGCGAATTGTGTCCGCTTTCATCCGCCTACATCCGCTTCTTGCTACCCCGGCTCTCTCGTCGCACGGGAAACTGGTCCACCACGGTGAGACCGTCTCGATGGACCTGACCGTCTCCGAGGACGAGATGTGGAAACAGACCCGCGCCGACCACCGCAACCACATCAACCGGGCCAAACGTGCCGGCACCGAGATCGTCTTCGATGACTGGAGCCGGCTCGGCGAGTGGGTGGAGGTATACCACGACAACATGCGGCGGGTCGGCGCCACCTCGTACTACTTCTTCACCCGCGAGCACCTGGAAGCCCTGCACGACGCGGTCGGCGACCGGATGCACCTGGTCGTGGCGTGTGAGGACGGGGAGGTGGTCGGTGGCAACACCTTCTTCTCGTACGACGGGATCGCCACCGGCTACGTGTCCTCGACCCGCCGGGCCCCGAAACGGTACGCCGACGAACTGCTCTACGACTCGGTCCGGCGCTGGTGCAAGCAGCGCGGTGACCGGGTGTTCCACCTGGGCGGCGGCAAGGGCGGGGCGAACGACTCGCTCTTCTCGTACAAGGCCGGGTTCTCGCCCAGCCGCAACCCGTTCCACACCTGGCGGGTGATCACCGACCCGGCCGTCTATGACCGGCTGGTGCGCGAGCGCCGCCCGGAGGCCGATCCGGCCGACCTGACCACCACCTTCCCGGCCTACCGTTAGGAGCCCGCCATGCGGATCACCTGCGTCGGCGGCGGTCCCGCCGGCCTCTACTTCGCGACCCTGGCCAAACTCGCCAACCCCGAGCACGAGGTCACCGTGCTGGAACGCAACCCGTCCGGGGTCACCTGGGGCTGGGGTGTGGTGTTCTGGGACGACCTGCTCGACGACCTGTTCACCTACGACCCGGTCAGCGCGCAGCGGATCTGGGACGCCGCGTACAAGTGGGACGAGTACGAGGTCCGCGCCACCGGCAAACCCGACACCCACCTGGCCGGGTACGGCTTCAGCATGGGCCGGCACCGGCTGCTGGAGATCCTCGGCGAACGGGCCGCCGAAGTGGGCGTGCGCGTCAGCTACTCCGACGAGCTGACCGACCCCGCCGACCTGCCGCCGGCCGACCTGATCGTGGCCTGCGACGGGGCGCGCAGCCGGATCCGCGAACAGCACGCCGAACACTTCGGCGCCGAGGTGGAGATCGCCAGGAACAAGTACATCTGGCTGGGCACCCCGAAGGTGTTCGACACGTTCACCTTCGGGTTCGAGAAGACCGAGGCCGGCTGGGTGTGGTTCCACGCCTACCCGTTCAACGGCACCACCAGCACGTTCATCGTCGAATGCACGCCCGCCACCTGGGCGGCCCTGGAGTTCGGTTCGCTCAGCGCCGAAGCCGGCTGCGCCCGCCTGCAGAGCATCTTCGCCGCCCACCTCGACGGCTCCCCGCTCGTCGACCACCGGGCCGAGGTCGGCGGCACCGGCTGGCTCAACTTCCGGCGGGTCACCGCCCAGCGCTGGGACCACGGCAACGTCGTGCTGATGGGGGACTCGGCGCACACCACCCACTTCGCGATCGGGTCCGGCACCAAACTGGCCCTGCAGGACGCGATGGCCCTGGCCGACGCGATCGCCGCCGGGGACGATCTGCCGGTGGCCCTGGAACGGTACGAGCACCGCCGCAAGGCCGCGCTCGCCCCGCTGCAGCGCGCGGCCCGGGCCAGCAGCGCCTGGTTCGAACGGATGCCCGAGTACGCCGAACTGCCGGCCCGGCGGTTCTCCTACGCGCTGTCGAACCGGCGCGGCGAATACCCGACGTGGCGCTACCTGCTGCACCTGTCGACGCAGAGCACCATTCCCCGCGCGCTGCTGCGGTGGACACTGAGCGCGCGCCGGTCCAGCCGGGCCCGGCGCCGAGAGACGACCGATTCCGTGGCGGCGGCGCGGGCGATACCCCATACGGCATGAACGAAGGGATGACCGATGGCCGAAGGCGCCCTGTTGGAACCCGGCGACCCGGCGTGGGCGGACGCGTTACGGCGCGTCCACCACGATGTCTACCACCTGCCGTCGTACGTGACACTCGACGCGCGCCTCTCCGGAGGCACGCCGGTGGCGTTCCGTTACGACGAGATGGGCCAGGTGTTCCTGCTGCCACTGGTGTTACGGCCGGTGCCGGGAACCGGGCTGCGGGACGCCGTCTCCCCGTACGGCTATCCCGGTCCGGTCAGTGACGTGCCCCCGTCCGACGTGGGGTTCTGGAGCCGGGCCGTCCGGCACATGGCCGCCCTGCTGCGCACCCACGACGTGATCACCGTCTTCACCAGGCTGCATCCGTTGCTGCCGGTCCCGCTCCCGGCCCTCGCCGAGACCGGGACCGTGGTCCAGCACGGGCAGACGGTGTCGGTGGACCTCACCCTCACCCCCGACCAGATCTGGCTGGACACCCATCGCACCCACCGCAACCAGATCAACAAGTCGAAACGCGCCGGGGTGCGGATCGTCTTCGACGACTGGGACCTGCTCGAACCGTGGGTCGAGACCTACCACTCCACCATGCGCCGGGTGAACGCCACCGGCTTCTACTTCTTCGACCTGGACCACTTCCAGCGGCTGCGGACGGCACTCGGCGACCACGTCCACCTGGCGGCGGCCGTGCACGAGGGTGAGGTGCTGGGCGGGAACCTGTTCTTCGCCTACCGCCGGATCATGCAGACCCACCTGCAGTCCACCCGCGACGGTCAGATCTGGTGGGCGGACAAACTGCTCTACCACGAGGTCCGGCAGTGGGGACAGGCCGCGGGCAACCTGGTCCACCACATCGGCGGTGGGCTCGGCGGGGCCGACGACTCGCTGTTCCGGTACAAGGCGGCGTTCGCGGCGGGCCGGCAGGACTTCCACACCTGGCGGGCGGTCACCGATCCGATCGCGGTCGAGAAGCTGTCCGGAACACCGACGCCGGAGATGATGAGCGGCCGGTTCCCGCCTTACCGCTGATCCACCCGGTAGTCACGGACCAGGCCGGCCAGGATGTCCCGGGTGCGGCGCAGATCCTCCATCTGCGTCTCCACCCGGGACAGTTCCTCGGCGAGCCGGCCGGCCAGCCACGGAGTGCGGGCGCTCTCGTCGGCCACACACGGCAGCACGTCCTTGATCGTGGCACTGGACAGGCCGGCCGCGAGCAGCGACTTGATCAGTGCGACCCGTTCGATCGCCGCGTCGGGGTAGTGCCGTTGCCCACCCGTACCCCGCTCGCTGGTCAGAAGCCCTTGATCCTCGTAGTAACGCAGTGACCGCGCGCTGGCTCCGGTGGCCGCGCTGAGGTCCCCGATCCGCATCGATGTCTCCCCGCTCACAACGCTTGACCCTCACATCGGTGTCAAGTTTTAGCGTAACGCCATGCCCACTCTTCTGGACTCCCCCGCCGTGGTCGCCGGACTCGAACTGCCCAACCGTCTCGTGATGGCGCCGATGACCCGGTTCCGATCACCCGGCGGGGTGCCGACCGGTGAGGTCGCCGACTACTACCGTCGGCGCGCCGAGAACGGGATCGGTCTGATCATCACCGAAGGCACCCTGGTCGGGCACCCCACCGCGAGTCACGAGACCACCGTCCCGCGGATGACCGCGGGCGCCGCCGAGACCGGCTGGCGGCAGGTCACCGACGCGGTGCACGCGGCCGGCGGGCACATCGCCGCCCAGCTCTGGCACCTGGGCAGCGAGCGCCGCCCGGTGGACGGTGTCGAGGCGTGGACTCCGTCCGGTGCCGGCGGGCACGCCATGACCACCGCCGAGATCGACGTGATCGTCGAGGCGTTCGCCGAAGCCGCCCGGGTCGCGGCCCGCGCCGGTTTCGACGCCGTGGAGATCCACGCGGCCCACGGTTACCTGCTGGACGAGTTCCTGTGGCCGGAGACGAACCACCGCACCGACGCCTTCGGCGGTTCCCCGGCCCGCCGGGCGGCGTTCCCGGCCGAGGTGATCCGGGCGGTCCGCGGCGAACTCCCGGTGATCGTCCGGTTCTCCCAGTTCAAGGAACGCGACCACGGTGCGCGGATCGCGTCCTCCGCCGGCGAGCTGGAGCAGATCCTCACGGTGCTGGCCGACGCCGGAGCCGACGTCTTCCACGCCTCCCAGCGCCGATTCTGGGAGCCGGCCTTCCCCGGTTCCCCGCGCAACCTGGCCGGCTGGGCCCACGAACTGACCGGCCGTCCCACGATCACCGTCGGCTCGGTGGCTCTGACCCGCGACGTGACTCAGATGTCCCGGCTGCTCGCCGGCCTGGCCCACGGCGAGTTCGACCTGGTGGCGCTGGGGCGCATCCTGCTCGGCAACCCGGACTGGGCCCGCCTGCTGACCGAGAACCGGCTCGCCGAGGTCCGCGACTTCGAGAAGTCTCACGAGGACACTTACCACTGAGGGCACTAGAGTTCGCGCGTGACTTCTCGCCTGCGCCCCGAGGACCCTCGACACCTGGGCCGGTACGAGCTGATCAGCCGCCTCGGCGAAGGCGGCATGGGAGCGGTCTTCCTGGGGCGTGATCCGCAGGGGACGCTGGTCGCCGTCAAGGTGATCAAAGCCGAGTACGCCCGTGACGAGAGTTTCCGGGCCCGGTTCCGCAGCGAGGTCAACCGGGCCCGCGAGGTGCCCGCGTTCTGCACCGCCGAAGTCCTGGACGCCGACCCCGACCACGAGACGCCCTACCTGGTCGTCGAATACGTGGACGGGCCCAGCCTGGCCGAGGTGATCCGCGATCAGGGGCCGCTGCGGGGTGGCAGCCTGCACAGTGTCGCGGTCGGGGTGGCGTCCGCGCTGGTGGCGATCCACAGCGCGGGCATCGTGCACCGCGACCTGAAACCCGCGAACGTGCTGTTCGCCCTCGGCGCGCCGAAGGTGATCGACTTCGGGATCGCCAAGGCCGTCGAGGCGACCAGCCATCACACCCGCGCGCAGGAGATGGTCGGCACCCTGTCGTACATGTCGCCGGAGAGGTTCGACGCGGGCGCCGATCAGAATCTGACACCGGCCGCCGACATCTTCGCCTGGGGGGCCGTCGTCGCCTACGCCGCCACCGGCCACAACCCGTTCGCCGCGGACAGCCCGATGGCCACCGCTGGCCGCATCCTCACCCAGCCGCCGAACCTGACCGGTCTGCCGCCGGCCCTGGCAACCATCGTGGCCCGGGCCCTGGCCAAGGACCCCGCCCACCGGCCGACCGCCCGCGAACTGCTCCTGGAACTGACCGCCGGACCGGACAACGGCCCGACGGTCCCGATCGAGATGCGCGCGGACACCCACACCGAACGGGCCGGTCACCCGCGGCCTCGTGTCATCGCCGCCGCCGCGGTCGCGGTGCTGCTCACGCTCGGTGGCGCCTGGGCGGGCACCCGGCTCGGCCAGAGCGGCCACCCCAGCGGGTCGGCGCCGCCCTCCTCGGCCGCGCTCAGTCCCGCGCCCACACCCGCCGCCACGGCCGTGCTGTCCGCGAAGGGACTGTTCGACCCGCTGACCACGGCGGGACTGTGGAACACATTCGCGGGCGGTGACGGCAGCACCTGCCGGTTCGACGGTGGCCTGGTCGTGCGGACCGATTCCGAGGTGACCTGCGACTCCGGACCGGACCGGGCCTTCAAAGGCGACATACACGTCGAGGTTCAGGCGGAGCTCAGCTCCGAGGCCTGCGCGGTCATCGAGTTCCGTTACAGCGCCGCCGGCTATGACGGCTACTCGGCACTGGTCTGCGCCACCCACGTCTCCATCCAGTTCCAGAACGACGGCAAGGTCGATCACGCGGACATCCGCAACTCCGACGACGGCAACCTCCCCGAACTCGACATCGAGGACAATGGCCCGCACTCGATCAAACTCGACGTGGCCGGGGACAACGCCAAGATCTCAGTGGACGGCAAACGGGTGCTGACCAGCGACCTGTCGCTCGCCGGTTCCTCCGGGGCGCGGCACACCAGCGGCAGAGTCACCTTCGGCGCCATCGTCTTCGGCGGCCCCGAGATCAAGGTCACCTTCCGTGATGCCCGCATCGCGGTCGGCTGACGTGTGTCCAGGAGAGAGCGTGGGCTTTACAGTGCCCGGGTGACTTCACCGCTGCGCCCCGAGGATCCTCGATACCTGGGCCGGTACGAGCTGATCAGCCGCCTCGGCGAAGGCGGCATGGGAGCGGTCTTCCTCGGTCGCGGCCCGGCCGGGACGCTGGTCGCCGTCAAGGTGATCAAAGCCGAGCACGCCCGTGACGAGAACTTCCGGGCCCGGTTCCGCAGCGAGGTCAACCGGGCCCGCGAGGTGCCCGCGTTCTGCACCGCCGAAGTCCTGGACGCCGACCCCGACCACGAAACGCCCTACCTGGTCGTCGAATACGTGGACGGGCCCAGCCTCGCCGACGTGCTGCGCGACCACGGGCCCCTGCGCGGCGGCCGGCTGCACAGTTTCGCCGTCGGAGTGGCGTCCGCATTGGTGGCCATTCACAGCGCCGGCATCATCCACCGCGACCTGAAACCCGCGAACGTGCTGTTCGCCCTCGGTTCCCCGAAGGTGATCGACTTCGGGATCGCCAAGGCCGTCGAGGCGACCAGCCATCACACCCGCGCGCAGGAGGTGGTCGGCACTCTCTCGTACATGGCCCCGGAGAGACTCGCCCCGGCCACCGGCCAGGAGCTGACTCCGGCTGCCGACATCTTCGCCTGGGGGGCCGTCGTCGCCTACGCCGCCACCGGCCACAACCCGTTCGCCGCGGACAATCCGATGGCCACCGCCGCCCGCATCCTCACCCGGTCACCTGACCTGAGCGGCCTGCCGCCCGCCCTGGCCGCGATCGTGGCCCGCGCCCTGGCCAAGGATCCCGCCCACCGGCCGACCGCCCGCGAACTGCTCCTGGAACTGACCGGCGGCTCCGCCGACAGCCCGACCGACCCGATCGAGATGTGGACAGACACCCCTACCGTCCGGGGCGGCCGACCCGGGCCGAAGAGCCGTGACCGGCGGCGCGTCGCCGCCGCGGCAGCCGCGGTCGTGCTGCTCGTCGCCGGCGGATCCTGGGCCGGCACGCGACTGGGCGACAGCCACCGCAGTTCGGCGGCCACCGGTGCCGCTCCCGGCGGCTCCTCGGCCCCGGCGCCCGCGGTGCGGCTGTCCGCGAAGGAGCTCTTCGACCCGCTGACCGCGCCGGCGCTGTGGCGGCCGTTCACCGACGAGAACGGCGCCACCTGCGATTTCGACTCCGGGCTGGTCATCAAGACCACGTTCATGGCCCAGTGTGACAGCGGTCCCGGTCAGGTCTTCGAGGGCGACACCCACATCGAGGTCCGTACGGAGATGACGGTCGACAGCGAGACGATCATCTGGTTCCGTCTGAGCCCCACGGGCAGCGACGGTTACCTGGCGGGCGTCAGCGCCGAGAACGTCTCCCTGTCCCATGTGAACGACGGCGTGCTGGACTACTCGGAGCAGCTCAACTCGAACCTGGGAACACTGACCAGACTCGACATCGAGGACAACGGCGAGCACCTGATCAGCGTGGACGTGGTCGGGCGCACCGCTGAGGTCGCGGTGGACGGCAAGACGATCCTGACCAACGACCTCTCCCTCGGCCGCGCCGCCGGCCCGCGCCACACCAGCGGCCGGGTCACCTTCGGCGCTTCCGGAGGCACCGGCGACGCCGTCACGGTCACCCTCAGAGACGCCCACGTCACGGTCCCCTGACGCCGAGCCCGTATTCCGCCGGCGACAGAAGAACCGGCGACAGTAACGCCACTGCAGTGGGAATCTCTCATCCTTTTGGGCGACTTAACCCATTGTCGACCGAACGTACCATCATTGCTTGCGAACGTACTGCGGCTCAGCGTCCGCACAGGGCATCGGAAGCCACCATCGGTCACTGTCTTCCGTGGACCTCGCTCGACAGAATTCCAGGCAGGGCGCAAGCCGTGCGGCAATACGCCAGATGTCCTTCTCGATGTCGGCCGCGGACGGTAAACCCTTCCTCCTGAGGCCAAACATGTGAGGACCCGATGGCGCAACGCCCGTTCAGTTCGTTGATCGTCTTTTTGGATATCGCGGAGTTCGGAAAGCGCCCGGATTCCGTGGCGGCGGAACTCCGCGAGTCGTTGTACAAGATGGTCGGTACCGCGATCAGCGAGTCCGGCTTGACCGCCGACGAACCGGCGATCGAGGACCGCGGCGACGGCATGCTGATCCTGCTGCCCCGTACCGGCCCGATCGAGGTCCTCGGCCGTTTCCTTCACGAATTGGAGACCGAGGTGGGACATCGGGCGAAGTCCCGCACGCCCGAGTACCGGATGCGTCTGCGGATCGCCGTCAACTCCGGCTTCGTCTGGCACGACGGCAACGGCTGGATCGGCGCCGCGATCAACCACGCGGCGAGGCTGGTGGACTCCACCGCGGTCCGTGCCGTCCTCGGCGACCACCCGGCCGCGCACATCGCGGTGATCGTCTCGGACGATCTCCATCACGGGGTGATCGCCCAGGGACACGCCGCGCTCGACGCCGGCGCCTATCGCGAGTGCCGCGTGATCGACAAGGAGGTCGACGCGCGGGCCTGGATCCGGATCCCCACCGCGCCGGCGGGCAGCCCACCACCGGCGCCGGACACCGGGGGCCCTGACGACCGGGCCGGCCACCGCGAGCCCGAGGCCCCGGCGAGCGGCATCGGGTCGGTGCGGGCCCAGAACATCGGCAACGTCTTCGGCGGGCCGGTCCGGGCCCGGGACATCATCGGCACCCAGAACCGGACAGCCGCACCCCGGCCCGAGCGGACCGACCGATGACGGCGCCGGCAGACCCCGAGACCACAGCCCGCCCCGCCCCGCCCGACGGGGCCCCACCACTGCGCCCCACGGGATCGGCCACGCCCAACGGGGCGACCGCACCCACCGCTCCGCCGTCACCGGCCGGAGACGGTGGCGCCGCCGGCCCGGCCGATCCGTCGCTCGCCGCCAACCGCGGGACCGTCCGCAAAGCCGTCGGAGACGCGGGGAACATCTCCGACCGGCACAAGCTCACCGAATCGGCGATCGAGGCGCTGTCCATCGGAAACGCGTTCGCCGGTGAGGCGAGCGCGGCCCGGGACATCGTGGGCTACCAACTCAAGGCGTACTTCGGAACCGGCACCGACATTCGGCCCGGTGAACTGCCACGCCACCTGGTCGAGGCCGCGGAGAAGGCCTACGCCGGCCGGAAAGAGCTGCTGGCAGTGATCGAGCGGTACACCGACCGCCGCGCCGTGATCATCTGTGCCGACCCGGGACACGGGAAGGTCGCCGCCGCGATCCGGCTGTTGCGACACCGCGGCGTCCAGAAAATCCTGCTGCTCAACTCGGACGAGAACCTGGAGCGGCTGGAACAGCTCGAGGACGACGCGGGATACATCCTGAGCGACCCGAGCGAGGCGACCGCATTGAGCGCGTACGCCCTCAGCGCTGTGACGTCCCGGCTGGAGGCCCACCGGGCCCATCTGGTCGTCACCGTGTCCGGCGAGGCGCTACTAGGCGAGGAGGATCTACTCGACCTGACGGTGCGCCTGCCACCCCCGCCCGCCCGGGTGGAGGCCCTGTTCAGACACCTCGAATGGCGGCTGCCGGGACACGGCGAACAGTTGCGTGGCGCCGCCGAACTGGCGTCGTTCGTGGCGACGGTCGTGCGCGACGACACTCCGCTGCGCGAGGTCGGCGAACTCGCCCGGGTGATCTCGGACGTGCAGCGGACCCGCGGGGTGATCGACCTCGACGAGGTCCGCAGGCAGATCGACCGGCGCTCCGAGCTGGCCTTCTCGATCTGGTTCGACCAACTCGACGCCGAGACCCGGCTGCATTCGGTCGCGCTGGCCGTGCTCAACGGCCTGCCCAGCGAGTTCGTCATGGACGCGGTGCGCCTGCTGCGCCGCAAGATGGAACCGTCCGTTCCCGGCCTGGTGACCGGCACCGGCAGCGGAGCCGGCACGCCGCTGACCCTGCGGTCCACGATGGACCATTTCAAGACCTCGCGCAGCGAACGACTGCACGCGTTGCGGGCCACCATCGAGCGGAGCTCGGTCCGCGGCAAGCACGGCGCCACCCGCGCCGACATCATGCGGTACCACGACAAGACGTACGCGGCGCAGGTCCTCCGCCGGGCCTGGGCGGAGTTCACCGCACAACGGGTCGTGCTGGACTGGCTCGGGGATCTGGTCATCAGCAAGACCGAGCCGGTCCGGGTCTGGGCCGCCACCGCGCTGGGCGTGCTGGCCACCGAGTCCTTCGAGTACGTGAGCAGCGTGGTGCTGGAACGCTGGGCGCGCAGCGACTCGCCGTGGCGGCGGTCCGCGGCGGCGCACGCCCTGCACGTGCCGGCGGCCGATCCCGAACTCCGGCCGGTGATCCGGCGGATGGTGCGCAGCTGGCTGAACATGCCCGGCGACGGAGACGACGGCGACTTCGGCATCGACGATCAGGACCCCGATCCGCGGGCCCAGGCGACAGCGGCTCTGGCGTACGGGTTCAGCCTCGGCCGGAGCGAACCGGACGAGTCCCTGGCCGCGCTGCACCGGCTGGCGCTGGTCGACGACATCCGCGTCGGCGTGGCCGTCGGCGAGAGCCTCTCCGAGCTGATCCTGCACGACAGCGACCTGCTCGCCGAGCCGATCCTCGCGCTCATCCTGAGTTGGCTGGGCGACTCCGATCGCGAGGCGACCGCGCACCTGACGTTTCTGATCATGGCGACGAACCTGCTGGTCGACGTGCCGCCGGAGACGCCCGGCGGCCCGGTCACCGGATGGCCGCTGTTGCTGCGGCTCGCCGCGGTCCACCCCGAGCTGCGCTACGGACTGGCGAGGATCTGGCAGCACCTGCTGGCGGAGAGCGTCTACCTGCCGCAGCAGGGTGACGAGGTGCTGTTCGAGTGGGCCCGATACGTCGACGCCGACCCCGCCGGCTGCCGGATTCTCGCCGAGATCCTGCGCATGGCCTGTGAGGACGACCCGTTGCTCCGTAACCACCTCCTGGTGGAGACCGCCAACTGGGCCGAGAGCGAGACCGGGAGACCGACACCGAACGCGGCTCAGGCCGCGCAGACCGAGATCAGCCGTGGAGGGCAGGGTCTATGAACAATCAGCCGACGGCGTTGATCGGCAACCCGCAGCCCGTGCCGCGAACGGCACTGGCGAAGCAGGTTCTTCAGCCCAACATCGTGGTCGTCTACGTGACCGCCGACGGTCACCTGGAGCGCGTCGACGGCGGGCGGACACTCAACCTCGCCGAGGGGTTGTGGTCCCGGTACCGCCACCGGATCGACGTCGACACCAGTGACCACGAGATCGAACTGACCATCAACCGGCGGCAGCTCCCGTCGGCCGACCCGGCGTTCCACTTCGAGGCGACGCTGGAGCTCGGCTACCGGGTACACGACCCGGTCGAGGTGGTGAAACGCCGGGTCGGCGGGGACGGGCTGGCCGTCGTGCGAACCCGGCTGCTCGAGATCATCCGCCCGATCTGCCGCTCGTTCGAGATCGGCGGGGTCGGGCAGGCGGAGGCGACGGTCAACTCGCGTTTCCTGCAACCGGTGGTGCTCAGCGAGGGCATCGAGGTGTACCGCTGCCATGCTCAGCTCGAACTCGACGCCGACGCGGCCCGGCACGCGGCTCAGATGCGGACCGCGTCGCAACAGGGTGTGCTGCAGCACATCGAGCGGCGGGAGCAGATCGCCGGCGTCCAACTCGAGGGCGACCTCTCCGCCATGCGCGCGCGGTTCGAAACCGATCAGCTCCGTCACCGGGTCGAAGCGATCGAGGCGCTCAACATCGACGAGCACCGGCTGCTGGAGCTGTTCATCGCGCAGAACCCGAACAACGCCGCCG
Source organism: Actinoplanes derwentensis (assembly GCF_900104725.1). NCBI lineage: Bacteria > Bacillati > Actinomycetota > Actinomycetes > Micromonosporales > Micromonosporaceae > Actinoplanes > Actinoplanes derwentensis. Next base: position 4,610,755 of record NZ_LT629758.1, read on the forward strand.
AGGCCATCAATCTGCTCAACCAGAAGGATCAGGCCCGTCTCCAGCGCGAGGACCTGCAGAACGAGGCGATGCTCAAGAGGTTCGAGTTCCTGATCGCCAACAACCTGCTCAACGGAGCGCAACGGACCTGGATCATCGGCATACTCACGAACCAGGTCGCACCGGGCGGGACCCCGGCGATCACCGTTGGCGGGCCTCATTCGGGCGCCGGCCGGGCGGCTCTGCCCGCGGGCAACGGCGGCGCACCGTCGGCGTCTCCGGTCGTGACCGGCCCGGCGATCCGGCAACAGCCCGCCGCCTCCGCTCCGGCCTCCGATCGCGAACGCGGCGTCATCCGGCTCGGCCCGCCCGCCGTGCCCACCCAAGCCGCTCCGCCGCCGCAGTCCGCCCCGCCCGCCCCGCAGCCCGCGCCCACCCCACAGCCGGCCCACTCGCCGCAACCGGCTCGGCGGCCGGCGACCCGGCCCGCGGCGCGACCGTCCACGGAGACCCCGTCCACGCGGATGCGGCTGCCCCGGTCACCGGAACCGCTGAGCCCAGAGCCGGCTCCGGCTCCGGCAATGCCCGAGGCCGGCACCGGCGGTTCGGTTCACCCGATCTACCTGGTCCTCGACCGGTCGGCCGCGGCCGCGCCCTGGGCTGCCCAGTCGGACGCGGGCCTCGCCGGGCTCGTCCAGCAGCTCGGCGCACAGCACCGGGGCTCCGCCGGGGTCCACCTGTCGGTCATCGGTTTCGGCGACACCGCCCGAATTCTCTCCCCGCTCGGTCCGGTCACACCCGGAACCACCCTGCCGGACCCGGGCTACGGCGGCACAGCGGACTTCGCAGCGGTCTTCGACAGCCTCCTACAGCGCGTCCCCCTCGACGTGAGCGGGCTCAAGCAGGCGGGATACCGGGTGAACCGGCCGATCGTGTTCTTCCTCAGCGCCTCCCCGCCGGGCAGCGACCCGGCCTGGACGTCGGTTCGCGACCGGCTCGCCGACCGGAATGTGCTGCCGGCCGCGCCGACGATGGTGGCCTGCGGGGTGGCGGGGGTCAGCCCCGACGCGATCCGCACCGTGGCCACGCGCCCCGAGTTCGGTTTCGTCGCCGACGCGCAGATCGACCCCGCCACCGCGGTCACCGCGTTCTGGCAGTCGGTCACGACCAGCCTGGTGTCGTTCGCCACGGCCCTCGCCCGCGGGGAGTCGGCGCTGGCCGTCGCTCCACCGGAGGGTTTCCGGATCGTGGGCGACGAGGTCTGAGGAGCGAGAACGTGTCTTCCTTCGTCGAGGTGAGCCCCCCGTGACGCGCTGTCCGGTCTGCTGCTGGGCGGTGGACCCACCGGGCCGGCCGTGTCAGGTCTGTGACTGGTCCGGTCCCGAGGACGCGGCCCGGCTGGCCGAGGCGCGCTGCCGGTGGGACCTGCGCGCGGCGCATCTGGCCGCGGCCGGTGACGAGTCGGTAGTGGACAAACTCTGCGATGTGGTCCGCGGCGGCCGACCGGATTTCCGCGTGGTGGTGACGGCCGGTGAGAAGCTGCGCGCCGAACCCGCTCCGGATCCGGACCGGGCGGCGTCGGTGGTGGCCGACCTGCTGGCCGCGCTCGTCATCGACGACCTGCACGCCGTGGCGTTCCTGTGCGTCCGCCCGGACGGGCTGGAGGTGCACACCGCGGACGTCAACGGTTTCCGGATCACCCGGCTGAAGATCCTCGACTGGCACTGGTCCTGGCAGGACCTCGACCAGGATCTCCCGGTCGACCCGGCGCTGCGGCACTTCGCCCTGGCGGGCGGCATCGGCCGGGGTGACGTGCTCGCCGACGGCGACGTCAAGGACGCGGGCTTCGTCCCGGCCCGGATCGTCGACGCGATCTCCCGGGCGCTGCCCGAGATCGCGCTGCCCCGGCGCACCGCGCTGGTGCTGATCAACGGCGCACCGGGATGGACGGTCCTGGACCGGGTCGTCGAACTGCTGGCCCGGCACTACTGGCCGGCGACGACGCTGGCGCATGCGATGGCCGAGAACGCGCACACCCTCCTGCAGGGTCTGGTCCGGCAGGCGCCGGTCGGGCTCAGCCACGACGTGGTGCTGCTCGATCCGCACCCGGACGGTGTCGTCCGCCTGAGCCCGTGGCCGGTGTTCCGGATGGGCGAACGGACCTCGACACCCGGTGAGGTGGAGCTGTACGCCCCGGTCGGTGCGGACGGGCCGGTCTCGTTCGCCCTGGTGGTCCGCGACGACAGCCGGCCCTCCCGGTGGAGGCCGGTGAACATCGTCGCGGTGAACCTGCCGCGCGGGCGCCCGACCCGCATCGGCATCACCTTCGACGACCAGGCCGATCCGGTCTTCACCGGCGCCGAGATCAGCCCGGCGCCGTGGTCCTGGCCGGATCTGTTGCAGGCTGTGCCCCGGCGGCTGGCCGATCACCGGATCGACGTCGTCTTCGCTGTCGAGGCCGTCACCGGTGCGCACCACGACGAACGGCTCGCCCTGGTCCGGGACACCATCACCGCCCTGGACTGCGAGGTCCGCGACGGCGGTTGGGTCCGGGCCGGGCTGATCGTTTACGGGCAGCACTCCTCGTCCGGTCCCGCCGACGGGCTCCTGAGCACCGTCGACCTGACCGACCCGCACACGGTCCGGCAGGCGGCCGCCGTGGTCCACCCGCGGCCGAACACCTACGACCTGGCCGCGGCGCTCGAGGACGCCCTGGCCCGCGTGGTCGCCCAGTCGTGGCGCCCGGACGCGGTCCGGGTCCTGGTGACGGTCGGTAGCCGGCCGCCCTACCAGGACGAACAGCGGATGGACCACGCGCTGCCCTGCCCGGCCCACCATGACTGGCGGGTGCTGACGGATCGGCTCACCGCCGAGGGTGTGCACCGGATAGCGGTGTGGTCCGATCCCGGGTTCGGCACGCTCCCGCACGTTTACCACCCCACCCTGAACCACGCCGCCGCGGCCTGGCGGACGCTCGGCGGCACGGCACGGCTGAACGCCGGGACGGCCTCCGTACCGGAGTTGCTGAACCTGATCGGTGCCACGTTCGTGACGCCCGAGACCCCGCTTCCCTATGCCGCGGCCACCTCGGCCGTGGCTCTTCGGAGGACCACGTGACCATGCCGTACGACACGACGAGCGGCACCGGAGTTCCGCAGCAGAGTTCGTTCCCCGCCGTGGTACGCCCGGGAAGCTCGGCGGTGCCGCCGACAACCGTCCCGGGTGCCACGCCGCCCTCGGTCACTCCGCCCCCGGTCACACCTGCCACGCCGGCCGGCAATCCGCCGTCGGCGCACGGACCGGCGCCGATCCGGTTCGGGCTGTGCGGGGCGCCGTCCGGCGGCAAGACGACGTTCCTCGCGGCGCTGAGCATCGCGGTCGACATGGCCGACCAGCCGCTCGGGCGCTGGCGCATCACCGCGACCGACGACGCCTCGCTGACGTTCCTCACCGAGCGCAAGCAGGATCTCGTGGTCGGCCACCGATTTCCGGCGATCACCAACTCGGTCACGCAGTACCACTGGCAGATCAACGGCGAGCTGCCCAGTACACCCCGCCGTCTGCGCCGCCCGGCACCGGGCGCCAAGGTGAGATTCGACATCGACGTCGAGGACCGGCCCGGCGGTGACTTCCTGCTCAACGGAGCGGCGATCAGCGAGGAGGGACTCAAACGGCTGGCCGTCGCCGACGCGCTGGTCCTGTTGTTCGACCCCACCCGCGACATCGGCCGCACCGAGGGCGCCGAATCCAACTGGATGTTCTTCCACAAACTGTTCGAGACCCTCAAGCTGCGCCTGCGGCAGACCGGCCGGCTCGACGACGGCATCCTTCCGCATCACGTGGCCGTCTGCATCACGAAGTTCGACGATCCGGCGGTGTTCAAGCCCGCGCTGCACCATCGGCTCGTCGACATCGGAGAGGACGGCGTGCCCCGGGTGCCCGACGACCGCGCCGAGGACTACTTCGGTTGGATCTGCCGGGAGATCGACCGCTACTCGATCGACTCGAGCACTCTGCAGTTCCCGAGCATGCTCCGGAGCACGTTCCACGACGACCGGGTGCGCTACTACGCGACCTCGTCGGTGGGTTTCTGGATCGGCCCGAGCGGACGGTTCGAGGCCGGCGATTTCCAGAACACCCAGCTCGTCAACGGCGAGCCCCGGCTGCGGGGCGCGGTACGGCCGGTCAACATCCTGGAACCGCTGATCGCTCTGGAACGCACGATCCGCCGGGAATCACGATGACCGTCACCGACCGGCAGGCCGCCGCCGTCCGCTGGGCCCTGATCGGCAAACGGCCCGGACAACTCGGCGAGTACACCGTGCTGGCCGCCGACGACACCGGGCCCGGCCGTCAGGACTACTACGCTCTCGCCCGGGAACTGGTCCGCAGCAACCCCGGTACGGCGACCGCCGGGCAGACCGACGCGCTGCCGTGGGTCTACTTCGCGCCGGTCACCTCCGGCACCGGCCGGCGCACCGCGGTGGCGTCGATGGAGTGGCCGACCGACGAGGTGCGCGACTCGTCCGGCCGGGCGGCGACCCTGACCAGATACTTCGATCTCGATCCCGAAGTCGTGGCAACCACCGGTGCCGGATACGAGGCGCAGTACCGGGCACTGACGCGCGAGAGCCCGGCGGACGGCACCGGGTTCACGTTCCGCGCCTCGGGACCGGTCCTGGACGAGCTCGCCGGTTTCGTTCACGGCTTCGGCGCCGAACTGCTGATCCAGGCTGCCGCACTGCTGCTCGAAGGTCCGGTGGTGATCGCGCCGGAAGGCCCGATGACCGGGCTGCCCGATCGGATGCGCTGCCTGGACGCGGTCCTCGGCCTGCTCCCGTACGGGATCCGCGACTCCCTGGCGGTCGGCACCTGGACACCCAACGACTCACAGCACGGGTTGCGCCTGGCGTTCAGCAACCGGGTGATGACCGGCCAGCAGATGATCCGCCGCGGCGAGCCGATCACGTTCCGCACCCGGGTCGCCCAGGACTACGCGCACCGCCTCCTGCGGCTGATCGGCGACGGCAGCCGCCGCCGGATCGCCGAGCTGCTCGCCAAACTGTGGGCGAACCGCCGCCCGTACTCGGTGGACCGTCCCGGCGAGGTGCTGGACAGTCTCGCCGATCTGGACCGCGTCTACGCGGTCTACCAGGACCTGATCCGGCGGGCGGCCACCGCCGGCACGGTCGCCGATCTGATGCGGCAACCGGACACCGAGCTGAATCTCGTCGAGCCGGAGATCACCGAGCGCCTGGTGCGCGAGGTACTCGACCACGGTACCGACTACGACCTGCAGGTCCTGGCCCGCTACTGGCCCGTGCCCATGGTCCCGGGCATGGTGGTGGGCGCGGCGCTCACCTCGGCCGAGAGCCGGATGCGGGCGATCTGGCGGCTGGCGAGCGCCAGCGGTCAGCAGACGTGGTTCCTGACCACGCTCATCGCCGGGGCCGATCAGGGGCCGGAGCTGGAACGGGTCGTCACGTTCCTCACCACGGCCACCGACCTGCCGTTCACCGTACTGCTGCAACAGGAACTGCTCGCCCGGCCGGCCGCGGCGGCACGGGTGCTGACGGCTGCCTACCTGTCGCGGGGCGAATCGCTGTCGCGCTGGGCCGAACTGCTCTTCAGCCGGCGGACACCGCTGCCGGTGTGGGCGGAGCCGTTCGCCGCCATGCGAGCCGGCCGGCCGGAGCTGACCAAGGAACAGGCGACGGACAAGATGTTCACCGGCAGCCGTGTCGCCCTCGCGCTGTTCGCGGTCACCGCCGAGGCGGCGGGCGCCGACGTCTTCCTGGAATGCGCCAACGCATGGAGCGTCCTACACAACCAGTTACGGCAGCGTGACCCGGCTCTGGTCCAGCTGTTCCTCCGGATCACCGAGACCACCGGCAGCACGTCCGTGGAGAATCATGCCGCACTCGACCTGCTGCGGCTGGCCGCCGATGTCCCGCTGCGGCACAACCCCGGCCTTCTGAACCCGGATCAGACAGCGAGATACCTGGCCGGGCTCGACGCCAGACTCACTCTCCTGGACGCGTCGCTGGCCGTGGAGTACGCGTCCGGACTGGCCACCGAGGTCACCCGTACGATCCTGGACCGCAATGGCGTCGCGTTCCTGCTCACGTTCGCGGACCGTGTCTCCCCGGCGGCCGCGGCCGCCGTGTTCCAGCGGCTCGCGGAACGGGCGGTGAGCTATCCCGCCGCCATCGCCGAGGTTTCACCCACCGTCCTGGACCGCCTCGTCGAGCTGGTGCCCGGGCTCGGCATCCGGGTGGCGCGCATCAGACTCGGCGAGGCCGTGAGCCGGCAGGTACCCCCCACCGCCATGATCCAGAACTGTGTCCAGGCGCAGGCCGAAGGACTCAGCGTGGTGGAGATCCTGACCGAGATCCGGAACTGGGAGCGGCTCGACTCACCAGCGGAAGTGTTTGCTCTGATCGACGCCCTGTCGGCCGAGGCGCTGAAGATCGGGCTGAAGCCGATCGCCGGCAGCGGGATGGCCTACATCCTCGACGGCCACTGCGGCGAGAACCGTGCCCGGGACTTCTCCCATTGGCTGGCGAACCACGCCGACCTCCTCCGCAGACGGTCCGACTTCCTCGTACAGATCCTCAAGAAGCACAAACCGCCGAAGCCGGAATCGCGCGGCTTCTTCCGGTCCCGATCACCGTCCGACGAAGGAGCGCCATCATGAGAACGACCCGCGCCCTCGCCGGCGCCACCACCCTGGCCTGCCTGCTGATCGTCGCCGGCCCGGGAGCGGCGCCGGCCCAGGCCGATCCGGAGACGCTGCGCGACATCGAACGGTCCGTGGGTATCGACGACATCCCGGCCGACTACGTCATCCTCGCCGACACGTCGCAGTCGATGCGGGAGGACGACCGGTACACGAACCTGAAGAAGAGCCTGCGCGACTTCTTCGCCGCGCTGGCCCCGAACGACACGCTGACGCTCATCACCTTCGACCGGAAGGCCACGGTGGCCTACCAGGGGCCGGTCGGCGACTCGCCGGACGGCCTGGTGGACAAGCTGCCGCCCAGCGCGGACGGTAACGGGACGGACATCGGCGCGGCCCTGGAGAAGGCCGTCGGAGCGCTCGGCCGCACCGGCGCACCCGGTATCGCCAGCGTCGTCCTGGTCACCGACGGCCGGCACGAGCCGCCGAAGGGCAGCCCGTACCCGACCACCTCCGGCTACCGGTGGGGACAGCTCCGCGACCGGGTGCAGGACCTGGACAAGACGGCGCTCCGGTCGTACGCCCTGCCCATCGCCGAGGCGACGGGGGCCGGCTTGATGGCGACCGTGTTCGACCGGCCGCGGAGGCTGGACGCCGCCACGGCCGGGCAGGTCACCGAACTGTTGGAGATCCCCAAGCGGGAGGCACGTGCCGCGAAGGTGCGCGAGGCGGTCGTCCCGGACGACGGCAGAGGGTTGGAGCTGAGCTGGTCGGCCGGAACCCGGGAGCTGGAGCCGGGCGCCAACGACGTCGAACTTGTGGTCCACTCCACCGCCACGGCCGTCCCGCTCGAGCTCAGCGGGCTGTCGGTGTCCAGCGACGACCCCCGGATCCGGGCCCGGCTGACCACCGGCCCGATCACGGTGGATCCACAGGCGACCGTCCGCGTGCCCGCTGTCATCGAGTGGGAGGCCGGAGACCGCGGCTACTCCTACCACGACCCGGCCGACGCCACGACGACCTTGCACGTCACCGGCACGGTCGGCAGCCCGTGGGCCGCGACGCTCGCGGACGACGTGAAACTGCTCCTCAAGCATCCGCTCACCGGAACCGACACGACGGCGACGGGGTCCGCTAACCTCGGCCGGCCGTGGATCTACTACCTCGCCGGCGCGCTGTTTCTCGTACTGATCGGCGCCCTGCTGCTGGCGGCGCACCGGCGGCCGCGGCTGTACGGCGAACTGCTGGTCACGTCGCCCGGAGTCGGTGCGCCCCGGCCGGTACGGCTCAGCGGCAACGGCCGCTCGGCGGAGTTCGGCCGGGCCGAGACCGGCGAGG